>DASYNT010000169.1:0-9564 GCA_036008405.1 Xanthobacteraceae bacterium
AAAGGACATCGTCACCAAATGGCGCCTGCAGCCCGGCAAGATGCTGCTGGTCGATCTCGTCGAAGGCCGGCTCATTCCCGACGAGGAGATCAAGGCGAAGCTCGCCCGCAGCCATCCCTACCGGCAGTGGCTGCAGAACACCCTGATCGTGCTGGAGGAGCTGCCGCCGGCGCAGACCCGGCCGGCGCTGTCCAACCTTACTCTGCTCGATCGCCAGCAGACCTTCGGCTATACCCAGGAGGACCTCAGGATCCTGATGTCGCCGATGGGAACCACCGGCGAAGAGGCGGTCGGCTCGATGGGCAACGACACGCCGATCTCGGCGCTGTCCGACAAGCCGAAGCTGCTGTTCACCTATTTCAAGCAGAACTTCGCCCAGGTGACCAACCCCCCGATCGACCCGATCCGCGAGGAACTCGTCATGAGCCTCGTGTCGATCATCGGCCCGCGGCCGAACCTGTTCGACCTCGAGGGCATGTCGACGGTCAAGCGCCTGGAGGCGCGCCAGCCCATCCTCACCAATGAGGACCTGGAGAAAATCCGCTCGATCTCCGAGATCAGCGATTCCCATTTCAAGTCGCTGATGCTCGACGCCACCTGGGCGGCCGACATCGGCGCCAACGGCCTGCCCCGCGCCATCGACGATCTGTGCGACCAGGCCGAGAAGGCGGTCCGCGACGGCATCAACATCATCATCCTGTCGGACCGCCATGCCGGCTCCGACCGGATCCCGATCCCGTCCCTGCTCGCCTGCGCCGCCGTCCATCACCACCTGATCCGCGAGGGCCTGCGCACCTCGGTCGGGCTGGTGGTGGAATCCGGCGAGCCCCGCGAGATCCATCACTTCGCCTGCCTCGCCGGCTACGGCGCCGAGGCGATCAACCCCTACCTCGCCTTCGAGACGCTGATCGACATGAAGGACCAGCTGCCGCAGAAGCTCGAGGACAAGGAAATCATCAAGCGCTACATCAAGTCGATCGACAAGGGACTGCTCAAGGTGATGTCCAAGATGGGCATCTCGACCTACCAGTCCTATTGCGGCGCGCAGATTTTCGACGCGGTCGGGCTGCGGTCCGACTTCATCGAGACCTTCTTCACCGGCACCGCTACGCGCATCGAGGGGGTCGGCCTCGGCGAGATCGGGCAGGAGACGGTGCGCCGCCATCGCGACGCCTTCAGCGACTCCCCGGTGTATCGCAACGCCCTCGACGTCGGCGGCGAATATGCCTATCGCATCCGCGGCGAGGACCATGTCTGGACCGCGACCACGGTGGCCGCCCTGCAGCATGCGGTGCGCGGCAATTCGCTCGACCAGTATCGCGCCTATGCCAAGGTCAGCAACGAACAGTCCGAGCGGCTGCTCACCATCCGCGGCATGTTCACGCTCAAGACGGCGGAAGAGGACGGCCGCAGGCCGGTTCCCCTCGAGGAGGTGGAGCCCGCGAGCAGCATCGTGCGCCGCTTCGCCACCGGCGCCATGTCCTACGGCTCGATCTCGCGCGAAGCCCACACCACCCTCGCCATCGCCATGAACCGCATCGGCGGCAAGTCGAACACCGGCGAGGGCGGCGAGGAATCGGACCGCTACAAGCTGCTGCCCAACGGCGATTCGATGCGCTCCGCGATCAAGCAGGTCGCCTCCGGCCGGTTCGGCGTCACCGCGGAATATCTCGTCAATTCCGACGTGATGCAGATCAAGATGGCGCAGGGCGCCAAGCCCGGCGAAGGCGGCCAACTGCCCGGCCACAAGGTCGACAAGACCATCGCCAAGGTGCGGCACTCGACGCCGGGCGTCGGCCTGATCTCGCCGCCGCCGCATCACGACATCTATTCCATCGAGGACCTGGCGCAGCTCATCTTCGACCTCAAGAACGTCAATCCCGCGGGCGACGTGTCGGTCAAGCTGGTCTCCGAGGTGGGCGTCGGCACCGTCGCCGCCGGCGTCTCCAAGGCGCGGGCCGACCATGTCACCATCGCCGGCTTCGAAGGCGGCACCGGGGCGTCGCCGCTGACCTCGATCAAGCATGCGGGATCGCCATGGGAGATCGGCCTCGCCGAGACCCACCAGACGCTGGTCGCCAACCGCCTGCGCAGCCGCATCGCGGTTCAGGTCGACGGCGGCATCCGCACCGGGCGCGACGTCGTGGTCGGCGCCATGCTCGGCGCCGACGAATTCGGCTTCGCCACCGCTCCGCTGATCGCGGCCGGCTGCATCATGATGCGCAAGTGCCATCTCAACACCTGCCCGGTCGGCGTCGCCACCCAGGACCCGGTGCTGCGCAGGCGCTTCACCGGCCAGCCCGAGCACGTCATCAATTTCTTCTTCTTCGTCGCCGAGGAAGTCCGCGAGCTGATGGCGGGCATGGGCTTCCGCACCTTCGACGAGATGATCTGGCAGATGCAGATGCTCGACCAGAGCCGCGTCATCGCCCATTGGAAGGCGAAGGGGCTCGATTTCTCCCGGCTGTTCTACAAGCCGCAGGCGCCGGCCGGGGTGAAGATCTTCAAGTGCGAGAAGCAGGACCACAAGATCTACGACATCCTCGATCGCAGGCTGATCTCCCACTCCCAGGCGGCGCTCGATCGCGGCGCCCCGGCGCGGATCGTGACCACCATCACCAACACCGATCGCGCTGCGGGCGCGATGCTGTCCGGCGAGATCGCCAAGCGCTACGGCCATGCCGGCCTGCCGGACGACACCATCCACGTCAAGCTGACCGGCACCGCCGGGCAGAGCTTCGGCGCCTGGCTGGCGCGCGGGGTCACCCTCGAGCTCGAGGGCGAGGGCAACGACTATGTCGGCAAGGGGCTGTCGGGCGGCCGCATCATCGTGCGGCCCCCCGTCGACGCCGGCATCGTCCCCGAGGAGTCGATCATCGTCGGCAACACCGTGCTCTATGGCGCCATCGCGGGCGAGTGCTTCATCCGCGGCATCGCCGGCGAGCGCTTCGCGGTGCGCAACTCCGGCGCCGTCGCGGTGGTCGAAGGTGCCGGCGATCATTGCTGCGAATACATGACCGGTGGCCTCGTGGTGGTGCTCGGCAAGACCGGCCGCAATTTCGCCGCCGGCATGTCGGGCGGCATCGCCTATGTACTCGACGAGGACGGCGCCTTCCCGACGCTGTGCAACATGTCGATGGTGGAGCTCGAGGCGGTGATCGAGGAGGAAGAGGTCAATGCCGCGTTCTATCACCACGCCGGCGACCTCGACGGCCATGGCCTGGTCGAGGTCATGTCCGACATGACGCGCTACGATGCCGCGCGCCTGCGTCACCTGATCGCGCGGCACGCCCGCTATGCGGGCTCGCGCCGCGCCGCCCACATCCTCGCGCACTGGGACGCGTATCTGCCCAAGTTCCGCAAGGTGATGCCGCTGGAATACCGCCGTGCCCTGCGCGAGATGAAGGCTCTCCAAGCCGCGGCGCCGCTGCTCGCGGCTGCCGGCGGCTGAGCGCGAGTCGCCATGGGCAAGATCACCGGCTTTCTCGAATTCGAGCGCAACGACCGCGACTATGCGCCGGTCGAGGAGCGCATCCGGCACTGGCGCGAATTCGTCCTGCCGCTGCCCGAGGCGGAAACGCGGCAACAGGCGGCGCGCTGCATGAATTGCGGCATCCCCTATTGCCACACCGGCTGTCCGGTCAACAATCAGATCCCGGACTGGAACGACCTCGTCTATTCCGGCGCGTGGCAGGAGGCCGCGCGCAACCTCCACTCCACCAATAATTTTCCCGAATTCACCGGGCGGGTCTGCCCGGCGCCGTGCGAAGCGTCATGCACGCTCAACATCGACGACAACCCCGTCACCATCAAGACGATCGAATGCGCCATCATCGATCGCGCCTTCGAGGAGGGCTGGGTGAAGCCGGAGCCGCCGGCGGTCAGGACCGGCAAGTCGGTCGCCGTGGTGGGCTCCGGGCCGGCGGGGCTCGCCTGCGCCCAGCAGCTCGCGCGTGCCGGACACCATGTGCATGTCTACGAGAAGCTCGCCAAGCCAGGCGGACTGCTGCGCTACGGCATCCCCGATTTCAAGATGGAGAAGCACCTCGTCGCCCGCCGGGTCGCGCAGATGGAGGCGGAAGGCGTGAGCTTTCACTGCGGCGTCCATGTCGGCGTCGACCATTCCGCGACCGAGCTGGTGGCGCGACACGACGCCGTCGTGCTGTCGGGCGGCGCGGAACAGGCGCGCGACCTGCCTATACCCGGCCGCGACCTCGCGGGCATCCACTTTGCCATGGAATTCCTGCCGCAGCAGAACCGCCGCGTCTCCGGCGAGCCGCAGGACGGCGTCGCGCCGATCCTCGCCGCCGGCAAGCATGTAGTGGTGATCGGCGGCGGCGACACCGGCTCGGACTGCATCGGCACCTCGATCCGCCAGGGCGCGCTCTCGGTCACCAATTTCGAAATCATGCAGCGGCCGCCGGACAAGGAGAACAAGCTGCTGACGTGGCCGGACTGGCCGCTCAAGCTGCGGACCTCGTCGAGCCACGAGGAAGGCGTCGCGCGGGATTTCGCGGTGCTGTCCCAGGAATTCGTCGGCGAAAACGGCGAGGTGAAGCGGCTGCGCTGCGTGCGCTGCGACAGCGGTTTCAAGCCCATCCCGGGCACCGAATTCGAGCTTGCGGCCGACCTCGTCCTGCTCGCGATGGGGTTCGTTCATCCGGTCCACGAGGGCATGCTCGAGGCGCTCGGCCTCGCGCTCGACCCCCGCGGCAACGTCAAGGCCGATACCATCGACTACCGCAGCTCGGTCGACAAGGTTTTCGCCGCCGGCGACATGCGCCGCGGCCAGTCGCTGGTGGTATGGGCGATCCGCGAAGGCCGCCAGACCGCGCACGCCGTCGACAAGTTCCTGATGGGCGCGACCGACCTGCCGCGGTGAGCGGCGGGCCTGCCACCGGCGGTGCGAGGCGGCAGGCCGCACGGCATGCTTGGCCGGCTATCATGCGGCCCAGGCCTTCATATTCGAGCGCATCGGCAAGGTATTCAAGAACCCACGCCGGCGTCGACACGAAGTTCCTCGAGTTCACCGAGGATGATCCACGTGTTGACGGCGAATTGCGGACCTCACTGTTGCGCGCAGCTCGGATGTCCGGTAACCGCCTTCTCAACATCTACCCGATCCGGTATAATCTCCATTCTGAATTGCAGTAGGATGCGGCGGAGTCCTGCTTCGCTTCCCGGAGCGCATTGCCATGTGCGAGGGCGAGTTTACGATCAAGTCCGGCGGGCACATCGACATTTACTTCAACAATGATGATAAGGCTCACTCCGTTACCGTGAGGGTGCACGACGAGTGCGAGGGTGAAAACAACTTTCCGATTGTGGAAGTGTTGAATAAGGACGGCACAGCTCTCAAACCGGAAAAGACACAAACCATGTCGCATGGGGGCGGGATCACGACCTTTCCGGTCAAGCCGGGCGAAATGGTTCGGATCACGTGCCTTGGAACGGGCGAGGGTAAACGGTGCAGGGCTTCTGCACAGGAGAAATAGGCGAGCCGACGTTTCGGTGCAATCTTCGTGAGGGCGCTCCTCTAGTTTTCCGGTCCGGGCAAAAAGCACGTCGGGTTGTCCCAAGCCTTCGGCCACCAGAGGATGGCATATCCGACCTTGTTCGTTCCTTTCAGGACTTTATTGGGCGGAATCTTATTCCACTTCCCGCGCGAGAAGACTTCGAAGGAATGGTCTTCGAGTTCTCTCCATTCCGGGTCTTCGAGCCTCACGCCGTCGTCGTAATCGCAGCACGATTCGCCTCTGGAATTCTTGAGCGAACGGAACCATTCCGAGGTTGCGGCGTCATGTCCCCATTTGGGGGAATCGAAAGCATGAGCGTGAGGGACTGCGCAGGAATACATAGCGAGCGAAAGCGCGCCCAGCAAACCTATAGTGTGCTGCACAAACATCCGATTCATGCGGCTTTTCTCCATCAGAGTCTCCAGCAGCGCACAGTCGCCGTTCAGGCGACAGTGCAAGGCGAGGGGAGTTTGCGGTGGCAGTGTACTTGATTGTCTGCCCTCTGATCGAGTCCCCGCCGCAATAGCTTTCGTTTGTCCTGGCCCAGCGCGAGGCGACATCAATTTAGTGCGCTGTCACCCCCGCGGAGGCCGCCAGACCGCGCTCGCCGTCGACAAGTTCCCGATGGGTGCGACCGACCTGCCGCGATGACGTTCCGGGCAGGCCGTTGCGTCGCGCCTTCGCGCCCGGATCATGCGTGAGCTTTGCGCATGATCGCTCCCGACCTCTCCCGATGCGTTCGTCCGAACTGTCCAATTCGGGGATCAGGCGCCGATCATCTGCCGCCGCCGAACAGGAACGGGAAGAAATTGTAGGTCTGGCGGCGGTAGTCGGGCCGGTATTGCGGCTGGTAGTCGGCAGAGCGGACGCGGCGGACCACGGGCTTCGCCGCCGCGGGGGCCGCGGCAGCGACGGTGGCGGCTTCCGCGGGTGCAGCAGCGGGCGTCGAGCCGCGTTCCGCGACCATGGGCGTCATCGGCAGGTCGGTGGTGGCGACGACGGGATCCTTGCCGACCGGCGCCACCGTGCGGCGCGGCCATGCGAAGTCGTCGGCACGGCCCGCAGGTACCGGCAGCGCCTCGCCCTTCACCAGCACCTTGGTGGCGACGGCGTCGGTCACCCCGGGACGCGGCTTGCCGCCCAGGAGTTCGTCGGCTTCGCCGGAGTTGTCGGCGACCAACGGCATCGACGGGCCGGAGAGCGGCCTTGCCTTGGATGGGCCGGCCTTGCCGGCGGCGACGGCGGGTGCGATCTCCGGCGCTGCGGGAGCCGCAGCTTTGGGCTCGTCGACCGGCAAAGCCACCGCGACGGCGCGCGCGTCGAGCCAGCGATCGATCTCGCGCTCGACGAAATGGGCGAGCTTGCGGGCTCCGGCCTGGGTGAAGTGCACCCCGTCGCCGGCCCGCAGGCGTCGCGTCTGGCCTTCGAAATCGGGGCCCGACTGGGCGAAGCGGCCGTCCTCGTCCACGAAGCCGTCCCACACGTCGATATAGACGATGCCCGCCTTGTCGGCGCGGCTGCGATACAAGTCGTTCAGGAACGGAATGTCGGCCCCGGCGCGCCCGCCCCGCAACGGCGGCAGGCCCACCCAGAAGATCGGCACCCCTGCCGTCTTGAGCGCGGCGATGGTGTCGTCGATCCGACGGATATAGGCCTCGCTCCAGGCATCGGTACGGAACTCGTAGGTCTTGGTGGATGCCGCCGATTCGGGGGCCGCCGCCGCGGTGCCCGCAGCCGGGCGAGGTGCGGGAGCAGGAGGAGCAGGAGCAGGAGCAGGAGCAGGAGCAGGCGTGTCGAGTTCCTGCGCAGCGGGGTCGGCGTCCGCAGCGGCCGGGGCCGCCGGCTTCGCACGCACCACCTGCACCGTTTCCTTGATCTGCTTACGGTCGTTCAGCCCGATCATCATCAGCACGAATTTCGGCTTCTGAGCGGCGATCATCTCCTTGGCCGCCTGCGGCCAGTCGGGATATTCGCCGCGGGGGTCGCTCTTGACTTCGGTGCGGATCAGGCCGGACGAGGTGCGGTGCCGCCGCAGCACGCCGATTTCCGGGGTATCGGCGAAAGCCTGCTCGAGACCATAGCCGAGCCAGTCCGCCATCGAATCGCCGAACACCATGATCGACGTCTGCGGGACCGCGTCGGTCTTCTTGGGCGCGGGGGCCTTGGAATAGTCGGGCGGCGCGGCGCGCTCCTCCCGCTCGGGGGGGTCGAACCAGCCGCGGCGACTGTTTCTGCCGAAGAACGGAAACCGATCGTCGAACAACTGGGCGCCGGCGGGCGCCGGCGCGACCACCAGTAATGCCGTCACCGCCGCCATTTCGGCGGCGATCAGGATGACGGCGGCGAGCAGCTTCATAAATGTCCCACGGGCCATGGCACGAGTCCGTATTCAATCATAAGTTGCGATTGGTGCAAGCACTTGGAGCAATCAAATTATCACAAACAAGGTGTCCGTTTGAAGGTCTTAGCCGCCGGCTCCGTCGATTCATCGGGAGTGTGACCCGCCGAACCGCCGCATATTTCTCGGTGACGCCGCAACTTCAACGGGTTCAATGCTGGCGCAGCCGGTCCAGCATTTCGGCGGTGGCAAAGCCATCCGGGACGAGGCCCTGGGACACCTGGAAACTCCTGATCGCACTGCGGGATTTTGCGTTCAGCCGGCCGTTCGGCTCGCCCCCGATGTCGAAGCCGAGGCGGACCAGATGCTGCTGCATCTCGTAGCGCTCGGCACTGGTGAGAACCCGCTCCTCGCGCGGCCAGGCGGTCACGAGGGGCGGATCGCCGCGCAGCCGGTCGCCGAGATGGCCGATCGCCAGCGCATAGGCCTCCGCCGGGTTGTACTTCATCAGCACCCGGAAGTTGTTGAGCATGAGGAAGGCCGGTCCGGTGGCGCCGGCCGGTAAAAACAGATAGGCGCGGTCGGCCGGGCGCGGAAAGCCCTTGCCGCCGACCCGGGCGACGCCCAGCTTTTCCCAGTCCTTGACCGCCATCGTCTTGGCGCCGTCGGCCATCAGATAGTTGAAGCCGGTCGGCAGCACCACCTCGTATCCCCAGGTCTGGCCCGGCATCCAGCCGTCGAGCTTGAGATTGTTGGCTGTGGAGGCGATGAGGTCGGGGATCGAATCGACCACGTCGCGGCGGCCGTCGCCGTCGAAGTCGACCGCGAAGCGCTTGAAGGAGGTCGGCATGAACTGGGTCGGCCCGAAGGCGCCGGCCCAGGAACCCTTGAGACGGTCCGGGTTGATGTCGCCGCGGTTGAGGATTTCGAGCGCGGCGAGGAATTCATCGCGGAAATAGGCCTGGCGGCGGCCGACGCAGGCGAGCGTCGCGGTCGAGCGCACGACCGGGCGATCGCCCCCCGAAGTGCCGAAATTCGATTCGATCCCCCAGATCGCGGTGACGAAATGGCGGTCGACCCCATAGGCCTTCTCGACCGCGTCGAACACGGTGCGGTATTGCGCCAGGATTTCCCGGCCGCGCTTGATGCGGTTTTCGCTGACCAGAAGGTCCAGATAGTCCCAGAACGCCTTGGTGAATTCGGGCTGAGTGTCCATCAGGTCCATGATTCGCAGGTCGGGCGTCAGGCCGCTGGTGTAGGTGTCGAAGGTGGCGCGGGTGACGCCGCGCTTTTCGGCGGCCGGCCACAGGCCCTCGAGGCAAGCGCTGAAATTCGCCGCCGCGGTGAGGATGGCCTCGGTGGTCATGAGGGGATGGCCCGAACTGCCGGGCTGGCCGCTCCAGTCGGAGGCACCGGGAGGCTTCGGAGCCGGTGCCGGAACCGAATTCGTCGACCACGGCAGGGAAAACGGGAACTGAAGCTGCGCGGTGGCGCTTTGCAGCGACCCGAGCAGCGCGGCGGCCGCGCACAGACCGAGAAGCAGCCTCGATCGATTCATCCGGATTCTCCCACCCCGTTCCCGCCCTTGGCGCGGTCCCCGCATGGAGGGGAAGCGCCCTCGTCCCACAGACGGGAAGCTAGAGTCGCACCCGAAATTCGAATCATATGTGTGGTCCGGGGCGAGATCATGGGCCGAAGGCCGATGATCGA
>DASYNT010000170.1:0-2111 GCA_036008405.1 Xanthobacteraceae bacterium
GACCGACTATTTCGGCGATCGCGCCACGGAGTTCATCGCGCGCAATGCCAAAGCCGGCAGGCCCTACTTTCTCTACCTCGCCTTCAACGCCGTTCATTCCCCGCATATGGTGACGGCCAAGTACTACGACCGCTTTCCGCAGATCAAAGACCACCAGATGCGCGTCTATACCGCCATGGTCGTCGCGCTCGACGACAACGTCGGACGCGTTCTCGATGCCGTCGACGCCTCCGGCAATGCGAGCAACACGCTCATCTATTTTGCCTCGGACAATGGCTGTGCCGGCTATTTTCCGGGCCTGTGCAGCTGCACGCCGCTGCGCGGCGGCAAGCTCTCGCATTATGAGGGCGGCGTGCGCGTGCCGCTCATGATGCGCTGGCCCGCACGGATCAAGCCGGGTCTCGTCGATCGCGACGTCGTGTCGCTCCTCGACGTGCTTCCGACCTCGGTGGCCGCCGCCGGCGGCACGCTGCCGACCGACCGCGTCTATGACGGGGTCGATCTCCTGCCCTACCTCGCCGGAGAGAAGACGGGCGCGCCGCACAGCATGCTCGCCTGGCGCCGCCGGCCGCTTTTCTCGATCCGCCAGGGCGATTGGAAGCTCTGGGAATCCGTCGACGACAAGACGGGGAAATACGGCGAGTACAAGCTTCTGTTCAATCTGAAGGACGACCTCAACGAGACGACGAACCTCGCCGACAAGTATCCGCAGAAGGTGAAGGAGCTCGAAGGGCTCGTCCATGAATGGGCGAAGATGATGACCGACCCGAAATGGCCGTCTCGGCGACCCCAGACCTTCGACGTGTGCGGCACTCCCTTTGCACTGCCGATTTGAGCGGCGATTGACAGTTCGGCCGCCCGGACCCGATGCTCCCGGCCACGGCGGCATAAGAGGTATCTTGTCGGCGTATGTCTTCCGCCTCGCCTGCCCGATCCAGAGCCCTGTTCGGCCACCGGCCTTTCCTGTTTTATTTCTGGGCCCGCGGCCTTTCCGAATTCTCCTATCAGATCGCCGTCGTGGCGGTGGGCTGGCAGGTCTATGCGCTGACCAGCAGCGCGTTCGACCTCGGCCTGGTGGGGCTGGTGCAGTTTATCCCCACTGCTGTCCTGGTTTTTGCCGCGGGGCACGCCGTCGACCGTTACGATCGCCGGCGCGTGGCGCAGATGTGCCAGATGGCCGAGGGGCTGACAGCGGCATTCTTGGCCTGGGGCAGCTTTGCCGGATGGCTGACCGTGCCGGAGATTTTTTCCGCCGTGACGGTGTTCGGCACCGCCACGGCATTTGAAAGCCCGGCGGCGGCGGCCTTGCTGCCCGGCGTCACGCCGGACGGGATGGTGCAGAAAGGCACAGCGCTTTCCACCGGGGTGCTCCAGCTGGCGACGATCAGCGGTCCCGCGCTGGGCGGCTTGGCTTACGCGCTAGCGCCCGGTGCGCCTTACACCGTCATCGCGGTGCTCTGGTTGCTGGCCGGGATGCTGAACGGAGCGATCAGGCTCGCCCGCCCGGTGACCGCCAAGGAGCCGCCGACGCTCGCTGCCTTATTTGCCGGCGTCAGCTTCGTGCGCCGCAACCCCGCGATACTGGGGACGATATCGCTCGATCTGTTCGCCGTGCTGCTGGGCGGAGCGACGGCGCTGCTGCCGATCTACGCCCGCGACATTCTCCATACCGGGCCATGGGGGCTGGGCGTGCTGCGCGGCGCGCCGGCGGTCGGCGCGCTGCTGATGACAGCCGTGCTGACCCGCCACGCGATCCGCCGCCGGGCGGGGATGCGGATGTTCGAGGCGGTCATCGTCTTTGGCCTGGCAACGGTGGTGTTCGCGGTCTCGCATTCGATCTGGCTCTCGCTTGTCGCGCTGGCCGTCATGGGGGCGGCCGATGCGGTGAGCATGGTCATCCGCATCTCGCTCGTGCAGCTGGCCACGCCGGACGACATGCGCGGCCGCGTCGGCGCGGTGAATTTCCTCTTCGTCAACGCCTCCTACCAGCTTGGCGAATTCGAGAGCGGCATGACCGCGGCCTTGTTCGGTGCGATGCCGGCAGCCGCGCTGGGCGGGCTCGGGACCATCGCCGTGGCGCTCTTATGGATGAAATTGTTTCCAACGCTGCG
>DASYNT010000171.1:0-5214 GCA_036008405.1 Xanthobacteraceae bacterium
CGCGGTCGAGCGCGCGCCTTGATCCGATCGGCCGTCGCCCTCAACTCATCGTCCGAGCCTCGAAGTTGTGGCGTCCGCTATTGAAGCAAGTCCCGCCGCCGCTGGTCACGAAGGTCGGCGGCGGGAATGACCCGCTGCGGACATCGCGACGGTCACCAAGCGCGACGCGACGGGACCCGGCAAGCGTCGGCACCTCCGGTAAGAGCGACGAGCGCGTGGTGCCCGGCACGCCCAAAAACTTCATTGCACCAGAATTAATGTGCTGCGTGACCAGCCCCACCGAAGCAAGTGCGAACCGGTGGCAGAAGCAAGAGTCACAGGCGATTTCTCTCACTTGTGACCCAAACGTCACACACGATCATCGGCTGCTCAGATAGAATCACACCTCACCAATTTCACCTCTGGGGCGATGATGAATAAGATATTGCTCACAAGCACTGCGTTCGCTGCGCTCATCGCGGGTCCGGCGACAGCGGCTGACTTGGCAAGGCCAATCCATAGGCGTCCGGCGGTGGTGGTGGCTGCGCCGGTCTGGACCGGGTGGTATGTCGGCGGCAACGTCGGCTACGGCTGGGGCAATGCACGCACCGATATTGCAGGCGCCGCGACCACTATTGCGAATCAACCATTCTTCGGCGGTATTCCAGCCAACTTTGCCCTTGCAGGTTCAAATAGGGCAGGGCTACACGGCGTCGTCGGCGGAGGTCAGGCTGGCTATAATTTTCAACTCGCGACGAGATGGTTGTGGGGCTTTGAGGCCGATATTCAGGGTTCAGGTGCACGGGGGAGCAGCACGTCCGTTAACTCGTTCTCAGGACCAATATGCGCCACCATGGGAGGTGTTCCTCCTGTTTGTAGCAGCTTTTTCCCGCTCAGCGGCACGGCAGCAACAGCTTATGAAGGCAAGATTGACTGGTTTGGGACGGTTCGTGGTCGCCTCGGCTATTTGGTGAACGATCGGGTTCTTCTCTATGCGACTGGCGGCTTAGCTTACGGTCGAGTTGAACTGTCGGGCGCTACCAACGTTAATGGGGTTACCATAGACCCCATTGGCCCAATTTCGACCCCCTTCACTTCGCCCGGTACGAGCGTGTTCAGTGCGTCGAGGACCAACGTCGGCTTCGCGGTCGGCGGCGGCATCGAGGGCAGATTGGCGTATTGGCTACCACCAAACTGGACGTGGAAATTAGAATATCTGTATCTGGACTTGGGATCGGTCGATACAGTAAACCCGTTCCCTGCCGCCAATCCGAACACCTCTGCTGTTCTTAGGGCGACGCCGTTCACCGGAACCATGACCACGCACACGCTTTTCACCGACAATATCGTGCGCGCTGGCCTGAACTATCAATTCCACTGATCGCGGCCACTGATTGAGGCTAGCGGTTGGTCCGGCCAGGGTCCTCCGATCATTTTTGCAGAGCGGGAGGCTGCCTATGGCCCATCTCCGAAGCCACGGCCGCCCGCATTGGCGGCCGCTCTCTGGGGAACGACCGTCCCCGGGGTATCGAGGACAAGCTTCGCCAGCGCGACGATCGCATCCGGGACAGGATCATGGCGGCCAGAGCGGCCGCGGATTCTGCGTCTTCCGCGGGGCCCCAGGTGAAGCCGCCGCGTCCGTCCCGTGGGCCACCCGCTGAAATGTCTGCTCTGACACGCGCAGGATTGACGCGACGTCAAAAGGTCAAGCAACATCAATGTGCGTTCGCGGAAACCGCAGCATCACCGTCGTGCCCCTGTCGAGGGTGGAACGGATGCGCATGGCGCCGCCGTGCAGCTCGGTCAGCGATTTGGCGATCGCGAGCCCTAGGCCGGAGCCCTGGTGCGTCTTGGTCAACAGGCTTTCCACCTGCTCGAACGGGCGGCCGAGCTTGTTGACCGCCTGCTTCGGGATGCCGATGCCGGTGTCCTCGAACACCAGGGCGACGGAGCCTCCCCAGGCGCGGGTGCGCACCCGCACGCGGCCGCCGTCGGTGGTGAACTTCACGGCATTCGACAAGAGGTTGAGCGCGATCTGCTTGACGGCGCGCTTGTCCGCCCGCAGCCTGATGCCGGGTGCGAGCTCGCAGACCAGCGTCAGGCGCTTGGCCTGGGCACGTCCCGACACGACGCGCACGGCATCGGCGACCACCTGCTCGATCTCGACCTCCTCGAAATCCAGCTTGATGCGCCCGGCTTCGATCTTCGACATGTCGAGCACGTCGTTGATCACTTCCAGCAGGAACTGGCCGCTGCGCCTGATGTCGCGGCAGTATTCGTCGTACTTGGCGGCGCCGAGCGGGCCGAACATGCCCGCTTCCATGATCTCCGAAAAGCCGATGATGGCGTTGAGCGGCGTGCGCAGCTCGTGGCTCATATTGGCGAGGAATTTCGATTTGGCCTGGTTGGCATCCTCGGCGCGGGTCTTCTCCTCGCCGTATTTCTCGGCGAGGTCGGCGAGTTGCCGGGCCTGGAATTCGAGCGCCTGCTGGGAGCTGCGCAGGTCGGCGACGGTCGCGATCAGGCGCTGCTCGCTGTCGATCAGGCGGGCCTCGTGGCGCTTGATGGTAGTGATGTCGGTGCCGACCGAAACATAGCCTCCGTCCTTGGTGCGCCGCTCGCTGATGTGCAGCCAGCGTCCGTCGTCGAGCTGGGCCTCGAAAGTGCGGGCGCCGGGATCGCTCGCGCCTTCGCCGGCGGCGTGCTCGCCGGCCGCCTGGGCGCGGAGCTGCGGCTTGCGGCCGGCGGCGACGATCTCGTCATAGGGCATGCCGGCAGCGATGGCCTCGTCGGGCAGGTCGTGCAGCGCCTGGAAGTTCGAATTGCACAGCACCAGCCGGTTGTCGGCGTCCCACAGCACGAAGGCCTCCGGAATGGTCTCGATGGCATCGCGCAGCCGCACGTCCGCCGCCGCGGTCTGTTCCGCCATCGCCTTCTGCTCGGTGATGTCGACGGCGATGCCGAGCAAATGGAAGCCGGGCTCGTCGGGCTGGCGCGTGATCTCGCAGCGCGCGCGCAGCCATACCCAATGGCCGGCGGCGTGGCGCATGCGAAAGGCGCGGTCGATCGACTGGGTCCTGCCTTCCGCGATTTGGGTCGCGAGTTCGTAGAGCGAAACGTCGTCGGGATGCACCAGGGCGCTGAGTTCGCCGAAGTCGAGCAGCTGGTCGCGCGGCTCCTGGCCGAGGATCGCGAACATGGAATGCGACCAGAACACCCGGCCGCGCGCGAGGTCCCAGTCCCACAGGCCGCAGCGGCCGCGGTTGAGCGCGGTGTCGACCCGCCGGCGCACCGTCTCGTGGATGATGTCGGCTTCGCGCGCACGGGTGGATTGCCAATGGAAGGCGAAGCCGAGAATGAGAACGACGAAGCCGGTGGTGGCGGACAGCGTTACCGCCAACGCGGTGGCGGAGCGCCACGCCGAGATCGCCTGCGGCTTCGGATCGATGACGGCGACCTGGCCCGGCGGCGATCGCAGGTCGCGCACCGTGACGATCGCCGAGGTGCCGTCGGACAGCGGCGTTTCGAGCGCGCCGGCCGTGGCGCCGAACGTCGTGAAGGGCTGGTCGGGGCCGAGCACGTCGAGGAGCGGACGGCCGACCGCGCCGTGCGCCGGCTCGGCGGCGGTGATGATGCCTTTGGCGTCCGCGACCAGGACGGTGCGGCTGCCGCCGCCGCGGCGCTCGATCGCCTGGGCCACGATCTCCCCGGGGCCATGGCGCAGGTTCTTCGGCTTTGCCGCCTCGCCGTCGAGCCGGCTCGCCAGGTAGTCGGCGAACAGCTCGATGTCGTCGACGGCGCCGGCGGCCGCCTCGCGGCGATGGTCGAGCACCTGCACGCCGGTGCCGACCGCCATGGTGAGCAGAAACGTGATGATCAGCAGCGGAACCGCTCGGCGCAATGCAGGCTCGGCAACGAGCAGCCGCCGGTAGGCCGGCTTAGCGAGCGATTGAGCCAGGCCCTTGATCGAATCCGTATTCGTCGACGCGCGCGCAACTTGAGCCGGCGCCATCGCTGTGCCCCCGAGGCCGAATTTTGCCGGGTCGGATGTCCCCCATCACACCCCGAATCGCCAGTATAAGAATCGAATCGCGAATCTTTGTCGAGAGTCCGGGAATCCCAATCGTAAAATAATTATTACCGGGCCGGCCGGTGAGAAATCCCGATTCGGCGGTGCTTTCGAGGGTTGCCCACACCGTTTTATCGAGTCGCGACAAGGCCCTTGACAGATTTTGGCGCCGCAAACCCGCTCTTGTGACACGAGTGATTTCAGCCGGTGCCGAGCGAGCGCGCCACGATGTCGTTGATGTCGCGCGACAGGGCAGGGGCGGCGGCAACGCGCTCCAGCGCGGCCTTGGCGTGGTCGCGCCGCACCGGTTCGAGGGCGCGCCAGCTGCGGAACGCCGTCATCAGCCGCGCCGCGACCTGCGGATTGATGGCGTCGAGCGCGATCATGGTGTCGGCGTGGAAGGCGTAGCCGGCGCCGTCGGCGCGATTGAACTGGGTCTGGTTCGCCTGGACGAAATTGCCGATCAGCGCGCGGACGCGGTTGGGATTGGCGAGCGAGAAGGCGGGATGGGCGGTGAGCGCGCGCACACGGTCGAGCGTTTCAGGCTCGGGGATCGCCGCCTGGAGGGCGAACCATTTGTCGATGACCAGGGGCTCGCGGTCATAGCGGCGATAGAAATCGTCGAGCGCCCGCTGGCGTTCCGGCGCCGCATGAAGCGACAGCACGGCGAGCGCCGCCATGCGGTCGGTCATGTTGTCGGCGTCGCGATATTGGCCGGCGGCGCGTTCGACTCCGGGGCCGGGTTCGCCGGCGGCGAGCAAGTCGAGCGCGAGGTTCTTCAGCGCCCGGCGGCCGGCGCTCGCCGCATCGGGACTGTAGGGCCCGGTGTCGGTCATGCGGCGATAGGTGGCTTCGAGCGCGCCCGCGAGGGCACGGCCGACGGCGGCGCGCAATTCACGGCGCGCGGCGAAAATGGCATCGGGATCGACGTCGCTGCCGATCTCGCGGGAGATATCGCCCTCGGTCGGCAGCGCCATCGCCTGGGCCACGTAGGCGGGGTCGAGCGTGTGATCCCGCAGGATTGCCGCCAACGCGACGATCAGCTCGTCGGCGCCGCGCCTGGGGGCGCCGTGCCGGTGCGCCGCGACATTCTCGATGAGGAGGGCGGTCGCGAGCGTCTGCACCGCCTGCCAGCGGTTGAAGCTGTCGCTGTCATGGGCGGCGAG
>DASYNT010000172.1:0-34862 GCA_036008405.1 Xanthobacteraceae bacterium
TAACCTTAACGGTTAAGCCGCCGGGCGCATAGTGCGGCGCACCGCTTGCGATAGTCCGTTGCTCTGCCGATATGATTGGCATCGCCCAAAGCGACCGGTGGGCTCCGCGGCCGCCCGCATGGGGCCTCATTTTTAACAAGCATGCCCAATACTCGTGGATGGCGATGAATTCTCGATAACCATGACGGAAATCATTTCACCTGACGCCGATACCGCCCCGACGCAAGGGCCCGGAGCCCGCTCGGCGGCGAAGGCGTGGCTGCGCGCGCTGGAGTTGACGGCGCCGATCGCCCGCAATCCCACGCGCACCTTCCCGGTCGTCGTCGAGGAATTGGCGGAGCGGTTCGGCGACGCGCCGGCGCTCGTGTCCGACGCGGAGACGCTGAGCTTTCACGGGCTGCTGGAACGCTCCAATCGCTATGCCCGGTGGGCCTGGGTGCACGGGATCGGCAAGGGCGACGCGGTCTGCCTGCTGATGCCCAACCGGCCCGAATACATGGCGGTCTGGTGCGGGATCGGCCGCGCCGGCGGCGTCGTCGCGCTGCTCAACACCCATCTCGTGGGAGCCTCGCTCGCCCATTGCATCGACGCCGTCGCGCCACGGCACATCATCGTCGCGAGCGACCTGCTCGAGGCGTTTCGCAGCGCCGCGCCGCATCTTTCGAGCGACGCCATCGTGTGGTCGCATGGCGACGGCGGCCCCGGATTGCCCGACATCGCGGTGGCGATCGAGGAGCTTGCGGGCGACGGTCTCGATGCCGCGCAACTGCCGGAGGTCACCGTCGACGATCGCGCGCTCTACGTCTACACCTCCGGAACCACCGGCCTGCCGAAGGCGGCGATCGTCAGCCATCTCCGCCTGATGAACTGGACCCATTGGTTCGCCGGCATGACGGAGACGCGGCCGAGCGACCGCATGTACAACTGCCTGCCGATGTATCATAGCGTCGGCGGCGCGGTCGCCACCGGTGCGGTCCTGGTCAATGGCGGCTCGGTGGTCATTCGCGACAGGTTCTCCGCCGGCGCGTTCTGGGAGGACATCAGGCGCTACGACTGCACGATGTTCCAGTACATCGGCGAACTGTGCCGCTACCTGCTGCACGCCCCCCCGTCGCTGGCCCACGAGATGCCGCACCGGATCAGGCTCTGCTGCGGCAACGGCCTGCGGGCGGACGTCTGGGAGCCGTTCCGGAAGCGCTTCGGCATCCCGCAGATCCTGGAATTCTACGCCACCACCGAGGGCAATATCTCGCTGTTCAACGTCGAGGGACGGCCGGGCGCCATCGGGCGGATGCCGCCCTTCATCGCGCATCGCTCGGCGCTGGCCCTGGTGAAGTTCGACGTCGAACGCGGCCTGCCGCTGCGCGACGACCGAGGGCGCTGCGTGCGGTGCGCGCCGAACGAGGCCGGCGAGGCGATCGGCCGCATCGCCCGGGCGCGGGACGATCCCGGTGGGCGCTTCGACGGCTACACCGTGGCCGCGGAGACGGAAAGGAAGATTCTGCGCGACGTGTTCGAGCCCGGCGACGCCTGGTTTCGCACCGGCGACCTGATGCGCCGCGACGGCGGCGGCTTCTATTATTTTGTCGACCGCGTCGGCGACACCTTCCGCTGGAAGGGCGAGAACGTCGCGACATCGGAAGTCGCCGCGGTGATCACTTCGTTTCCCGGCATCCTCGATGCGAATGTGTACGGCGTGCAAATCGCGGGCGCCGACGGGCGCGCCGGCATGGCCGAAATCGCTTGCGTCGACCCCCCGGACATCCCGGCGCTGCGCCGGCATCTGCTCGCCCGCCTGCCGCGCTATGCGCTGCCCGTGCTGTTGCGAATCCGCTCCGAGATCGACCTGACGCCGACATTCAAGCAAAGGAAGAATGCGCCCGAGCGCGGCGGCTACGACCCCGCCGCCTGCCGCGATGCGCTTTATGTCTACGATCCCGAGCGGCGCGCCTATGTAACGCTCGACCAGACGCGCTACGACCGCATCCAGGCCGGAGAGTTCCGGCTTTAGCGTTCACCGCCGGAATCCGTCAGTGTATCCGTTCCGGCCTGCCGCACGCGATCACGGTAGCCCCGCAGGGCGTTCGCTTTTCCGAAGCCGACAATCCGAGTGTCGCTTGCCGCCGCCATGGCGTAACGTCGCGCCTTCAGCTTGCAGCTCAATCCGTGGATGACGACCATGCAAACGCGTTTCGCGCCGCTGTCCGACCAGGACATGACCCCCGAGCAGAAGCGCGTCGCCCACGCGGTCGCGAGCGGCCCGCGCGCGGGGTTGCGCGGGCCGTTCCATGCGCTGCTGCGCAGCCCCGAGCTCGCCGACCGGGTGCGCCGGCTCGGCGACTTCGTCCGCTTCGAGAGCACGTTCCCGGCCCCGCTGCGCGAACTCGCCATCCTGCTCGTCGCGCGATTCTGGTCGGCGCATTACGAATGGAACGCGCACCGCAAGCACGCCATCAGCGCTGGCCTCGACCCCGCGATTGTGGCGGCGATCGAAACCACCCGCCGCCCCGCGATGCTGTCTCGGGATGAAGCCATCATCTACGACCTGATATCCGAGCTCCTCGTCGACAAGGATATCAGCGACGCCATCTACCAGGCGGCCGAGAGTCGGTTCGGCGAACGTGCTATCGTGGAGTTGATCGCCACCGCCGGCTATTATGGAATCGTATCGCTCGTGCTCAACGCGGCGCGCACGCCGGTGCCGGACGGCGGCACGCGGCTGCCCGATCTGGCGCCGATCGCGATCGACAGCCGCATTGCGGAGGTCAACGGAACGAGGCTGCATTATCTGATCGCCGGCCGGGGCGATCCGGTGCTGCTACTGCACGGCTACGCCCAGACCAGCCATATGTGGCGCCCCGTCATCGCCGAACTCGCCAAGAGCCGTACGGTCATCGCCCCCGATCTGCGAGGCTTCGGAGATTCGGCGAAGCCTGACGGCGGCTATGACAAGAAGTCGATGGCGCAAGATATCCACGCGCTGGCGGCATCGCTCGGGCGATCGCCGTCGTCGGCCACGATATCGGGCTGATGGTCGCCTATGCCTATGCCGCCCAGCATCCGACCGAGGTGGAGAGGATCGTGCTGATGGACGCCTTTCTTCCCGGCGTGGGCGATTGGAAGAGCGTCTGGTTGCTCCGGGATATGTGGCATTTCCACTTCTACGGCCGGACGCCGCTGGAACTCGTGGCCGGCCGCGAGCGCATTTATTTCGAGCATTTCTGGAACGAGTTCGCTGCCGATCCCGCCCGTTCCGTCTGCGAGGCGGACCGCCGGTTCTATGCGGCGGCCTATGCCCAGCCGGGCGCCATGAAGGCGGGCTTCGAAGTGTTCCGCGCCTTCGCGCAGGACGCCACGGATTTCGCCGGGTTCGCAGCCGCCCCGCTGACGATGCCGATGCTGGTGCTCGCCGGTGAGAAGGCTTCGGGTGAATTTCTCATAGAGCAGGGGCGCCTAGTCGACGACAACGTCGAGGGCGTCGTCATCGAGGGGGCTGGCCATTGGCTCGTCGACGAGGCGCCGGATCAGGTCATCCCCGAGCTGGTGGCCTTCTTGACCTCCCGAACCGTCGATGCGGACAAATAGCTCGGCATGTCGGGCGGACAGACGGCAGCGCCCCCCGGTCGAAGCCCGCGGATTGCGCAGCATCAGCCCGTCCTGCATGCTATAAGTGGCAGGCCCGTAAGCCGGGTTGCACGGGGACATCGAACTTCAAGTCTCTAACAGGGAGGACTTCCATGCGTAATGCAGATCGCCTGAAATTGCTGTGCGGGATCGCCGTGGTCGCTACGGTCGCCATGGCGGCGCCGAGCTATGCCCAGACCAACCCGGATCCGAATTCCGCCCCCAATCCCTATCGCCTGGATTCAGGCTGGGCCAAGCAGCCCATGGGGCGCGGCTTCGGCTCCACCATCGGGCTCAACGTCGCTCGCGACGGCAAGAGCATGTGGATTTACGACCGCTGCGGCGCCAACGCCTGCGAAGGCTCCAAGATCGCGCCGCTCAACAAATACGACGCGTCCGGCCATGTGGTGGCGAGCATCGGCACCGGAATGACCAACGCGCCCCACGGCCTGTTCGTCGACCGGGACGACAACATCTGGATCACCGACGGCCGTGCCGACAAGAACAAGAAGTCCGGCCATACCGTGCTGAAACTCTCCCCCGAGGGCAAGGTGCTGATGACGCTCGGCACTCCGGGTGTGGCCGGCAACGACGAGACGCATTTCAATGCGCCGTCCGACGTGGCCGTGGCGCCGAACGGCGACATCTTCGTCGCCGACGGACACGGCGACAAGACCAACGCCCGCATCGTCAAGTTCTCCAAGGACGGCAAGTTCATCAAGGCGTGGGGCAAGGAAGGCAAGGGCCCGGGCGAATTCGACACGCCGCACGGACTCGCGCTCGATTCCGCCGGTCGCCTGTTCGTCGCCGACCGCTCCAATAACCGCCTGCAGATCTTCGACCAGGACGGCAATTTCATCGCCGAGTGGAAGCAGTTCGGCCGGCCCAGCGGCGTCTCGATCGACAAGAACGACATGATCTACGTCGCCGACTCCCAGTCCAGCGACAAGACCAACCCGGGCTTCAAGCAGGGCATCCGGATCGGCAACGTCAAGGATGGCAAGGTCACGGGATTCATCGAGGAGACCAAGTACCTCGGCGCGCTCGAAGGCGTCGGCGTCGATGACGACGGCAACGTCTATGCCGGCTACACCAATGCCCAGAACCTCGAGAGGTTCGTGAAGAAGCCGACGCAATAAGGCGTCGCCACGCAGGGCGGTTCGGGGAATCCGATCCGCCCTGCACCGCAATCGGTTGCATCGAGGATGGCGATCCAGCCGGCCGCCGACTCACTTTTTCATCGGAGCGTAAAAGACGCTGTCGATCTCCACGATATCATCGTCGAACAGGCGCCGGACCTCGACCATCGTGCGGGGTGGATATGGCGGCTTGCCCCACAGCTCTGCCTGCACCTTGTCCACCATGGGCGCGAACCGGTGCAGGTCGCTGACGTAAACGGTGATCCGCACGCAGTCCTGCAGGCTGGCGCCCTCCGATTGGGCAATCAACCTGATATTGAGGAATGCCTGACGAATCCGGGCCTGGGGGTCCTGCACCAAGGTGTTGGTCGCCGGATCGATGCCTTGCATACCGGCGATAAAGACGAAGTCGCCGGCTCTCGCGCCGAGACTCCAGGTTCCCTCCGCCTTGATGGCACCGGGAGGATCGAGTGTCTCGACGCCGTTCGGCGACGGCGACTGGGCAAGGCCGGGACCTGAGGCCATAACCATTGCCATTGCCGTCACGCAAGAAAGCGCAAGCTGCCGCGACATTTCGGTCCTTCCTCTCGAATGACGGTGCGCCAGCACCGGCTCGCACCATGGAACAGCGTATCCGCACCGGCCCCCGCCTAATACCTGTAGTCGTCGATCTCGAGCAGCGGAAATGCGCTGAACACATGGGGCGGCGCGGTCGCAGCGGCCGCATGCAGGTGCGAGCGGTTGAGGTCGGCGAACGTCACGACCCCGAGCAGGCCGAGGCAGCGCTGCACCTCGTCCTCCATGAGTTCGAGCATGCGCACCAGCGCGGCCTCGCCGCCAGCCGCGAGCGCATAGCATTGCATGCGCCCGAGCCCGACGAGGTCGGCGCCCGCCGCCATCGCCTTGACGATGTCGGTGCCGCGCGCGAAACCGCCGTCGATGATGAGCTTCGCCTTGCCGGCGACCGCGTCCACGATCTCCGGCAGCACGTCCATGGCGCCGCGGCCGTGGTCCAGTTGCCGGCCGCCGTGATTGGACACGTAGATCCAGGAGACGCCGTGATCGACGGCTAGCCGCGCATCCTCGGCGGTGGCGATGCCCTTGAGCATCAGCGCGATGTCGAACTTTCCCCGGATGCGCTCGACGGTGCGCCAATCCAGCGCTGCCTGGAATTCGCGGCCGCTCGCCCGCCTGCGCCCGAGCACGACATGGCGCTTGGCGAGGTCGCGCTCGCGCCGGCTGTAGATTGCGGTGTCGACGGTGAGGCAGAAGCCGACATAGCCGCCGGCGATCGCGCGGGCGACGTGGTCGTCGACCCACGCCTCGTCGCCACGCACGTAGAGCTGGAACATCCGGACGGCGTCGGGTGCCGCCGCGGCGACCTTTTCGAGGCCGGGCGCACACACCGAGCTGAGCATGTGCGCGACGCCGAACTGCCGCGCCGCACGCACGACAGCGGTCGCCGCCATCTCGCTGAAGCTTTCGAGCGCCCCCACCGGCGCGAATACCAGCGGCAGCCGCAGCCGCCGCCCGAACTCGAGCACCGTGGCGTCGATCCGGCTCACGTCCCGCAGCACCCGCGGGCGAAATGCGATCTGGTCGAGGGCGAGGCGGTTGCGACGCAAGGTGGTCTCGGTCTCGGCGGCGCCGATGATGTAGTCCCAGTCGTTCTGGTTGAGGTTCTGGCGCGCCTTGGCGACGATCTCATGCAGGGTCTGGAAATCGAGGCCGGCAGCGGCGAGACGCCTCGCGGCGGCCTCCTCGGAATTCTGATCTGACATGGACGGCACCGGTTCATTCGACCTTGATCACCAGTTTCAGGCATGCCGCGAGCAAGGTCGTCAACAACAGAATGCCGGCCATGGCGAGCAGGCCGGCAGTGAAGGAGCCGGTGAAGTCCTTCAGGAACCCCATCAGATAGGGTCCGGCGAAGCCGCCCGCGGTGCCGATCGAATTGATGAAGGCGAGGCCGGCGGCGGCGCCGACGCCGCTCAGGAACCGGGTCGGGATCGGCCAAAAGATGGCGCGCGCCGAGGTGATACCCACCAGCGCCACGGTGAGCGCCGCGAGCGCGACGACGAGATTTCCCGACAGCACCGACGCAGCCAAGCCGAGGGCGGCGACCCCGCAGGCGATGGTGAGATTGCCGATCTTCTTGCCGGTGCGGTCGACATGCCAGGCCCACCAGATCATTCCCACCGAGGCGAAGATGTAGGGGATCGCGGCGAGGAAGCTCACCACGATATTGGACTGGCCGCCGGTCTTGATGATCTGCGGCAGGAAGATGCCGACCCCGTAGGAGCCCAGCGTGAAGCCGAACTGCACCACCGCCAGGATGATGACGCGGACGTCGGAGAGCGCGGTGGCGAGGCTGGATTTGGGCCGTTCGCGACGTTCCGCGTCCAGCATGGCCTGCAGGATCTCGCGTTCCTTGGGCGACAGCCAGGTCGCGGTCTCGGGCCGGTCGGCCAGCATTCGCAGTACCGCGACGCCGAGAATGATCGCCGGCAGGCCTTCCGCGATGAACAACCACTGCCAGCCCCTGAGCCCGAACGCTCCGTCGAGTTCCAACAGCATCCCGGAGATCGGCCCGCCGATCACCGAGGACAGCGGGATCGCGACCAGGAACCAGGCGAGCATGCGGGTGCGGTACTGAGTAGGAAACCACGCCGCGAAATAATAGGCGACGCCGGGAAAGAACCCGGCTTCGGCGACCCCCAGCGCGAACCGCGCGAGGTAGTAGGATTTGACTCCGACCACCAGGGCCGTCAGCGCCGACACGATCCCCCAGGTGATCATGATCCGCGCGATCCAGCGCCGCGCGCCGAACCGGTAGAGTGCGAGATTGCTGGGGATCTCGAAAACGGTATAGCCGACGAACAGGATGCCGGCGCCGACCCCGAACTGCGTCGCTGTGAAGCCGAGATCCTGGTTCATCGTCAACGCAGCGAAGCCGATATTGGTGCGGTCGAGATAGTTGACGACATAAGCGAGGGTGAGGAGCGGGACGATCCGCCAGGCAATCTTCTCGAGTACCGCTTCCTGCTGCGGATCCATGTGGTCGCTTCCCCTGGTGGCGACCCGAACAGATGGTTCCCATCTGCCGCGGCAAGTCGCCTCACGGCTTCAGCAAATCCGTGGGCCGATTGGTCCCTGCATCCGGCAACAAGATGTGGGGATCAGGCTCCTCCGGCGGGCCGTTGCCCGCCGCCGACGGGATTTGATCCCCGAACCGGCATGAACACAAGCGCGCGCTCCGATGCGCCACCGCCACGCGCGGCGCACCGCCCTTCGGGAGATGTCGCGAAAGTTGCCGTACGTGTCGGCGATGATAGCGGCGGCCGAAGGTGGCCGCACTGAAAGATGCCCGCCTTGATGGGCGGCAGCATCTCGATAATGAAAGCACGACGGCGTTCCCGTGTCCGATACCCTCGGACGTCGGGTGCGACGAGCGACGCCCTCAGCGGGCGTCGGCGTTGCGCTGCTTCGTCGAGAGGTAGAAATAGCCGATCCGGTTGTTGGGCGGCGAGCCGTACCAGAAGCGGCCGTCCTTATCGAGGAAGAAGTCGCGCATGCCGTTGTCGACATAGGGCATCGGGAATTCCGTCACCTTGCCGGTATTCGGGTCGAGCCGGCCGAGGACGTCGAGGTGTTCCGCCGAGTACCACAGCGTATGGTCGGGCGCGATGCCGAGCGCATAGGGCGCCGACTTCGAGTGCGGCAGCGGGAATTCCTTGAAGGTCTCCTTGTCCGGATCGAAGCGCCCGATCCTGCCGTCGCTGTATTCGGCGAACCAGACCATGCCGTCCGAATCAACCTGGATGCGCCGCGGCCGCTCGCGGGTCGGCGGGATGTACTTGGTCACCTTCATGGTGACCGGGTCGACCTTGCCGATGGCCCCGGTCTTGGTCATCTCGGTGAACCAGACCGTGCCTTTCTGGTCCAAGGCGATGCCATATGACGTCGGCACTTCCTTGATATGGGTATAGGTCCCGGTCTTGGGATCGAACCGGGTCAACCCGCCGGTCGACCAGATCGAGCCGTCGGGATGGATGCGGATCGTGTGCTTGCGCCAATCATCCTGGAATTCGGTGATCTTCTGGGTCACAGGATCCCAGTGTCCGAGCTTCTTGGAGCCCGCCTCGGTGATCCAGACCGAGCCGTCCGGCGCCGGCACCGCCGAATGGATCAGGGCCGGGCCGAGGTTCGGTGCCGGGAATTCCTTGATCTCGCCGGTCGAAGGATTGAGCCGCGCCACCTTGTTGGCCTGGCCGTATTCCGGAACCCAGAAATAACCGTCCTTGTCGGGATTGGCGGTCCACGGAAACCGGTTCGGCCCCGGCATCTCGAAATCCACATAGACGACCTTGAGCGCCTCGTCGCTGAAGGTGATCAGCGTGTCCTTGTAGGCGGGCAGGTCGGCCGGCGATTTCGGCAGTGGCGAATTCTCGCCGAACATGGTCGTGAGGTAGGAGATCACGTCTTCGGCCTGCTCGTCGCTGAAACCCTGGCGGTCGGCGAGCGAGGAGCGCATCGCCTCCCGCATGAAGCTCACGCGGTCGCGCCAGCCCTCCTCGTCGCGCACGGTCGCCGCCATCCTCGATTGGAAGCCGTGGCAGCTCATGCAATTGTCGAACAGGGTCTTCTTGCCGCGCGCCTCCGGCAGCAGCACCTGACCCTGGTTGATCGAAAGATCGTTCCAGCGGATCGGCGCCGTCTGCAACGCGAAGTCGTAGGCGGCATTCTGGTCGGCATCGAGCTTCACGCCGGCCTTGACGTCGGCCTTGTAGCCGATCGAGCGCACCAGCACGCGGTAATCGCCGGCCGGCAGGTTCTCGACGACATAGCGGCCCTGATTGTCCGACAGGACGCTGACCGTCATTTTCAGGCCGGCATGGCGGGCCTGGACGAAGGCGCCGCGGAACGGCGCGCCGTCCGGCCCGGTCACCGTGCCGGTGATGGTCGCGGCGTCGGCAACCGGCATGGCGGCCAGCACCAGACCGAGAATTCCAAGGGGACTCAATGACCGCATCCGCATGGCATGTCCTCGCGCTCTATATTGCCGCAGAATTCGTTGGCGATCCGGCTTCCCGGGCGCACGGAACCTTATCGCGGCCGGTTCACCAGCACCAGACCGGCGACGACGAAGATCACCGCCGCCGCGAAGGTCGGGGTGAGCGGATCGCCCATGATGAAATGGCCGGCTGCGACGCCGAACAGCGGGGTGAGGAAGCTCATCGCCGACAGCCGGCTCGCGGAATATTTCACCACCAGGGCAAACCACACGGTGAAAGTGATGCCGAGCACCCAGACGGCCTGGTAGGCAAACCACCCGAGCGCGACCGGGCCGGGCACCCGCTCCATGCGCTCGCCGAACAGCACGGCGCCGACCGCGAGAATCAACGCGGACATTACGAGCTGGTAGAGCGTCGTCTTTTCGGTCGCGACCCGCGCCAGCGCGCTGCCCTTGATGACGAGCGTGGTCGCGGCCCAGAACACGCCGCCGGCGATCATGAGCCCATCGCCCGCCAGCGTGCGGGCATCGACGGTCGAATCGGGCAGCCCCATGGCGACGAGGATGCCGAGGAATGACAGCGCCAGCCCGCCCCATTGCAGCGGCGAGAGCCGCTCATGGAGAAGGAACCGGGCGCCGAGCGCGATGAAGAACGGCGCGGTGTAGATGAAGACCACGGCGCGACTCGCCGTGGTCCAGACGAGGCCGCGAAAGATGAAGACGAATTCGACGCCGAACAGCGCGCCGGCGGTGAGGCCCGCCGCCAGCGAACCGTCATGCATGGTGAGCGGGACGCCGCGCAGCCGCGCCACCAGAAGCACCACCGGCAGGGCGCACAGCGAGCGCAACGCGCCCTGAGTCAGTGCCGGAATATCGGGAAGCGCGAGCTTGACCGCGACTTGGTTGAGGCCCCAGCTCAGGCACAGGACGATCATAAGCGCCGTGGCGACGGCGTCGAGGGGGCGGGCCGGAGAGGAATGCACTGCCCCGTCACCCCTTGCAGCCGGGCGCAAGATCGTGATCGGGCGCCGGTGGGAGTTGGAGCATGCTCGGCTTCTTTTTTCCCGCACGAAGATACGACCCGACGCGGGTTTTACACCAAATGCCCGGGCTGTCGAAACTGCGCCGCCATCATTTGACCAATCCCGCCGAGATGAATGTTGCGACGCAACATTGCAGACGGCAAGTTGATCATCCAACCGGATGCATCAGGACAAGGTCATGCAAAATGGAAAAAATGCTGCGACGTTCGGAGGTGCCGACCCGCACCAGCAACAGCATCCGGACGGCACGATGACGGACGCTGAAAACCATGCAGTGGCGCCGGGCGGAAAAAAGGGCATCAACCTCGCCCTGCAGGGCGGCGGCGCCCACGGCGCCTTCACCTGGGGCGTCCTCGATCATCTGCTCGAGGACGGGCGGCTGACGATCGAGGGCATTTCGGGCGCCTCGGCGGGCGCGATGAATGCGGTGATGGTCGCCGACGGCCTCGCCCGCGGTGGGCCGCAAGAGGCGCGCACGCGGCTGGCGGATTTCTGGCGGGCCGCGAGCATCGACGGCGACCTGCCGGAGATCCAGCGCAAGCTGGTCGAGCGCCTGTTCACCTTCATGCCGGTGGAAGGCTCGCCGGTGGCGGCGTGGCTCGAAGCGATGTCGCACTACTTCTCGCCCTATGATCTCAACCCACTCAACCTGAATCCGCTCAAAGGCCTCATCGAGCGGTTCGTCGACTTCGAGGCGGTGCGCGCCTATTCGCCGTTGCAACTGTTCGTCTCTGCGACCAACGTCACCACCGGACGGCTGCGGGTGTTTCCGCGCGAAAAAATCACCGCCGACGCGGTGATGGCCTCGGCCTGCCTGCCGCTGCTGTTCAAGGCGGTGGTTATCGACGGCGTGCCCTATTGGGATGGCGGATATCTCTCCAACCCCCCGATCTTTCCGCTGTTCCACGCCACCCGGACCGAGGACGTGCTGGTCGTGCAGATCAACCCGCTGGAGCGCAAGGAGGTGCCGACTTCGTCGCGCGACATCGTCAATCGCGTCAACGAGATCAGCTTCAGCTCCTCGCTCGCCGCCGAATTCCGCGCGGTGGAGTTCGTCGCCCGCCTGATTGATCGCGGCCAGCTCCAGCGCGGCACCGGACCGGGCCAGTATCGCCGCATCAATGCCCATCGCATCGCGCTCGGCGAAAATCATAAGGCCTACTCCGCCGACACCAAGCTCTCGACCGACTACGAGTTCTTCCGCATGCTCCATGCCGGCGGCCGGCGCGCCGCTCGGCGCTTTCTCGACGAGCACTTCGACGACATCGGCCGGCGCAGCACGTTCGACCTGCGCGCGGAGGCCCGGGCGGAGTGGGCGTGACGTGGCGGCCAAGGCGATGATCCCTGTCGCGACAGCAACGAGCGGCGCCGCTCGGCTGGAGATCGTCGTCGCCGACATCACCGTTCTCGACCTCGACGCCATCGTCAATGCCGCCAACAGCTCGCTGCTCGGCGGCGGCGGCGTCGACGGCGCGATCCACCGTGCCGCCGGTCCCGACCTCGTCGCGGAATGCCGCATGCTCCACGGCTGCAAGACCGGTGCCGCCAAGATCACGCGCGGCCATCGCCTGCCCGCGCGCCACATAATCCATACCGTCGGACCGGTGTGGCAAGGCGGCGGCCGCGGCGAGGACGACCTCCTCGCTTCGTGCTACCGCACCTCGCTCGCGCTCGCCGCCGATCACCGGCTGGCGTCGATCGCCTTTCCGGCGATCTCGACCGGGATCTACCGTTTCCCGGCCGATCGCGCCGCCGGGATCGCGGTCACGGCCGTGACCGCGGCGCTTTCGAGTGCACCGGGATTGCAGCGCGTCGTGTTCTGCTGCTTCGACCGCGATGCCGCCGAACATCACGAGGCGGCATTCCGCGCGCAGGGGCTGGCTTAGGGTAAGGATTCCGACGGGAGCGCCGCCGCGGCGGGCAAATGGGCAACGTCAAACAGGCGGGGCCTGCGCTCGAGCAATTGATTTTTTGAAAGACTTTCCACTTGCCAGTCGTACCAATTTTGATACATAGAGAAATCGTGAAACGACTTCCTGCTGCCTTTTATCAGTTGCCGTCCGGTCGCGAGCCGGTCCGCGAGTGGCTCAAGGCCTTGGCTGCCGAGGACCGGAAGATCATCGGCGAAGACATCAAAGATGTAGAGTTCTCCTGGCCCATCGGAATGCCGTTGTGCCGCGCGCTCGGCAAAGGGCTTTGGGAAGTTCGCAGCAATATAGCGCAAGGTCGCATCGCCCGCGTGCTGTTCTCTATCCACGACGGTCGAATGCTGCTTCTGCATGCATTCATCAAGAAAACACAGAAGACACCGCATTCCGATCTCGAATTGGCGATAAAGCGAAGAAATGAGGTCACATGAAAAAGAAAGGCCGCATCGGATCGTCCTTTGACGACTTTCTGAAACAGGAAGGCATTTACGAAGAGGTGACGGCGCGCGCCATCAAGCGCGTGATCGCCCGTCAGCTCAACGCCCTCATGGAAGACCAGGGCCTCACCAAGTCGGAGCTGGCTAAACGTATGAAGACCAGCCGCGCACAGCTTGACCGACTTCTCGACCCAGCTAACGAATCTGTGACGCTCGGCACGCTCACCCGGGCCGCACAGGCCGTCGGACGCCAGTTGCGCATGGAGCTTGTTTGAATCGGAATCCCGACCGCAAGCCAGCTCCCGCATCGAGCGCAGCTCAATAGAAGCAGCCCATCCCGTCGCTAGGCCTGCCCCGGGTTTCGCTTTGCTCTACCCGGGCTACAGATCTTCGGCGGAGGCGCGTGCTCACCCCTGCGCCGCCTCGACCTCCTTGAACGCCTCGCGGGCGATGCGGAAGGCATCGACGCCGCAGGGGATGCCGGCATAGATCGCGACCTGGATCATCACTTCGCGGATCTCGTCCTTGGTGACGCCGTTGTTGAGCGCACCCTTGATGTGCAGCTTGAGTTCATGGGGCCGGTTGAGGATGGCGATCATGGCGATGTTGAGCATGCTGCGGGTCTTGCGCGGCAGGCCGTCGCTGCCCCAGGCGGCGCCCCAGCAATATTCGGTGACGAGCTCCTGGAACGGCCGATTGAAATCGTCGGCGTTCTTCATCGACGCCTCGACATAATCCTTTCCGAGCACCGCGGTGCGGACCTCGAGTCCCTTGTCGAACCTGGCCTTGTCCATGGGAGATTTCCTCTGTTTGCGATCTCGGAGCGCCGGCGCGGCGCAATGCGGCTGGCCGAGCCTATCCGTTCTCGCCCGCCTTGGCTGCGGCGACCGCCGCAAACTCCTCGCGCACCCGGTCGGTGTGCTCGCCCAGCGCCGGGACGGCGCCGTATCCGCCCGGGCGCCGATGCGGCGGCGCCGGATAGGACACCGGACCGGACGGCGTCGCCACCGTGATTCGGTGCAGCTGAGGATGCGCTGCGAGCGCGGCCATGTCGCTCACCCGGGCGAAAGCGATCTCCGCCGCGGCGAGCTTTCCGGTCAGCGCCGCGGCGTCATTGGCGCCGAACACCGCCGCCACCCACCCGTCGGTCCGGGCCCGGCGCTTGACCCGCTCGACATTGGTGGCGAAGTCGGGATCGGCGGCGAGCGCCGCGTCCCCAAGGACCTCCTTGGCCAGCACCCGCCATTCGCGATCGTTCTGGATCGAGATCAGGATGTCGACGCCGTCGCGGCTCTTGAACACGCCATAGGGCGCGATGGTCGGATGGGCGAGGCCGATGCGCTTGGGCGTGCGGCCGCCCTCGTGCTGGAGCAGCGGCACGGTCATCCAGTCGGCCACGGCATCGAACATGGAGATCGAGATGTCGGCGCCCTCGCCGGAGCGCTTACGCGCCAGCAGCGCTTCGAGGATCGCCTCATACGCGTTCATGCCGACGGCGATGTCGACCACGGAGACGCCGACCCGGGCCGGCGCATCCGGACCGCCGGTAACGGAAGCGAGGCCGGATTCCGCCTGGATCAGGAGGTCATAGGCCTTGCGCTGCGCATAGGGGCCGGTCTCGCCGAAGCCGGACACCGAGCACGTAATGATCCGGGGATAGTCGCGGCGCAGGCGGTCGAGGCCGAAACCGAGCCGCGCCACCGCGCCGGGCTTGAGATTCTGCACCAGCACGTCGGCCTTCGACAGCATCGCCTCGAACAGGGCCTTATCCGCATCCCGCACCAGATCGAGCACGACCGATTCCTTGCCGCGGTTGAGCCAGACGAAATAGGCGCTTTCCCCGTGGACGAGGTGGTCGTAGTCCCGCGCGAAGTCGCCGCCTTCCGGCCGTTCGATCTTGATGACGCGGGCGCCCGCGTCGGCGAGCCGCGTGGTGCACATCGGCGCCGCCACCGCCTGCTCCAGCGACACGACGAGGAGGCCGGAAAGCGGACGAATCGACGTTGGCGATCGCCCGTGATTTTCGGCGGGTTTTCCCTGCCCGTCTTCGGGGAGGGCAGGGTGGGGTTCGTTTCTTGCTTCCATCGACGTGCCCGCGGTCCCCACCCGACCTCGCTTCGCTCGGCCACCCCCCGAAGACGGGGAGGGATATCAGCCCCAGATTTCATCGGCCAGTTCGACGATCATGGCGAGCTTTGCCCATTGCTCGCCCTCGGCCAGCGTGTTGCCGTCCTCCGTGGAGGCGAAGCCGCATTGCGGGGACAGGCAGAGCTGATCGAGGCCGATGAACTTCGTCGCCTCGTCGATGCGCCGCCGGAGATGGTCCTTGCTCTCGAGCACGCCGGTCTTGGAGGTGACGAGCCCGAGCACCACCGTCTTGCCCTTGGGCACGAAGCGCAGCGGCTCGAAGCCACCGGCGCGGGCGCTGTCGTATTCCATGAAATAGCCGTGCACACCGATGGTGTTGAACAACAGCTCCGCGATCGGCTCATAGCCGCCCGAGGCGACGAAGGTCGAGCGGAAATTGCCGCGGCACAGATGCATGGTGATGGCCATGTCGGCGGGAATGTCAGAGATCGCCGCATTGATCATCCCGGCATAGACCTGGGGCAGGGTGGCGGGGTCGTCGCCGCGCGCCCGCACCTGGTCGCGCAACGCGGGATCGCAGAGATAGGCGAGGTTGACCTCGTCGAGCTGGAGATAGCGGCAGCCGGCTTCGGCGAAGCCGCGAACGACCTGGCGATAGGTGGCACCGAGATCGCGATAAAAGCCTTCCATATCGGGATAGAGCGCCGCCGGCACCGCCTCGCGCCCGTAGCGGAAATGCAGCGTCGAGGGCGACGGGATCGTCATCTTCGGCACAGCTTTGGCGCCGGCCTTGGTGTGGGCGGCGACGAATCGGAAATGCTCGATCATGGGGTGGCCGGAAAACTCACCCAGCCTGCCCTTGAGACGCAGCAGGATCGGCCGCGGCTGCGGTCCCTGGAACTTGAACTTGCGCTCGCCGAAATAGGATTCGACGCCGTCGAGCCCGACCAGGAAATCGGTCTGCCAGGAGGCGCGGCGGAATTCGCCGTCGGTGATCGAGCGCAGGCCGACGGCTGCCTGCCGGCGGATCAGCCCGACGATCTCCTCGTCCTCGATGGCGCGCAAGTCGCCCGCGCCGATCTCGCCGCGCTCGTGCCGCCCGCGCGCCGCCTTCAGTGCGTCGGTGCGCAACAGGCTGCCGACATGATCGGCGCGAAACGGCGGCACGCGTCTTTCCATCGACGGCGTCATCCCCACACCTCCCCGGCGATCTCCACGGCCATGCGCAGCTTCGCCCACTGCTCATTCTCGGCGAGCACATTGCCCTCCTCGGTCGAGGCGAAGCCGCATTGCGGCGACACCGCGAGCTGTTCGAGCGGGGCGAATTTCGCCGCTTCGTCGATGCGGCGCTTGATGTCGTCCTTGTTTTCGAGCGCGCCGATCTTGGAACTGATGAGGCCGAGCACCACGATCTTGTCGCCTTTGGGCAGGAACCGCAGCGGCTCGAAGCCGCCGGCACGTTCGGTGTCGTATTCGAGGAAGTAGCCGTCATAGTTGCAGCCCGCGAGCAGGCTCTGCGCCACCGGCTCATAGCCGCCCGACGCGATCCAGGTCGAGCGGAAATTGCCGCGGCAGACATGGGTGGTGATGGTCATGTCGGCGGGCTTGCCCTCCAGCGCCCTGTTGATGACGGCCGCGTAGGATTCTTTGAGGTGACCGACATCGAGCCCGCGGTCGCGGGCCTTTTTCATCTCGACGTCGGAACACAGATAGGCCCAGGCGGTGTCGTCGAATTGCAGATAGCGGCAGCCGGCGTCGTAGAAGGCACGAATGGCCTTGCGATAGGCCGCGCCGAGGTCATCGAAGATAGCGTCCCGATCACGATAGGCCGCTTTGGCGATGGCGCCGGGCTCGATGCGGAAATGCAGGACGTTCGGGCTCGGAATTGTCATCTTCGGCATCACCCGGGTGTGGGCCTTGAGGAACTTGAAATGCTCCAGCATCGGGTGGACGGGGAAACCGATCTTGCCGGTGACGCGCACGCTCTGGGCCTTGGTCTGCACGCCCTGAAACTGGATGCCGTGATCGAGCTCGTAGATTTCGACGCCGTCGAGCATGCCGAAGAAATCAAAATGCCACCACGCCCGGCGAAATTCGCCGTCCGTGGCGAGCTTCAGGCCGATCTCTTCCTGCATGCGGATGATCTTCGGTATCTCCTCGTCCTCCGCCGCCTTCAGGGCTGCGGCCGTGATCGCGCTGCGGGCGGCCTCCTCGCGGGCGTCCTTGAGCGGGGCCGTGCGCAGCAGCGACCCCACATGATCGGCGCGGAACGGCGGCTTGGTACGTGCGGTCATCGGCGTCTCCCTGGCATTTCTTTTGCTGGCACATGGGCGCAAGTCGGACTGGAGTATCCGCTGGCAGGCTCAGGCAATCGCATCCAGCCCCTTGGCGCGAACAAGAACGAGGAGCTTGAGGGACGGCCCACTTGGACGTTTAGCCCCGCGTTCCCAATCACTGACGAGCTTCGTGCCGACGTTGAGGTGGCGAGCCAAAACTGCCTGGCTAATTCCCTCGCGCTCGCGCAATGCCTGAATATCCTCGCCCGAGAGCGTTTCGACCTTGGTCAGGCAGAAGGCCTCGATGTCACGCAACGTCGCCTTATCCAGGGCATCCACCTTGTGTAGCGCCTCTGCGGTCTTGTGCAGCGTTTCGAGGCGGCGGTTACGGTACATCGCTTTCTTCGTCACAGCTCACCTCCTTCAATTCGAGTCGGTCGATCATGAGCACGAGTCTGACCTCATCCATCCGAAGAAACGCCGTTGAGACTCGCCGCCAGAATCCCAGTTCATCCCGGCCAATGTTGCCGCGTTCACTCTTTGCAAAACCGTAGACGAAGACGGCGCGGTACCCGGAACGGAACGCCATCAAAGCCCGATAGCCGCCGCTCCGGCCCTGCCCCGGACGGGCGATGCGCTGTTTGATCAGCCCGCCGCCAAGATCCGCGTCGATTAACCCTCGCACGGCACGGTTGACCGCCTCACACAGCCGCGCGTCGGCGACTTTTTCGCGGCGCGCAAAACGAACGAACTCCTTCGTCTTAAAAACCTTCACACCGCTTCCCCTGCCAACGCATATATCCTCCCCTGTGGGACAGTTCAAGAAATTCGAGTGCAGGAATTCGGGTGCAAATTTGCTGCGTATTCTTGAAGCGGACTACCACACCTGCGCTCCGCGCCGCGGGGTGTGGTCGGCGACGCCGAGATGAGTTTCGAGCACGCCGCGGTCGGCCTTGAGGGCGGCGCTGGTGGAACGGTAGATGACGGCGCCGCGTTCGAGGATGACGGCGTGATCGGTGACGCCGAGAATCTTTTGCGGGTTCTGCTCCACCAGGATCGCCGAGATGCCCTCGTCGCGGATCAGGCGGGTGAGCGCGGCCAGCAGTTCCTCGACGATGATCGGCGCCAGTCCCTCCAGGGGCTCGTCGAGCAGCATGATCTTCGGATTGAGCACGAGGGCGCGGCCGATCGCCAGCATCTGCTGCTCGCCGCCGGAGAGCTGATTGCCGAGATTGGCCTTGCGCTCGGCGAGACGGGGAAACATGGCGTAGACCCGGTCCGGCGACCACCGGCCGGGCCGCGCGACCGCGGTGAGGTTCTCGTGCACGGTGAGCGACTTGAAGATGTTGCGTTCCTGGGGAACCCAGCCGACGCCCGCGGCCGCGCGTTGGTCCGGCGGCAGCCGGCTGATGTCGCGCCCCGCCAGCGCGATGGTGCCGCTGCGGTAGCGGGTGACGCCGACAATGGAGTTGATGAGCGTCGTCTTGCCCATGCCGTTGCGGCCGAGCAGCGCCAGCGACTGGCCTTCGGCCAGCGAGAGCGAAACCTCGGAGAGCACAACCGCCTCGCCGTAGCCGGCCCGCAATCGCTCGATGCCCAGCAGATCAGCCATCGAACGCCTCGCCGAGATAGACCGCCCTCACCCGCGGGTCGCGCGCCACCTCGTCGGGCGCCCCCTCTACGAACAGCTCGCCATTGACGAGGACGGAGATGCGGTCGGCGAAGCCGAACACGATGTCCATGTCGTGCTCGATCAGCAGCACCGTCACGTCGGCCGGCAGCGCGGCGACGACGGCGAGAATTTCGTGGCGCTCGGCCTCCGGCACGCCTGCCGCCGGCTCGTCCAGCAGGAGAACGCGCGGCCGGCAGGCGAAGGCGAGCGCGATTTCGAGCAGGCGCTGCTTGCCATAGGGCAGCGTCGCGGTGCGCTCGGTCATCACTTCGGCGAGGCCGAAGCGTTCCAGCAACTCGCCGATCTCCCGGGTCACCCCGCGGCGGGTGCCGACGACGCGCCACCAGTCGCGGCCGGATCCGTGACGCTCGGAAATCGCGAGGCCCAGCGTTTCGATCGGGGTGAGGTCGGCGAACAGCTGGTTGATCTGGAAGGTGCGGGCGATGCCGCGCCGGACCCGCTGGTGGGGTGCGAGCCGGGTGATGGGCGCGCCGTCGAGCAGGATTTCGCCGCCCGATGGCCGCAGCACGCCGGTGAGCAGGTTGACCAAGGTGGTCTTGCCGGCGCCGTTCGGCCCGATCAGGGCGCGGCGGGCGCCTTTTTCGATCGCCAGCGAGATCGCATTGGCGGCGATGATGCCGCCGAACCGCTTGTCGAGGCTTCGCGTTTCCAGGACCGCCGCCATGGTCAGCCGCCTTGTTCCGGGCCGGCAACCCGCCTCGGCGCCGGGCTCCGGACGGACCGCGAAGCGAACCTCACCACCGGCGAAATCCAATTGCCGATGCGGTCGCGGCCGATGACCACGATCGCAACCAGCAGCAGCCCGATCCAGAACTGCCAGTAGCGGGCGGTGAGGTCGGACAGGTAATCCTGCAGCAGCCGGTAGATCAGCGCGCCGAGAATGCCGCCATAGAGATAGCCGGTGCCGCCGATGATCAGGATCAGGAGCGCGTCGGCCGAGCGTTCGAGCGAGAGCATCGACAGCGAGGCGAAGGCCTGAGTCTGCGCCAGCAGCCCGCCGGCGACGCCGGCATATGCGGCCGACAGCGTACAGACCGCGACCAGCCGCCAATTCACGGCGATCCCGACCGCCGCGCTGCGCAGCGGATTGCCCTTGATCGCCTTGAGCGACAGGCCGAATGGCGAATTAACGATGCGCCGCGCCAGCATGAACAGGATGAACAGCACGACCAGGCAATAGACATAGGCAGTATGGCCGAACATATCGAACCGGTAGAGACCGAAGACCGGCGCGATGGTGACGCCCTGCAGCCCGTCCGCGCCTCCGGTGACCCCGCCGTATCGGTTGGCGAGTTCGAGGCACACCAGCGAAACGCCGAGCGTCACCATCAGGCGGGTGAGGTCGGAGCCGCGCAGCACCAAAAAGCTGGTGGCAAAGCCGAGCGCCGCCGCGACCAGCGCGGACGCCAGCAGCGCGAGCGAGGGTTCGTTGATGATCTCATGCTTGGCGAGCAGGCCCGCGGCATAGGCACCGACGCCGAAAAACGCCGCATGCCCGAGCGAAATGATGCCGGCATAGCCGAGGATGAGATCGAGCGAAAGCGCGAACAGGCCCCAGATCACGGTTTCGGTCAGGATCAGATGACGGGTCGGCAGCAGCCAGATGGTGGAGAAGGCGACCAGCCAGAACGCGATCTCCAGCGGACCGAAGCGCGCCCGCGCGCGCAGGTAGCGGGCCGTCTCAGCCTCGATCTCCTGGCTCATCGGCGTTCCTACCGCGCGGTGCCGCGCGCGAACAGGCCCTGCGGCCGCCAGATCAGCACCACGATCATGATCGTGTAGATCACGAAGGCGCCGAGCGAGGGAAAGTAATATTTGCCGGCGACGTCGGCGAGGCCGAGCAGGATCGAGGCGAGAAACGGCCCAGTGATGCTGGAGGTGCCGCCCACGGTGACGACGATCAGGAAGTAGATCATGTATTTGAGCGGGAAGGTCGGATCGAGGCCGAGGATTTCAGCCCCGAGCGCCCCGCCGAGCCCCGCGAGCCCCGAGCCGACCGCAAACGTGATGCTGAACACCGAGCCGACATTGATGCCGAGCCCGCGCGCCACCCGCTGGTCGTCGACGGCGGCGCGCAACCGGCAGCCGAACCGCGTTCCCGTGAGGCAAAACTGCAGCGCGACGGTCAACAGCCCGCACACCGCGATGATGAGCACCCGGTAGCGCCCGACACCGACGCCGAACACATCGAATTGCCCCTGCAGCGCGGCCGGAATCTGCACGAACTGCTGCGAGGACCCCATGAAATAATCCACCGCCGCGACCGACATGAAGACGAGGCCGATGGTGAACAGCACCTGGTCGAGATGGCTCTTGGCATAGACATGAACATAGAGGGTGCGCTCCAGCACCGCGCCGATGGCCGCCGTCAGGACGAATGCGAGCACCAGACCGCCGGCGAACGGCACCCCGAGCCAGTTCACCATGATGACCGTGATGTAGCCGCCCGCCATGGCGAACGCGCCATGGGCGAGGTTGACGAAATTCATCAGCCCGAGCGTGACCGAAAGGCCGCAGGCCAGCACGAACAGCAGCATGCCGTACGCGACGCCGTCGAAGATGATGGTCAGCATGATCGCATCGCCGTGGCCGCGCACCCTCCCCCGCTTGCGGGGGAGGACTGGGGAGGGGGCGCTCGCCACGCGCGCGGACCTTCCGGCCGAATGAAAGACAAGCCGGGAGCGCCCGACGCTATCGCAGCGCTCGGAACGTCAAAGAGCCCCCTCCCTGGCCCTCCCCCGCAGGCGGGGGAGGGGACGGCAGACGAACCCGCGCGCCGACTGCACGGAAGCTCGATCTGCGCTTTACATGGCTTCGCAAAGGGAGGGAGAAGGGCCGTCCGAGAGTCGGGGATCCGCGTCACGGCGCTACTTCTTGATCTTGCCGGGGTCCTTGACGGCATTGAATGTCTCGAACTCGACATTGTAAAGCTCGCCGTCGACCTTCTCGACCCTGCGCATATAGACGTTCTGGATGATGTCGCGGGTTTCCGGATCGATCGAAATGGGGCCGCGCGGGCTCTCCCACGCCATGCCCTTCATCGCCGCGACCAGCGCGTCGCCGCCGGTGTTGCCGCCGGTCCTCTTCAATGCCTCGTAGATGAGATGCATGCCGTCATAGCCGCCGACCGACATGAAGTTCGGCCGCATGTTGTTGTTGGCCTTCCGGAACGCCGCGACATAGTCCTTGTTCATCTGCGAGGCATGCGCGGCCGAATATATGTGGGCCGTCACGGTGCCGATCACCGGGTCGCCCATGCGGTTGAGCACGTCGTCGTCGGTGACGTCGCCGGGGCCGATGATCTTGATGCCGGCCTTGTCGAGGCCCCGTTCGAGGAACTGCTTGATGAAGATCGCGCCCTGCCCCGACGGCACGAAGATGAAGACCGCGTCGGGCTTGTGATCGCGGGCGCGCTGCAGGAAGGGCGCGAAGTCCGGATTGGCCAGCGGCACGCGGATGAATTCCGGGATCGCGCCGCCCCCGCTCATGAAGGCCTGCTTGAATGCGTTGTCGGAATCGATGCCCGGTGCGTAGTCCGACACCAGGCTGACGACTTTGCGGATGCCATTCATGAGCGCCCACCGGGCCATGATCACGCTCGACTGCGGCAGGGTGAAGCTCGTCCGCACGATGAAGGGCGACCGCTCGGTGATGATCGACGTGCCGGCCGCCATGACCACTTCCGGCACCTTCGCCTCGGTGGCGAGCGGCGCGACCGCGAGCGCGGTCGGAGTGACGCCGAACCCGGCGAGCAGGTTGACCTTGTCGTTGACGATCAATTCCTGCGCCAGCCGCTTGGCATTCTCGGCCAACGCGCCGCTGTCCCGGTAGACGACCTCGATCTTCTTGCCGGCCACGGTGTCGCCGTGCTGGGCCAGGTAGAGGCGGATCGCGGCGCTGATCTGCACGCCGGTCGATTGCTGCGGCCCGGTCATCGGCAGGATCGCGCCGATCTTGACGGTACTCTGCGCCTGCGCACCGGCCATCGAGACGAGCAACGCGGCTGCGGCGAGGCCGATCATCGCGATTTTTCGCGGCATGACGTTCACTCTCCGTATCCCATGTGCCGCGCCGCCGCCGCGGCCTTTCGGTCGCACCGCAGGCCGATCAGGCATGCGCCTCGCGGCTCGGGTCGATGATCTGCTCGATCTTTCCCAACGCTTCCATGCAGGGCATCACCTGGGAAAGGCTCGCATTGGGCTCGCGCTTCTCCCTGATGGCGGCGATGAACTCGCGATCTTCCAGCTCGATGCCGTCCATCGAGACATCGACCTTGGACAGATCGATCTGGTTCTTCTTGCCGTCGAACAGGTCGTCGTAATAGGCGTTGTAGGTTCCGTTGTCGCAGATGTAGCGGAAGAACGAGCCGATCGGGCCGTCATTATTGAATGACAGCGACAAGTTCAGGATAGCGCCCGACGGCACCTTCATCACGATCCCCATGTCCATGGCGATCTTGAGCTGGGGATGCCGCGGCCCCTGCACGGCATAGAGGTCGCACACCGTCTCCCCGGTCTGGTACTGGAACAGGTCGACGGTGTGGGCCGCGTGGTGCCACAACAGGTGATCGGTCCAGCTGCGCGGCTTGCCGGCCGCATTGATGTTGGAGCGGCGGAAGAAATAAGTCTGCACATCCATTTGCTGGATCTCGAGCTCGCCCTTCTCGATCCGCTTGTGCACCCATTGGTGGCTCGGATTGAAGCGGCGGACATGCCCGCCCATGGCGACCACGCCGGTTTCCCTTTGAATTTTCACCAGGGCCTGGGAATCGCCGACGCTGTCGGCGATCGGGATCTCGATCAGCACATGCTTGCCGGCCCGCATGACCTGCTCGCCCTGGCGGCGATGCATCTGGGTCGGGGTCGTCAGGATCACCGCATCGGCGCGCTTGATGCCCTCGGCGAGATCGCCGCCCCAATGCGCCACGCCGTATTTCTTGGCGACTTCGGCAGTGGCGTCCTGATTGCCGCCGATCAGCGACACCACCTCCACATCCGGAATACGCTTGAGCGCGTCGAGATGCTTCTGGCCGAACGCGCCTTGGCCGGCGACGCAAATCTTCATTTTTTCCTCACCACGTCCCGATGTCTGGCCGTTTGCGCAGCGGCCCGGCGGCGCTTGGCGGCGGGCTTGCGCCCGGTCTTGGCGGCGCCACTAAGCTTTCCCCGCGCCGAAGACGGGCGCCGGGTTCGGCGCGCCCGCGCCTTGTTTTCAAGGATGATGTGTCCCACCGCGGTGTTGGAGGCGGGCACGGTGTAGAAGCGGTAGACTTCGTTCACCTTGTCCTCGAGGGCGCCGCGCATGACCAGCCACATCACCATCTCGATGCCCTCGGCGCCTGCCTCGCGCATGTATTCCACATGCGGCATGCGGCTGAGCTTGCCGGGGTCCTTGGTGAGATTGTCGAGGAACGCGGTGTCGAATTTGGTGTTGATCAGGCCGGCCCGTGGCCCGGAGATCTGGTGGGACATGCCGCCGGTACCCAGCACGAGAACCCGCAAATCCTCCGGGTAGGACTGCACCGCCTTGCGGATCGCCCGCCCCAGCATGAAGCAGCGGTGACCGGTCGGCGGCGGAAACATTACTACGTTGACCGCGAGAGGGATCACCGGGCACGGCCACTCCTTCGGCGATCCGAACATCAGGTTGAGCGGCACGGTGAGGCCGTGATCGACCTCCATCTTGTTGACGATGGTGAGATCGAACTCGTCGAGAATGACCGACTGCGCGATATGGGAGGCGAGCTGCGGATGGCCCTTGACCACCGGCACCGGCCGCGGTCCCCAGCCTTCGTCGGCGGGCGGGAACTCGGCGGCGCAGCCGAGCGCGAAGGTCGGTATCAGCTCGACCGAGAAGGCGGAAGCGTGATCATTGTAGACGGCGATGACCACGTCGGGCCTGGCCTGCGCCATCCATTCCTTGGATTTGTCGAAGCCAGAGAACACGCGCTTCCAATACGGCTCCTCGGTCTTGGCGTTGTCGATCGCCGCGCCGATCGCCGGCACGTGGGAGCATGATGCGCCTGCGATGATCCTAGCCACGTTTCGATCCTGACCTTGTGGGAGGCCTTGAGACCGGCTTGGACGCCGACTTTGACACTGGCTTGGACGCCGACTTGGCCGACGGGTTGCGGGGCGAAGGCTTGCGAGGCGAAGGCTCGGCGCGGGCGACCGGCTTCGACTTGCTGCGGTTGCCCTCGACCGAACGGCCGCCGGCCAGCATCATCTTGGCGTAATCTTCCTGGGTCGACCCGGTCATCACCGCCGCCATGTGCTGGAACGAGTGGCCATCGGTCGCGCCGAGCTTGGCGGTGAAATAGATGTTGCCGCCCAGTTCGAGCATCCGGTTGTAATCGCGGGTGAGAACGGCCTCGCGCTGCTCCGGCGTCAGCGCAAAGCGATCGAGGTACTCCGCCTCGTTGGCCTTGAACGCCTTGCGGTTGTCCGCCTTCATCAGGGACATGCAGAACATGTTGAGGTGATAGCCCTGGCGCGAGCGGTCGGCGTCGAACACGAAGGTGCCGGGAATGTCGTCATATTCTTTTTGCTTGGCGCCGGTCATCGGGGTGTCTCCGCGGGCTGCGCGATCGGGCTTCTATAACATAGCCCTAGGCCAACCAATACAGCCGCATCGGATTGTCGACCAGGAGCGCCTGCTGCTGCGCCGCGGTGGGCGCGATCTTGGGGATGTAATCGACCAGCACGCCGTCGTCCGGCGCCTCCTTCTTCTGGTTGGGATGCGGCCAGTCGGTGCCCCAGATCACCCGGTCCGGAAACTGCTCCACCAGGGCCCGGCCGAACGGCACCACGTCGTCATAGGGCGGCCCGGCGAGCGACACGCGCTCCGGGCAGGTCACCTTGGCCCATATGTTGCGGTGCGTTTCCAGCATCTTCAGGAACCGCCGGTTCTCCGGATGATCGACGCCCTTGTCTACCGACGGCACCCCCATGTGATCGACCACGACCGTGGTCGGCAGCGCGGTGAAGAAGGCCTCGAGATCAGGCAGATCAGGCATCTCGAAATAGACCACGGTATGCCACCCGAGCGGCGCGATGCGCGCGGCGATGCCTTCGAGCACGTCTCGGGGAGTGAAATCGACCAGACGTCGCACGAAGTTGAAGCGCACGCCGCGCACCCCGGCGCGATCCATCGCCTCGAGCTCGGCGTCGGTAACCTCGGCGCCGACGAAGGCAACGCCTCGGGCGCGGTCGTTCGAGGTTTCCAGCGCATCGACTATCGCCCGGTTGTCCTTGCTGTGGCAGCTCGCCTGGACGATGACGTTCTTGTCGAAGCCGAGGAAATCGCGCAGCGCGAACAGCTTCTCCTTGGGCGCATCGCACGGCGTGTATTTGCGCTCGGGCGCATAGGGAAACCTCGCTTCCGGGCCGAACACGTGGCAGTGCGCGTCGACCGCGCCCGCCGGCGGCCGGTAGCGCGGCTTCGACGGATTGGGATGGAACGGAATATAACCAGCACTCATTGCCACCAGACACATCTCCTCTGTGTTCGCCAGACTCCCTTCCTCGTCTCAGGGAGGGAGAAGAAAGCTGCTATACCCGCTCCAACGCAAGCGAGACGCCCTGGCCGACCCCGACGCACATGGTGGCGAGCGCCAGCTTGCCCTTGTTCTTTTCGAGGCCGTGGACCGCGGTGAGCGCAAGCCGGGCACCCGACATTCCCAGCGGATGGCCGAGCGCGATGGCACCGCCATGGGGATTTACCTGCGGGGCATCGTCGGGAAGGCCGAGCTGGCGCAGGCACGCTAGCGCCTGCGCGGCGAAGGCCTCGTTGATCTCGATCAAATCGAAGTCACCGATCTTCAGCCCGAGGCGCTCCATCAGCTTGCGGGTCGACGGCACCGGGCCGATGCCCATGACGCGCGGCGGCACCCCGGCCGACGCCATGCCGAGCACGCGCGCACGAGGAGCGAGACCATGGCGCTTCACCGCATCGGCGCAGGCGACGATCATGGCGGCGGCGCCGTCATTGACCCCCGAGGCATTGCCTGCCGTCACGGTGCCGGGATTGCGGAACGCGGGGCGCAGCTTGGCGAGCTGCCCGGCGGTGGTGTCCGGGCGGGGATGCTCGTCGGTGTCGACAAGGATGGTGCCGGCCTTGCCGCTGGGAACCTCAACCGCGACGATCTCCGCGGCAAAATAGCCGTCGGCCATGGCCGCGCCGGCGCGGTGCTGCGAGCGCAGCGCCAAGGCGTCCTGGTCCTGGCGGGACACCTGGTACTCCTCGGCGACGTTCTCCCCGGTCTCGCCCATGGAGTCGACGCCGTATTGCGCCTTCATCAGCGGATTGATGAAGCGCCAACCGATGGTGGTGTCATGGATCTCGGCGCTGCGCTGGAAGGCTTCGGTCGCCTTGCCCATCACCAGCGGAGCCCTGGTCATCGATTCGACGCCGCCGGCAATGGCAAAGTCGATCTCGCCGGAGCGGATCGAACGCGCCGCCTCGCCGACCGCATTCAGGCCGGAGGCGCACAGCCGGTTCACGGTGATGCCCGGAACCGAATCCGGCAACCCCGCGAGCAGCAGCGCCATGCGTGCGACATTGCGGTTGTCCTCGCCGGCCTGGTTGGCGCAACCGAAGAACACCTCGTCGAGCCGCGACCAGTCCGCCTTCGAATTGCGGGCCATCAAGGCCTGGATCGGACGCGCCGCAAGGTCGTCGGCCCGCACCCGGGCGAGGCTGCCGCCATAGCGCCCGATCGGCGTTCGCACCGCATCGCAGATGAAGACGTCGCGCATGTCGTGCTCCTCGGGCTAAGGCTGGATCGGCTTGCTCCCTCCGCCTTCCTCAAGGGGAGGGAGAAGGCAAGTCCGACGCTCGGAATATCGAGGCCACGACGCTAGGCCTGATCGCCATGGGCGCGCCGCGTGCGCGCATGGATTTCGCGCAGGGCCGCAAGCTCGTGGGGATCGGGCGCCGGAGTGACCGCGACATCGCGCGCGTATCTGACCTTCCATCCGGTATTGGCGTCGATGTGTTCGCGGGTGACCCCCGGGTGAATCGATACCACGGTCATTTCCTTGGTTTCGGGGTCCGGCGCGAACATGCAGAGATCGGTGATGAGCCTGGTCGGCCCCTTCGTCTTCACCCCGAGCCGGGCGCGGTGATCGCCGCCCTCGCCATGGCCGATCGAGGTGATGAAATCGAGCCTGTCGACGAAGCCGCGCCTGGTCTGGTTCATGATGATGAAGATCTCGCCGCAGGAGATGGCGATCTCCGGCGCGCCGCCGCCGCCGGGCAACCGCACTCTCGGCCTATCGTAGGATCCGACCACGGTGGTGTTGAGGTTCGCATGGCGGTCGATCTGGGCGCCGCCCAGGAAGCCTATGGTAATGCGTCCACCCTGCAGCCAGTAGCGGAACATTTCCGGCACCGACACCGTGCACAGCGCGGTGTCGCAGAGTTCGCCGTCGCCGATCGAAAGCGGCAGGATCGACGGCCGGGTCCCGATGGTGCCGGACTCGTAGATCAGGGTGATGTCGGGTGCGTGGGTGAGCCGGGCGAGGTTGCAGGCCGCCGACGGCATGCCGATGCCGACGAAGCACACATCGCCCGACCGGAGCGCGCGGGAGGCGGCGACCGTCATCATCTCGGTCGGGGTGTGGCTCTGGGTCATCGCGCGCTCGGCGCGGGGGCGAGCCGCTTGCGCGCAGCGGCGAACGTCTCGGGGCCGGCCTCCAGCACATGGGCTTTCATCCAGGCGAGAAAACCGTCGCGGTCGCGGGAGATCTCGTCCCACTTCTTGTAGTAGGCATTGTCGCGCGTGTAATAGCCGTGGGCATAGGAGGGATGGGCGCCGCCGGGCGTTTCGACCACCGCGCTCACCGTCCAGGACGGCAGGATGACGAGATTCGGGCTGCGCGGACCGAAGTCCTCGACGATCTCCTCCACCGTCGCGATTGCGCGCTTCGCCGCCAGCACCGCCTGCTTCTGCACCCCGACGATACCCTCGAGCAGCACGTTGCCGGCGCGGTCGGCGCGCAGCGCGTGGATGATGGCGACATCCGGGCGGATCGCCGGCACGGTCGCGAGCCGCTCGCCGGTGTAAGGACAGATGACGCTGCTGATATTGGGATTGACCTTCGGCAGGTCGACGCCGATGTAGCCGCGGAACACCGCAAACGGCAGCCCGGCGGCGCCGGCCTCATAGGCGTTGGCCATGGCGGCGTGGGAATGCTCTTCATAGGCGAGCGGCTGCGGCCAGCCGTTCTCGATGGCGTCGCGCATGCGATGCAGCGAGCCGACCCCGGGATTGCCGCACCACGAGAACACCACCTTGTCCACGCATCCCATGCCGATCAGCTGGTCATAGATCAGATCGGGGGTCATGCGGATCAGCGTCAGGTGCCTGCGGCTCTGGCGGATCACCTCATGACCGGCGGCGTGGGGAATGAGATGGGTGAAACCCTCCATCGCCACCGTGTCGCCGTCGCGAACATTCGCTTCGACGGCGGCGGCAAGGGACATGAACAGGGACATACGCGTTTCCACGGACGGCGACGGCGGCGATTATTTACGGATCAACTCTGGTCGGGTCAAATGCCGGCCATGCAGATGCGGAGGAGGTGGGTCGCTGTCCCACGCGGCCTCGGAATGGCTGGTGCGGTGGGGGTGCAGAGGCCGAAGGCCACGATCGAAAACGGGGCGCCGCCGGTATGCGGTCGTCAAATCCAGCTATCAGGCCGAACGAGCGAGGCGAGAGAACCACCCCAACCGCCGCACCGTTCGGCCTACCGCCCGCTGCCAGGGCGACGGCGCTGCGACCGCCCGGCGAGGCTTGCGCGCGGACGCAAGAACCGCTTAGTACGTGCGGTTCAACGCTTGCCTTCCGCACCGGACCCATTCCCCCATGCATCCCAAGGGACATGCAGCGCTCGTGACCGGCGGCGGCTCCGGCCTCGGCCGCGCGACCGCCGAAAAGCTCGCATCGCTCGGCGCCAAGGTCGCGGTTCTCGATATCAACTTCGACGCCGCGCAGGCGACGGCAGCGAAGATCGGCGGCATCGCCATCGCCATCGCCTGCGACGTCGCCGACGCCGACCAGACCGCCGCCGCCGTCGCACAAGCGCGCGACCGGCAAGGGCCTGCGCGCATTCTCATCAATTGCGCCGGCATCGGTCCGGCCAAGCGCGTCGTCGGCCGCGACGGGCCGCAGCCGCTCGACGACTTCATCCGTGTCATCAATGTCAATCTGGTCGGCACCTTCAACGCCATGCGGCTCGCCGCCCACGTGATGTCGACCCTCGATCCGCTCGAGGACGGGGAGCGCGGGGTCATCGTCTCGACCGCGTCGGTGGCCGCCTATGACGGCCAGATCGGCCAAGCTGCCTATTCGGCCTCGAAGGGCGGCGTGGTCGCGATGATGCTGCCGGTCGCCCGCGAACTCGCGCAATTCGGCATCAGGATATGCGCCATCGCGCCGGGGATATTCGGCACGCCGATGGTGACGGGAATGCCGGATGAGGTGCAGAAGAGCCTCGCCGCCGCGATCCCGTTTCCGAAGATGCTGGGACGGCCGGACCAATATGCCGACCTCGCACTCCACATCATCGAGAACCGCTATCTCAACGGCGAGGTGATCAGGCTCGACGGTGCGGTCCGTCTGGCGCCGCGCTAGGCGATGCTCACCAACGTTCATCTCGTGACGGTGGAATGGGGTCATTGCGATCCCGCCGGGATCGTCTATTTCCCCAACTACTTCACCTATTTCGACAGCAGCACCAATGCGCTGTTCCTGCGCGCGCTGGGCTGCAACAAATACGAGATGCTGAAGCGATAGGGCATCGTCGGCATTCCGCTGGTCGACGTCGGCGCCCGCTTCATCGTGCCGTCGACCTTCGGCGACGTCGTCACCATCGAATCGAGTGTCGCGGAAATCCGCCGCTCCAGCTTTCGCATGCTGCACCGGCTTCTGCGCGGCGACACGCTGGCGGTGGAAGGGACGGAGACCCGCGTCTGGGTCGGCCGCGACCCCGCCGATCCCGACCGGCTCAAGGGCATGCCGATCCCGCAGGACGTGGTGGCGAAGCTCTCCGGCTGAGCGCCCGTTAAGGCAGGTGGGACGGTACGATGCTGCCGGTCGTACCGAACCGAACCGGAGTGCGCGCCGCAACCGGCGCGCCATCGAGCCAGTCGCGCCGCCACCGGCTCCCACGCAAGCTTCGGCTCAACGGCCGACCTTGTGTTTTTGCTTGGCTGTCCGGCGATTCGGCTTGAATGCCGGAAAGCTGGCCGGCCTTCGCTTCAAGGTGTCGGCCAACCGTGTGCCATCTGCGCGCGCGGCGCCATAATCGCGATAGAGATCTGCGAATTCGCTGGCGAGCTCGTAACATACCGTAAGTGTGCGGGTCGGAATGTTCCAGCGGGCGTTGGCAAAACCGCAGCTCTGCATTTTCAGGGTAAAAGGAGCGGGCCACACGAACTCGTCTGCCGCATGCTCGGCCACCGATTCCAGCAAGCGGGTCGAGCGCGCCACCTGCCTGGCGATCGCATCGCGGCCCGCGGCAGCGCCATACACGATTTCGATCTTCGTTTTCGCCTGGTCGGGAGCCCGCCGATGGGGCTTGAGCAATAGACCCCACGAAAACGCGGCGTTGCTGTAGTCCCCCGCACAGGTATCCTGGCGCGCCGGGGGCAGCTTGGTTTCGTCGGCGAGGTCCTTGAATTTCTCGTCGTCGGAACCGACCATCAGACACACGATATGATAGGCGCGCTGCCGGCTGAGGCCGTGCTCTGCATAAAACGCGAGGTCTTCACCCATCTTCTCGTCGCGACGGTGGGCCATGAACCAGCCCTCCGCCGCATCGGCCAGCACGCGGTGAGAAAACTCGGACCCTACGTTGATCAGTCTCAGGGCGGCGAAGGAATCGGCGGCATCTTCCATCCGGCCCAGCACCGGCAATCCCATCTGGGTGATGGAAACATGCGCGAGTTCGTGCAGCAGCACGAACAGCATATTGCCGGACACGAATTCCGCGAGCCCCTGAACGTATCGCGGAGAAGCGCTCTTGAATTTCGGGTGGTCTTCGCGAAGCGCAAGGGCCGCCGCGTCGATCCTGGCTTGAAATGGCTCCGCGCCGGCTGGAGACCCCGCTTCAAGTGGAACCGGTGGCTGGGAGGATGAGGCGGGTCGGGGCTCGCTCGATTGAGCCTTAACCGGTGGAGTTTGGGCCGGTTGCCCAACAACCGGCCCCTCACCGCAGGCGAGCACAAATGGCAGAACCAGTCCCAACCACGCGGACCGAGGCAACCGAATGCCGACGGCGGGCAAGACCGGCATGCCTGCGCTAAGCGGACCTTATCGCTTCTTTTTCGACTTCTTGGTCTGCTTCAGCAGCGCCTCGCATGGCGTATAGCGGCCGTTTCCTTCGTCGATCATGCACTTCTTGCTCTTGTAGAGTGCATCGCACGGTGTATAGCGGCCATTGCCTTCATCGATCATGCAGCGGGCAGCAGCCGGAACCGTGGTCGCCACCGTCCCCATGAACATGAGCGCTCCAAATCCGGTCAACAGCGCGGCGCGAATGGCTAGCGATTTCATTTTTGTCCACCTATCGGCGTTTCGGGTTCATTATTGGCAGAGGGGATTTCCAACTGGCAGATGAGCCGATCAGCGCGAGGCGCGAGATGCGGCCGCCGCAGCATGGCACGGTTTTAGTGCAAGAATCCGAGACCACGCAACGATATCGATCTATCGTGTTGGAGCGTTTGTGAATGCGGTATGAACGCTCGCGCGGCTGATCGCGCTGAATTGCCGCGCCCATTGCCGGACCGCGCGGGGCCGGCGTCCTCTTTGTGTAAGTGACCCTGACTTATTTTCGGGCGCGCCGCTTAGCCTGCGATTCATGCTTGCGGGTCGCCGGGGTGGCTGGGGTCGGCTGGGTTGGTTGAATCGATTTGGCTGCCTGGGTCGCTTGCGCGTCCTCTTGCTTGAACAATTCGGCCGTCTCGACCTTCAAAGCCCGGGCCAGCTGTTCGAGCTGCGCGACCGTCGCGTCTTGCCGGCCTCCCTCCATGCCGTCGACCCAGGTCTTATCGACTCCGGAATCGGTCGCCAGATGGTCCTGCGACATGCCTTGCTGGATCCGGAGCCGCTTGATATTGCGCGCAAGCAGCTGGTTCGTGGGCATTCGTCCGGTAACCTTCGGATTCTCGGTATAGCCGCGATAAAGCTCCACGAAGTCCTGCGCCAGCTCGTAGCACAAGATTTCCTTGCGAACCGCCTCCTTCCACGCGGCATTGGCGTCGTCGCAGCTTTGCATCACCAAGCCGATCGGGTGGGGCCAGACCACCAGATCGGCGGCGTAGCCGGCGATGGTCTCCAGGAATCCGATCGCACGCAATGCCCGTGCATAGACCTCGAGCTTTCCGGAAACCGGCTCATAGTCGACGTCGATCTTGGATTTCGGTTGATCGGGACCGCGCAGGTGCGGCTTGAGCTCGGCCTTCCAGGAAAACTGCGCGTTGCTGAAGTCTCCGGCGCAGGTGTCCTGGCGCGCGGCCGGCATCTGCACCCAGTCGGCCAGTTCCTTGAACCGGTCCTCGTCGAAGCCGACCATGAGGCACACGATCTGGTAGGCGCGCTGCTTGTCGAGGCCATGCTCATCGTAAAACAACAGCATGTCGTGCTCCTTGCGGTCGCGGCGGTCCATCAGGAACCAGCCCCGCGCCGCCTGGACGAGAACGCGATCGGAGAAATCCGTGCCTATCTTGAGCATGGCGAGAGTAGCGAAGCTGTCGGCGGCGTCCTCCTCCCGTCCCAGCACCGGCAGTCCCAATTCCTGGATTATGGCATGGCCCAATTCGTGGAATCCCACGAACAGCATGTTGCCGGTGACGAATTCGATCAGGTCCATCTGCTGCTGCTGAGACAGGCTCTTCATCAGGGGTGCCTTGCTCAGCTCGCGCATCCCGTCATCCATCTTGGTGGAGGGGACCGCCTTCGGGGCCGGCGGCGTTTGTGCGAGCGCAGGCGCGGCAGAGAGCACGAGAGCAAGGAGAAGCCGACCGAGGCGACGAAATGATGTTGTCCCATCGACCTGGGAGGCGACAGCTTTGGTCGGCGGAGTTGACATGGGGACCTGCCTAAATCGTATCTCCCGGCTCACGCCGTCGGATTGACGTGCATCGGTCGACTCGGGGCTGACTTGCGAAGCTGGAGCCGGTGGCCAAGCCGCCGGCACGCGTACCGTTATCATGTACCAGCCAGTCGGAAAACAATCAGCGCCGCCCGCACAGACATCACCAGCAGAACCAGGGAAGCCGCCATGAACAGGGTGAAGCGGAGCATGACGGCATTGATGACCGCCTGAACGAGGCTGTGGGCGATCCTCAGCAGGACATAGAGCCATGCCAGACAGATGTTCAGATCTCCGCCCGCACCGAGCATGGCCAAGGTCAGCGTCACGGCGTAGAAGAGGGTCGGTTGCTCCATCAGATTGTTATAGTTGTCGGCCTTCCAACGCACCTGCGCCGGCAACTGGTCGTGAAACTCGTGCGCTGGGCGGCGAGGGTCGTAGACAATATTGTTCCTGGTTATCGCCGGAATTCGCGTCGCATAGAGCCAGCCCCACATCACGAACGACCACAAGACGAGCGCAATC
>DASYNT010000173.1:0-1937 GCA_036008405.1 Xanthobacteraceae bacterium
ATGCAAAGGCGCGAGCTTCTCGGAATGGCCGGCGGCGCGGCGGTGGTGCAGGTACTGGGACCGATCGGGACGGCGCGCGCCGACACGGCGCCGCCGCGGATGGTCGTGGTGATGCTGCGCGGCGCGGTCGACGGGCTCAACGTCGTGGTGCCCCACGGCGAGGCGGCCTATTACGAATCGCGCTCGACGATCGCGATTCCCAAACCCGGCGCGGAGAACGGCGCGCTGCCGCTCGACGAGCATTTCGCGCTGCATCCCTCGCTCGCCGGGCTGATGCCGCTGTGGACCGAGAAGAAGCTCGCCTTCATCCACGCGGCCGGCTCGCCCGACCCGAGCCGCTCGCACTTCGACGCCCAGCAATACATTGAAAACGGCACACCCGGTCGCACCGTCACACCGGACGGCTGGATGAACCGCGCGCTCGCCGCTCTGCCTGGGCCGCGTACCCCGACCGACGCGCTCGCTGTCGGTCCAACCCTGCCCTACATCCTCAAAGGGCAGGCGGCGGTCGCCAACCTGCCGCTGGGACCGCGAGCGGCGCAGCCGACGGCCATCGACAAGCCGGAAGTGGCGAGCCAATTCGACAAGCTCTACGCCGGAAACGACCGGCAGAGCATCGCCTACCGGCAGGGACGTGAGGCACGTACCGAGCTTGTCGCCGACATGTCGGCCGAGCAGCAGATGGCCGATAACGGTGCGCCGCCCGCCGGTGCCTTGCCGGCGCTGGCTGGCCGCCTCTCTCGGCTGATGACGCAGGACCAGCGTATCCGGTTTGGCTTCGCCAGCCTCGGCGGCTGGGATACACATGTCCGCCAAGGCACCCATGCGGGCCAGCTCGCCAACAAGCTCAAACCGCTCGGCGACGGCTTGGCGGCGCTGGCGCAAGGGCTGGGCGTGGTGTGGAACGACACGGTGGTCGTGGTGATCTCGGAATTCGGCCGCACCGTCCACGAGAACGGCAATCGCGGAACCGACCACGGCCACGGCAACGTCATCTGGGTGATGGGTGGGCCGGTCAAGGGCGGCAAGATTTACGGCGAGTGGCCCGGTCTCGCCGCCGCGCAGCTTTATCAGGGCCGCGACCTTGCGGTGACGACCGATTATCGGCACCCTTTGGCGCTGATCCTTGAGCGGCATCTACGCTTGCCCGACGCGGCGATGGCGAAAATCTTCCCCGATATGCCGGCCTCGCGCGGCAATCTCGCTGAGCTGTTTTCGGCGTGAGCCGAGAGAACCCGCTGTTCGAGGCGTGGCGGACCCCGTTTGGGACTTTCGATCGCGGCCGGTCTATGTCGCTGCCGCCACGGTGCCGTAATTCCGAGCGTCGCGCGTGTGGGCGCATCCGAACCAGCGAAGGCATCCCAGACGGTGCCGAGCCCACCGCGGCTCGATCTTCGAGACCAGCGCCTTCGCGCCGAAGGGTTGCTGTCCCTGGTGCGACCGGCGTCGAGGATGGGTGAAGGAGCAGCGGCGGGCGAACCGTGCGGCGCAGCAACGCGCCGGCTCCGGTTCGAAGGACACACGCTCCGCCAAACACTGAGGCTTCCTAAGGTGTTTTCCGCGCCGTCGTCGTTGTACCCATCCTTTCGCCCACAACGGCACGCACGATGCGGGACGTTTTGAGCCACCATCATCGTTATCGCATCGCACCATGCGGTAGCGCGTTGGCCGCATGGGTCCGGCGCTGAGCCGAGGCGATCGGTCCGCGCCTGCCTATAGGGCGACCGAGCGCGAAAGGAACCTTCTCTGGCACCCCACCCCCTTACGAGCATCGATCGGGCCGCCCTTTTCTTCCCCCCGAATTGGCCGCGCTCTACACGCAGGCATGTGAGAAGCGTGTCGAGGCGATGGAAAACGACCTGCTCGAAATCGCCGATGACACGGCCCGCGACTACCGGGAAGGGAAGAACGGCCAGGAGATCCCGAACAAGGAGCTG
>DASYNT010000174.1:0-5670 GCA_036008405.1 Xanthobacteraceae bacterium
GCGCAGATGATCGAGCCGGCAAAACCGCCGGTGGCGATGTTGTTCATGTCCGCCACCTTGGAGTCGAGCATCGCATCGTAGGGCCGCCACAGCGGCAGCCGCCACAGCGGGTCATGGACGGCGCGGGCATGGCGGGCGAGATCGCCGGCGAGCGCCTCGTCGTCGGTATAGAATGGCGGCAGATCGGGGCCCAGCGCGACGCGGGCGGCCCCGGTGAGCGTGCCCATGTCGACCAGCAGATCGGGGCGCTCCTCGTCCGCCAGCGCCAGCGCGTCGGCGAGAACGAGACGGCCTTCCGCATCGGTATTACCGATCTCGACCGCGAGTCCCTTGCGCGATCTATAGACGTCGAGCGGACGGAAGGCGCCGCCGGAAATGGAGTTCTCGACGGCCGGGATCAGCACGCGCAGCCGCACCGCGAGCCTGCGATCCATGATCATGTGGGCGAGCGCGAGCACGCTCGCCGCGCCTCCCATGTCCTTCTTCATCAGCAGCATGGCGTTGTCGGGCTTGATGTCGAGCCCGCCGGAATCGAAGCACACGCCCTTGCCGACCAGGGTCACCTTGGGCGCCGCCGGATCGCCCCAGCTCAGGTCGATCAGGCGCGGCGGCCTGGCGGCGGCGCGTCCGACCGCATGGATCAGCGGAAAATTCCGGTCCAGCAGGTCGTCGCCGACGGTCACGCTGACGGCCGCGCCGTGTCGTGCCGCCAGCGCGACCGCGGCGCCGGCGAGCTCGGCGGGGCCCATGTCGTTGGCGGGCGTGTTGACGAGGTCGCGAGCGAGATAGATGGCCTCGACGATGCGGGTCAGCTCGGCGCCGTCGTCCTCTCCAGGCACCTCCAGGCGCACTTCATTGGCAGGCTTGCCGTAGCGGACGAAACGATAGGCCCCGAGGGCGACCGCGATGGCGGCGAGACGCTGGTCGCGGGCCGCATTGGCGAAGCGGTAGACGCCGCGGGGCAGCACCCCGGGAAGCGCGCCGGGCAGGAACGGGTTGAACGGCTTTCCGTCGTCTTCCAATCCGAACAGCACCGCGGCGAGCGTCCCGTCCGGCCCGGGAAGCAAGGCGTGACGCCCCGGCGACTGCTCGAACCCGGCGGCCTGGGCGAACGCGCAGGCCCTCTCGCCGAGACCGGCACGGATGTCGCGCCAGGTCGCCGCCGTCACGAACCAGACCGGAATGGACGCGGCATCGCCGCGGGTCACGTATGCCGGGTGCATGGATGGGCTCCGGAGCCCCCTGCTACCACGCCGCTCCATCGAGTTGAAGGAAGTTCGGCGGGCCATCCCGGCGGCCGGCGCGGCGTCGCCGGCACGGGAATTCGCGGCGACGCGGTTAACCGATCATTAGGGTTAATGTTCTATTGATGGCCATCGGAAGCTTGAAACTGGGTTGGCGCATCGTGACTTCAACACGTCATCCGTTCGTCACTCGGCACCGGCGGACCCGACGCGCCATCGCCGTCGCGGCACTCGGGTTCGCGCTCTGTGCCGGGGGCTGCCAGAACATCGCGTCGCTGACCAGCGCCGCAGCGGTCGCGCCCCAGCCGCCACCGAGCGCCAAAACCGAGGCTGAGTGGCGGGCGGAAGCCGAATCCCTGGGCGCCCGCTACCGCGCCAAGCCGGACGATCCGGCGACGGCGCTCGCCTATGCCCAGGCGCTGCGCGCCACCGGCCAGCGCACCCAGGCCGTGTCGGTGCTGCGCCAGGCATCGTTCCAGCATCCGCATGACAGCGCTTTGCTCGGCGCCTTCGGCCGCGCGTTGTCGGAGGTCGGAAATTACGAGCAGGCGCTGGAGGTCCTCAACCGCGCCCACACCCCCGACCAACCCGACTGGCGCATCCTTTCAGCGCAGGGCGCGGTGCTCGATCAACTCGGCCGCCACGACGAGGCGCAGGGTTACTATTCCAGCGCGCTCAAGATCAGGCCGGACGACCCCGGCGTGCTGTCGAATCTCGGCCTGTCCTATGCCCTCGCCAAAGACCTCAAGAACGCCGAGGTGACGCTGCGGCGTGCCGCCGAAAACGGCGGCACCGACCCGCGGGTGCGGCAGAACCTCGCCCTCGTCGTCGGCCTGCAGGGCCGTTTCTCCGAAGCCGAAAGCATTGCGCGGGCCGAACTGCCGCCGGACCAGGCGGCCGCCAACGTCGCCTATCTCCGCCAGATGCTGGCGAAGCAGGCGGACATCAAGACGGTCCAGCGTCCGCGCACGCTCGCCTCCGCCGACGGCACCTGAGCCGGCGCATTGCGCTTCGGCCGGCAGTCGGCCCAGCGACCAAATCGACGTTCTGGTCGGGCGGCTCGGAGCTCCCAGGCCCATCCGGTGCGCTCGACCGCGCCGCCTGCCCCGCGCCGGTCGGCCCGATGGGCGCGGCCAGTCGGGTTCGAACGAAGCACGCGCCACGCCGCTGCGCTATCTGAACTGCTGCATCACCTTGATGACGGCCGGCCCGAGGATCACGATGAACAGCACCGGGAGGAAGAACAGAATCATCGGCACCGTGAGCTGCGGCGGCAGGGCGGCCGCCTTTTTCTCCGCCGCGGTCATGCGCTGATCGCGATTTTCCTGCGCGATAACGCGCAGCGTCGTCGCCATCGGCGTTCCGAAGCGTTCGCTCTGCTGCAAGGCGATGCAGAGCGACTTCACGCCTTCCAGCGGCACCCGCTTGGCGAGGTTCTCGAAGGCCTGGCGGCGGTCCGGGAGGTAGGACAACTCGGCCGTCGCCAGCGTCAGTTCCTCGGCGAGTTCGATCGATTGCGCCCCGATTTCCTCGCTGACGCGCTTGAACGACATTTCGAGCGACATGCCGGACTCCACGCAGATCAGCAGGAGGTCGAGCGCGTCGGGAAACGCGCGATTGATCGAGGCCTGCCGGCGCTGGATGCGGTTGTTGATGAAGATGTTGGGAATGTTCATGCCGAGATAGGTGGCGGCGATGCAGATGCCGAGCTTGAGCGTCCAGGCGATGTCGAGCTGCACGATCAGGAACACATAGGCGAGCGAGACGCACATCATCGCCACCGGCGCGACCATGCGAAAGAACAGGAAGACGACATAGGGTCCCTGTCCGCGGTATCCGGCCTCGACGAGCTTGGTACGCGCCGCCTCCTGCCCGACCCAGTCGGACAGCTTGAATCGCTCCACCACCGTCTGCATGTACTGCTTGGGCGACGTCCGCAGGCTCGGTTTTTCGCCGCGGGCGAGCCGCTCGCGCTCGCGCTGGCGGATCTTTTCGCGTTCCGTCGCCACCGCGGCCATGCGTTTTTCGAGCGCGTCGCCGCCCAGCAGCGGCATGGCGAGGGTGATGACCGTCGCGCCGGCAGCAACCGCGGCGAAGATCATCGCCATGAGGCGCTTGTTTTCGAAGATGGCGAACAGAAAATCGAGCATCACCGCCCTCAGAAGTCGAAATTGATCATCTTCTTCATGACCAGGACCCCGATCGTCATCCACACCGCCGATCCGGCCAGCATCATCTGCCCGAGACGCTCGGTCCACAGCAGCGTGATGTAGTCGGGGCTGGTGATGTAGACGATCGACATGACCGCGATCGGAAGCGAGCCGATGATGATCGCCGAGGCCTTGGCCTCGGTCGACATCGCCTTGATCTTGCCCTTCATTTTCTTGCGGTCGCGCAGCACCTTGGAGAGATTGCCGAGCGCCTCGGAGAGATTGCCGCCGCTCTTCTGCTGGATGGCGATGACGATGGCGAAGAAATTGGATTCCGGCAGCGGCATGCGCTCGAACAGCTTGCCGCAGGCGTCGCCGAGCGGCACGCCGACGGCCTGGGTCTCGATGATGTGCCGGAATTCGGTCAGGATCGGTTCCGGCGCCTCGGCGGCGAGGACGCGCAGCGAATCGCCGAGCGGAAGGCCGGATTTGATGCCACGGACGATGACGTCGATCGCGTCGGGAAACCGGTCGAGAAACCTCGTCTCCCGCCGCTTCTTGAGATAAGACAGGATCCAGCGCGGCAGGCCGAAGCCGGCGGCGAAGGCGAGCGGCATCGCCAGGATCAAGCCGGCGTCGAGGATGAACGCCACCGCGAACACGGTGGCGCCCAGTGCTGCGCAGGCCATGATGAACTGCTGCTTCGTCCAGGTGAGGCCGGCCTGAGTGAGGCGGATCGACAGCGGCGGCGATTTCGATTTCTTGGCCCGCTCCTCGAGGTCCTTGAGGCTGCTTTCGACCTGCTCGCGGCGCGATTTCAGTGCGCGCGAAATCACCTTCGATGTCGGCGCGCCGGACTTGGCGACGCTCAACATCCGCTTTTCGGCTTCCTTTTCGCCGGACAGATAAGGGTAGATCACCACCCAGGCCACCGCGCCGGCACAGAAGGTCGCCAGCAGGAAGATCGCGAGCATTTGCATGTCCGTCGTGACCTCGCGTCAGGCCGGGGCGTCGGCAAGGGCGGCGTCGAGCGCGGCGGCGAGCCGCTTCTCTTCGTTGAAGTAGCGGGCCCGCTCCCAGAATCGCGGCCGGCCGATCCCGGTGGAGCGATGGCGGCCTATCAGCTTGCCGTCGGCGTCCTCGCCCAGGAGGTCGTAGAGGAACAGGTCCTGGGTGATGATGACGTCGCCCTCCATGCCGAGCACCTCGGCGATGTGGGTGATGCGCCGGCTGCCGTCGCGCAACCGGGCGGCCTGGACGACGACGTCCACCGACGCGCAGATCATCTCGCGTATGGTGCGGGACGGCAGCGTGAAGCCGCCCATGGTGATCATCGATTCGAGCCGCGACAGGGCTTCGCGCGGATTGTTCGCGTGCAGGGTTCCCATCGATCCGTCATGGCCGGTGTTCATCGCCTGCAGCAGATCGAACGCCTCGGGACCGCGGACTTCGCCGACGATGATGCGTTCCGGGCGCATGCGCAGGCAGTTCCTCACGAGCTCGCGCATGGTGACTTCGCCGCCACCTTCGAGATTGGGCGGGCGCGTCTCCAGGCGGACCACATGGGGCTGCTGGAGCTGCAGCTCGGCGGCGTCCTCGCAGGTGATGATGCGCTCGTCGGCATCGATGTAGCGGGTCAGGCAATTGAGCAGCGTGGTCTTGCCGGAGCCGGTGCCGCCCGAAACGATGGTGTTGACCCGGCAGCGCCCGATGATCTTGAGCACGTCGGCGCCTTCCGGGGAAATCGTGCCGAACCGCACCAATTGCTCCAGGGTGAGCTTGTCCTTCTTGAATTTTCGGATCGTGAGGGTGGGGCCGTCGATCGAGAGCGGCGGAGCGATGACGTTGACGCGGGAGCCGTCCGGCAGGCGCGCGTCGCAGATCGGCGACGATTCGTCGACGCGCCGGCCGACCTGGCTGACGATGCGCTGGCAGATGTTGAGGAGCTGCTGGTTGTCGCGGAAGCGAATGCCGGTCCGCTGGATCTTGCCGGCGATCTCCACATAGACGGTGGTGGCGCCGTTGACCATCACGTCGGATACATCGTCGCGCCCCAGCACCGGCTCCAGCGGACCGTATCCGAGAACGTCGTTGCAGATGTCGTCGAGCAGCTCCTCCTGCTCGGAAATCGACATCACGATGTTCTTGATGGCGATGATCTCGTTGACGATGTCGCGGATTTCCTCCCGCGAGGACACCGGATCGAGCTTGGCCAGCTGCGACAGATCGATCGCCTCGATCAGCGCCGTGAAGATGCTGGTCTTGACCTCGTAGAA
>DASYNT010000175.1:0-6022 GCA_036008405.1 Xanthobacteraceae bacterium
CCAGTATTCGATCTCGTCGTCATAGCGGAAATAGACCTCGCGCAGCCCGCCCGGCTCGGCCCGGCAGCGGCGAAAATCCTTCCATCCCGACAGCGGCAGGGCCGGCGGGCCGCCATTGGTGCCGCAGGCGAAATCGGTGTAGTCGTCGGGCAGGGCATCGATCTTGTCGCCGAGATGGATGTCCCAGATTTCATGACGGGTCGGGCGCTCGTCGGCGCCGGCGGCAAGGCCGGGCTGCGCCGGGAGCGCGCCGAGGGCGGCGGCGATCAACCAGAGAGTGAGGCGGATGCGAGGCATGGCTCAACCCAATCGGACGACACCATCGGACGCGGCGCTTTGGCGGCGCCGGGAAAAGTGCGATACTCGGCCCCCGATATTCGACGACCTCGGGGAATTGCGCAACAGGGCATCCGCCATGATCCGATCGACCGTGATTGCGTCGGCGCTGTGTCTCGCCGTGCTGCCGTGCACCGCCGCAGCGGCCGGCGAGGCGGAATTCCTCGCCGGCCAGAGCAAGACTTGCGTGAAATGCGCGCTCGAGAAGGTCTCGATGAAGCGGCGCGATCTCGGCGGCGTCGATCTCGCCGGCGCCGACCTCGCCAAGGCGGTGTTTCATCGCAGCCGGCTGATCGGGGCCAAATTCGCGGGCGCCGATCTCACCGGGGCCAACCTCAACAAGACCGACCTCAAGAACGCCTCGTTCGTGGACATCAAGGGCGCGGGGGCGATGTTCTACGAATCCGATCTCAGCGTCGCCAATTTCACCGGGGCCGACCTGGTCGAGGCCAAGATGGGAAAGGCGCGCATGGTGCGCACTATCCTCGACAGCGCCAAGCTCACCGAGGCGATCCTGACCGGGGCCCGGCTCGACGACGCCTCGCTGCGCGGCGCCGAGCTGCAGCGCGCCAATCTGGTGGGGACGTCGCTGCGCGGCGCCAATCTCGAAGGCGCCAATCTGGAGGATTCCGGTCTCGTCGACGCGGTGCTGCGGGACGCCAATCTGAAGGGCGCCAACCTCTCCGGCGCGGACCTGTTCGGCGCCGACCTCACCGGCGCCAACCTCGCCGGCGCCGACCTCTCGGAGTCCCGGCTCTCCCGTGCCATCCTCACCGGCGCCAATCTCGCCGGCGCGAATTTCAAGGGCGCTCTGATGCCCGACGGAAGCACGCACGAGTAGGGAGCGCCCGACTCCCGCCCGTCTCGGGCGGCCGGGCCGGCTAGCCGCTCAGATATACGCGGTCGCCCGTCCCGCGAGGAGCACCAGCACCCAACTCGCCAGCGACACCGCGGCAAACCCGCCGCGGTCGAGCGGGGTGTCGGCCTTGAGCGCGCCGCCGTAGCGCCAGTAGAACACCGCCACGTTGACGAGGCCGAGCGCGAACATCGCCATCTTGAACTGGAACGCCGGGTTGCGGACCACCGCCGTCGCGTCCGCAGACAGCAGCACGACGCCGGACGCGATCTGCAGCGCCAGCCCGAGCGCCGCGACCGGCATTGCCGCGCGGTAGGTCGTGCGCAGGTGCGGCGCGCCGCGCAACAGCTGCACGTCGAACGTGGCAATGGCGCCCACCAGCAATGCTGCGCCCAGCACATGGACGAGATTGACGAGCGGATAGAGCCATGCCGAGCCGCGCGCCGCCGCGCCGAGGCCGGACTGCTCCAGCGCGGTCATCGCCGCTTCGATGGCGGAAAGCACCCGGTTCAGCGCAGTTCGACGACTTTGCCGGCGACCGTGATCCGCTCCGCCCGCATCTCGTGCGCAATGCGCGTCGACGGGTAGCCTTCGACCACGACCGCGGTGCCCGGCTTGAGCATGTCCTGGGTGATGCCGCGCGACTGCATCCGGAACAGCGGCGCCAGCGTCGCTTCCCAGGTCGCGCCCTGGTACTTGAGCATGACATGGGCGTGCGGGTCCGCCCAGGCGAGCGACTCGACCGGCGCCGAGATGGTGAAGGCCTTGGTGGCATCATAACTGCCCCAGCCATGATGAGCCCACGCCGCGCCCGCCGAAACCGTGGCTGCGAGGGTGATGAGGAATACGCGCTTATCCATGCCGCACCTCCATTGCTTGTCTGCCGACATGCCTCGACACAAGTCTAGCTGCGGGGCCGCGACATCTCAACTCCTCCGTCCTCTGCCGTCTGTCGTCCGTCACCTGTCACAATAGCCGCGGCCGAAAAATAACGCTACGCACGTGCCGGAAACGCACTTGAGTGCAGGCCAATCCGGGAGGGACATATGGCGATCGGGATCGGCGATATCCTGCGCAACAGCGTCAAGGAGAAGCTCGCCCGGGACGAAGTGGTCGCATCGATGACGGTGCGCCTGGTGCGCCAGATCGAGATCGCCCAGATCGCTAAGACGGCGGGATTCGACACCCTCTACATCGACGTCGAGCATGCCAGCGTCTCGCTGGAGACCACGAGCCAGATCTGCATCGCCGCGCTGGCGGCGGGCATCGCCCCGTTCGTGCGGGTTCCGGCCAATACCCCCGAATACATTTCCCGGGTGCTCGACGGCGGCGCGCTCGGGATCATCGCGCCCCATGTCGGCTCCGCGGCGGAAGCGCGCGCGGTGGTCGACGCGGCGAAATTTCCCCCGCTCGGCAGCCGCTCCGCGGCGGGCGCCGGCCCGCAGCTGCAGTACCGTGCTTTCCCGGTGGCGGAGGCCAATGCCGCCCTCAACGGCGCCACCACGGTGATGGTCCAGTTCGAAAACGCCGCCGCGCTCGCCCGTGCCGAGGAGATCGTCGCCGTCGCCGGCGTGGACATGGTGATGATCGGCACCAACGATCTCCTGGCGGACTGGGGCATCCCCGAGCAGTACGAGCATCCGAAGGCGCGCGAGGCCTATGCCCAGACCATCGCCGTCTGCCGCAAGCACGGCAAGCATGTGGGCGTCGGCGGGCTCGCGAGCCGGCCGAGGCTGGTCGCCGAGTTCGTGCAGATGGGGGCGCGCTACGTCTCCACCGGCACCGACCTCGCCTTCCTCCTCGGCGCCTGCGCCCAGCGGGCGAAGCAGGTGAGGGACATCGTGCCGTGAGGGCGGCGGCCCCGTCGCGGCCACCTGTCGCCACGCGGCAAAATTAGCTATGGCGGGCGGCGGCGAAATGTGTTGCTAGGGCTGCAGTTGGAGCGTTTTTCGTTTAGGTTGACATCCGTTTCGCCGTCATTGCCCGGCTTGACCGGGCGATCGAGTAAACACCGACGGGGAGTACTGGATTGCCCGGTCAAGCCGGGCGATGACAGTGATAGGCTCGGCAAGTCGGAAAATGCTCTGAGCCGAACTCTTGGGAGGAGGCCCGGATGACCAATGTGCGTGTGGTGCTGGCGGCTGCCTGTCTCGTGCTGGCCGGCACGGGTTTCGGGACCGTATTGGCGGCGGCTCAAAACTATCCCACGCGGCCGGTGCGGCTGATCATCCCGTTCCCGCCGGGCGGCAGCAACGATGTGGTCGGGCGGCTGATCGCCATCAAGCTCGGCGACCGCCTCGGCAAGCAGGTCGTGGTCGATAACCGCAGCGGCGCCGGCGGCGTGATCGGCACCGAGGCGGTCGCAAAGGCGCCGCCGGACGGCTACACCCTGCTCGTCGTCTCCCTGGCGCATGCGGTCAATCCCTGGCTCTACAAGCTCAACTACGACCCGATCAAGGATTTCGCCCCGGTCGGCCTGCTGGCGAAGGGGGCCAATGTGCTGGTCGTCAGTCCGTCGCTGCCGGTCCATTCGGTCGCCGAGTTGATCGCGCTCGCCAAGAAGCAGCCGGGAGACCTGCAATACGCGTCCGCGGGCATCGGCAGCTTTCAGCATCTCGGCAGCGAATTGTTCAAGCTGATGGCCGGCGTCGACATGCTCCACGTGCCTTTCAAGGGCGGCGGCCCTGCCATGATCGATGTCGTCGGCGGCCATACCAAGGTGATGTTCAGCTCCATGGTGCAGACGGTGCCGCAAATCCACAGCGGCAAGCTGCGTGCGCTCGGCACCGGCGGGCTGCAGCGCAGTGCGGTGCTGCCCGAGGTTCCGACCATCGCCGAAGCCGGCGTTCCCGGCTACGAGGCCGTCAATTGGTGGGGCATCGCGGCGCCCAAAGGCACGCCGCAGGCGATCATCGACAAGTTGAATACGGAGATCCTGGCGGTGCAGAACGCGCCCGAGGTACAGAAGCAGTTCGCGCTCGAAGGCGGCGAGCCGGTGCCGATGAAGCCCGACGTGTTCGGCGCCTACATGGTCAGCGAAATGAACAAGTGGGAGAAGGTGGTGAAGCAGGGCGGCATCAAGGCGGAATGAGAACCGGAGGGCAGAAGACGGACCGCGGACGACGGAGGGCGGACGATGGCGAACAAAATACATGACGCAACAGTGTTTTTGATCCTTCTTCGGTCTTCCGTCCTCTGTCCTCCGCTTTCCGTCCTTTGTCCTTCGCTCCCGTGAAGCTTCCCGACAGCAAGGATTTCTGGTCCGGCGTGATGCTGATCGCGATCGGCGCGGCCGCGCTCTATATCGGCCGCGACTATCCGTTCGGCACGGCGTTGCGCATGGGCGCCGGCTTCTTCCCGATCGTGCTGGGAGCCATGCTGGCGCTGTTCGGCGTCTACTTCGTCGCCCGCGGCCTGCGATCGGGCGACAGGATCGAGGGCAACTGGTCGCCACGCGCGCTGGTCATCCTGCCGCTCGCCTTCGTCCTGTTCGGCGTATTGATGCAGCATGCGGGATTCGTACCGGCCCTGCTGTTGCTGGTGGTCGGCTCCGCCATGGCCGGCACCGAGTTCAGGCTCGTGGAGGTGCTGGTGCTCGCGGTGCTGCTCACCGCGATGTGCGTCGCGCTGTTCATCTGGGCGCTCGGCCTGCCTTACCCCCTGTTCTCCGGATCGTGACGCGTCATGGAACTGTTCCAGCAACTGATCTTCGGCTTCGGCATCGCGCTGTCGTGGCAGAACCTGTTGTATTGCCTGATCGGGGTCTCGGTGGGCACGCTGATCGGCGTACTCCCGGGCATCGGCCCGCTCGGCACCATCGCCATCCTGCTGCCGATCACCTTCAATGTGGCGCCGGTCGGCGCGCTGATCATGCTGGCCGGCATCTATTACGGCGCCCAGTATGGCGGCTCCACCACGGCGATCCTGGTCAACCTGCCCGGCGAGACCTCGTCGGTGGTCACCTGCATCGACGGCTACCAGATGGCGCGCCAGGGCCGCGCCGGGCCGGCGCTCGCCATCGCCGCCATCGGCTCGTTCTTCGCCGGCACGGTGGGCACGCTGCTGATCGCGCTGTTCGGCCCGCCGCTCGCCGAGGTCGCGCTGCAATTCGCGGCGCCGGAATATTTCTCGCTGATGCTCATGAGCCTGGTCGCCGCCGCGGTGTTGGCCCAGGGCGACATGATGAAGTCGATCGCCATGGTCGCGCTCGGCCTGCTGCTCGGCATCGTCGGCCGCGACGTCAACACCGGCATCGAGCGCTACAGCTTCGGCATCACCGAATTGAGCGACGGCATCGGCTTCATCGTGGTGGCGGTCGGCATGTTCGCCATGGGCGAGATCATCGGCAATCTCGGCGATCCCGAGGAGCGCAAGGTGTTCACCGCCAAGGTCACCCACCTGTTTCCGACCTGGGACGACATGAAGCAGTCGTTCGGCCCGATCCTGCGCGGCACCGCGCTGGGCTCGTTCTTCGGCGTGCTGCCCGGCACCGGGCCGGCGATCGCCTCGTTCTCCTCCTACATGGTGGAGAAGAAGCTCGCCCGCGATCCCTCGCGCTTCGGCCGCGGCGCCATCGAGGGCGTAGCCGGCCCGGAATCCGCCAACAATGCCGATGCCCAGTGCAAGTTCATTCCCATGCTCACCCTGGGCCTGCCGGCGAGCGGCGTGATGGCGCTGATGCTCGGCGCCCTGACCATCCAGGGCATCCAGCCCGGGCCGGAGGTGATGACGTTGCGGCCCGACCTGTTCTGGGGCCTCGTCGCCAGCATGTGGATCGGCAATCTCATGCTGGTCGTGCTCAATCTGCCGCTGATCGGGCTGTGGGTGAAG
>DASYNT010000176.1:0-24373 GCA_036008405.1 Xanthobacteraceae bacterium
GGGATCACCGGCGAGGATTGCAGCCAGCCGCCCGACGGCGTCGCCGACACCATGTTGCCGGCGCGGTCGACGATGTCGAAATGCACGGTGTCGCCGCGCACCTCGCCGAACCGTCCGACCGTCGGCTCGCCGGCGCCCATAGCTCCCACCGCCTCGCGCGCGCCCTCGGCGCGCTTGAGCCTGACGACGGCGCCGAAGCCTTCGACCGAGCCGGGCTGCAGCTCGAGGGAGGCGTTGTGATGAATGAGCTTGCGCCGCTCGTCGTTGTAGGCGTCCGACAGCAGGGTCTCCATCGGCACCGTGACGAAGTCGGGATCGCCGTAGAACTTCTCGCGGTCGGCGAAGGCGAGCTTGGAGCATTCGACCACGGTGTGGACGAAGTCCGGCTCGGTGACGTCGAGCCCGTCGAGGGCAAAATGCTTGAGCAGCGCAAGCTGCTGCAGCATCACCGGTCCCTGCGACCACGGCCCCGGCTTGCACACGGTATAGCGGCCATAGCGGTAGGTCAGCGGCGCCTCGATGGTGGCCTGCCAGCGCGCCATGTCGTCGCCGGTCAGGACGCCGCGGTGGCGCCGCCCGCTGGTGTCCATGATCTCCTGGGTACGGCAGAACCGGTCGATCGCTTCGGCGATGAAGCCCTGCGACCATACCTTGCGGGCCCGTTCGATCTCCTGCTCGCGGCTGCCCGGACCGCCGGCCTCGCGCAGCACCCGCGTATAGGTGTCGGCGATCGCGGGATTGGTGAACAGGGTTCCGGTCTCCGGCACCTTGCCGCCGCGCAGATAGACCGCGGCCGAGGTCGGCCAATACTCGCGGAAAAGCCTTTCCACGGTGGCAATGGTGGCATTGGCGCGCTCCACCAGCGGGTGGCCGTCGCGCGCATAGGAGATCGCGGGCGCCAGCACGTCGGCGAGCCGCATGGTGCCGTAGTCGCGCAGCACCGTCATCCAGGTATCGAACATGCCGGGGACGCAGGCGGCGAGCAGGCCGGTGCCCGGCACCATGTCGAGGCCGAGGCTGCGGTAATGGGCGATGGTGGCGCCGGCTGGCGCCGGGCCCTGGCCGCAGATCACCTCGACGCGACCTTTGCGGGTGTCATGGACGATGACGGGGACATCGCCGCCGGGGCCGTTGAGATGGGGCTCCACCACCTGCAGGGTGAAGGCGGTCGCCACCGCGGCGTCGAACGCATTGCCGCCGTTCTCCAGGGTCGCCATGCCGACGGCGGTCGCGATCCAGTGGGTGGAGGTGACGACGCCGAAGGTCCCCTCGATTTCGGGGCGCGTGGTGAAGGGATTGGGATTGATGTTGCTCATCGAGGCACTCCGCCGCTTCGCGAGGGCGGCACGCGGGGACCGAAGCTGTATATACCCGGGCCGCGACAGGGTCCAAGAGCGGCGAGAGAGCGGCGAGAGCGCGGATGGCCGGCACGCGGGCAGAAGCAACGCGGCCGCATGCCGGGGGCCTCGGCCGGCTCTCCTTCCGGCTAGGCCTTGTCGAAGCCGTAAAGGGTCGCGGGGTTGTCGACCAGGAGGCGATGGCGGGCCGCTTCGCTGGGCGCCCAGTCCGACACGAGGTCGAACAACGCGGCATCGTCCGGCTTGGCCTTCTCGTTGGGGTGCGGCCAGTTGCTGCCCCACACCACCCGTTCGGGCGCGGCCTGGACATAGGACCGGCCGACCATGTTCACGTCGGCATAGGTCGGCGGGCCGAGCTTGCTGCTGTCATAGGTGACCGAAAGCTTCACCCAGGTGCGGCCCTTGTCGATCAGAGCGCGAATGATTCGGTAGGTCGGATGGGCGGTGCCGGCAGGCTGCGGAATGTGCCCCATGTGATCGAACACGATCGGGGTCGGCAGCCGGTTCCAAAGGTCTTCCGCGGCGGCGATCTGGTCGGCTGTCATGTTGATCTGCACGTGCCAGCCCAGCGCGTCGATGCGCTTTGCCAGGGGCTCGATGGTAGCCATCCTCGCGACATCCGACGGCGCCAGGCTGAAGCGGATGCCGCGCACGCCGCCGGCATCGAGGGCCTTGAGCTCGGCGTCGCTGATGGCGGCACCGACGACGGCGACGCCGCGGGCATTGCGCCCGAACTGGGCGAGAGCATCGAGGGTCACGTTATTGTCGCCGGCATAGGCCGCGGGCGTCACCACGATGTTCCGGCTTGTTCCGATCCGGCGCTGCAGCAGCCGGAATTCCGGGACGCGGGCGTCCGGAATGATGGTGGCGTCGGCGTTCTTCGGCGGAAACCTCGCGGCATCATAGATGTGGTGGTGGCAATCGCAGGCCTGCGCCGGCGCCTTGAGCTTCGCCGCCGCGGTGCCGGAGGAATTGGGGATGGCCCCGCTCTCCTGGGCGCCGCTGCGTTGGGCGTCGAGCGCGCCCGCCGCGGCGAGCGCAACGACGCCTGCTCCCGTCAGGAAGGTGCGGCGGCCGATCACGTCACCCATCGAACGTCTCCCCTGTTTTCTCGATTTGCGCGAGCATAGCATGGGAGAAGCTGGCTCGGCACCTGTGTCTTCGGTACCGGCAAAAGCAGGGCGGGTTGCCTACGTCGCGGGCATGACGGCCGCCGCAAATTCCATATCTTTGCTTTGGTGCCGCCTTGTTTTCGTACCCGCTGCGGCAGATGCTCCCGGCTCCTTTCCAGGGGGTTGGGGGATTATTCAGATGGCAAGACCAGCAGTCATTCTGGTGGGCGCGGACAAAGGCGGCGTGGGCAAGACCACGGTGTCGCGCACGCTTCTCGACTATTTCGCCTCGCGCAAGGTTCCGACCCGCGCCTTCGACACCGAATGCCCGCGCGGCACGCTCAACCGGTTTCATCCCGACATCACCGACGTGGTCGACGTCACTTCAGTGCCCGACCAGATGAAGATCTTCGACACCATCGAGTCGTCGGCGGCCCAGATCACGCTGATCGACGTGCGCGCCGGCCTGATGCTGCCGACCCTGCGGGCGCTGCGCGACATCGGCTTTCTCGACATGGCGAAGAAGGACCAGCTCCATTTCGCGGTGTTCCATATTCTCGGGCCCTCGATCGCTTCCCTCGACGAGATTGCCGAGACCTCGAAATTCCTGGTCGATGCCCGTTATTTCCTGGTCAAGAATTTCATCAACGACACCACCTTCTTCGACTGGGACCAGCGCACTTACAATTCCTACTTCAACCGCATCAAGGATGCCGTCGAGATCAAGGTGCCGAAGTTGAGCGAAATGGCCTGCGAGCAGGTCGAACTCGCCTCGGTCCCGTTCGCGAGCTTCATCGCCGACCGCAAGGCGAACGGCGAGGCCGCTTCGAACTCGTTCGTGCTGCGCGGCTATGTCCGCCACTGGCTCAACACCGTATGGTCGGAATACGACCGGGTCAGGCTGATGGATCTGATCGACGCCAGGGGCTCGCTCACCAAGCCGCGCGAGATCGTTTCGGTCGCCGCGGCCTCGTAGGTGCGATCCGAGCGGTGCGGACTTTCGGACCGTACCGCGCTCGAAGACGCGGGCGCCGAGATCAGACGGATCTGAGCGCTCATCCGATCGAACCTGATACCATGGCGCAGGGGCCGCGCGAGCCCCGACGCGCTCCGGGGGGCCGAACACCATGTGCGCGATGGCCGTTGCGCCGCGGGAGGCGCCACGCAATTCCGCGCCCGCACCCGCCGGCGGCCCGGCGCCGCTCTACATCGTGTGCTCGCCGAGCCGCAGGGTCGGCAAGACCCTGGTGGCGCGCCTCCTCACCGAGCACCACCTTTCCGACGGCCGTCCGGTCGTCGCCCATGATCTCGCCGACGAGACGCCGCAACTGGCGGACTTCCTGCCCGGCCACGTCGCCTCCGCCGACATTTCCGACATTCGCGGCCAGATGGCGCTGTTCGACGGCCTGATCGCGCAGAACGGGGCGCCGAAGGTGATCGATGTCGGCCATCGCGCGTTCGGGCCGTTCTTCGCCATCGTGCACAAGATCGGCCTGTTCGAGGAGGCGCGACGCCGCGGCATCGAGCCGGTGATCCTGTTCATGATCGACCCCGATCCCAAGGCGGAAAAGGCCTATTCGCTGCTCCGGCGATCGTTTCCGGGGACCGCGCTGCTGCCCGCGCGCAACCTCGTCGTCGCCAAGGGCCTGCGTTACGGCGACGCCTTCCCCCACGCGAGCACGCTGGCGGCGTCGCTGGAGATATCGGAGCTGGCGTCGCCGCTGCGATCGCTGGTCGATCGCCCCGGGTTCTCGTTCGCCGATTTCGCCCGGCGCCCGCCCGCGGGCGGGCCCCTTTCGCCCAAGGCCCGCGACGAGCTCCTGGGCTGGATCAGGCGGCTGCGCTTCCAGCTGCGCGAGATCGAGCTGTGCCTGATCTACGAGCAGATTCTCTCGGGATTGCGGTGAGGCGGCGGGCCGTGCGGTCGGGAGAATCGAAATCTCGTTCCAGCGCGGTCATTCCGGGACGCGCGTCTTCCTTGGCGCGAACCCGGAATCCAAGGTGCGGTGTGGGCGGTGCATCCACGTCGCTTCGATTCACCGCAGCCACCACGCCGGCAGAAGGCGCGCTCGTCCAAGCACCTTTCCCGCGCGGGCGGGCGGAGGGGAATTCCTTTTTTTGAAAAACAACCCCATGCAAAGTACCAACCCGGTGCGTAAATACTATTCGCAAGTCAGATTCTCCCTGACGCTGTCGTGCGGCAGCGCCGCCGAATGACCGGCCCAAAGCGTCCGATTTCCTGCTACGCCGCCCTGCCGGGCTTGTAGCGCTTGATCTTTGCTACATCGCCTGCAATCCGCCGCTTCGCTCCGAGCATGTCATAGGCGTTCTGCAAGCGGAGGAAGTTGCCTTCGGAGAGGCCGAAGAACTTGCACAGGCGCAGATCGGTGTCCGCGGTGACGTCGCGCGTGCCGTTGACGATGGCATGGATGCGATTTCCCGGCACGCCGATCGCGTGAGCCAGCCGGTTCTGGCTCATGCCGATCTCTTCGAGAAACTCTTCTTTCAGAGTTTCGTCGGGGTGTGGATTGTGAAGGTGTGCCATCGGCGTAATTCAGCTCCACCCAGCGCGATCGGCGGCGCCGGGTCTGCCGCCAAGCTCGCGCGCCCGCTCAATAATCCTTGAGCAGGCGCTCGATGTAGTCGAGCTCGAGCTGCGGGCGGAACGCCTCGCCGAAGCGGCGGCGCAATTCCTCCAGGATGCGGCGGGCGCGTTGGGCGTCGATCTCGCCCGGCACCTTCACCGTGGTGTCGTCGCCGTAATCGCGCCCGCGCAGCGGGCGGCCCAACGGATCGGTCTCCTGCTGCGCCCGCGCCGTGCCCATGCGACCGGGCTGGCCCTGGCCGGGCCCCGGCTGCCCCTGTCCCATTTGCTGTTGCAGCTGCTGGGCGAGGCTCTGGGCGCCCTTGCGCATGGCGTCGAGGGCGCGGCCCTGGCCGTCGACGGCGCGGTCGGAATTGCCCTCGCCGAGCGCGCCGGCGGCGTCACCCATGGCCTCGTCGGCCTCGCCGAGCGAATCGCCGCCCTGTCCGGGTTGCTGGCCCTGGCCCTGCTGACCCTGACCCTGCTGACCCTGGCCCTGTTGCTGACCTTGGCCCTGGTCGCCCTTCTGGTTCTGGCCGAGGCCGCGCTTCTTCATGTCTTCCAGCAGCTTCTTGAGCTGCTCGCGCAATGCCTGCTGGTTCTTCTGCAGATCGCCGAAACCGTTCTGGTCGCCTTGCTCGCCCTGTTGACCTTGCTGGCCTTGTTGACCCTGCTGCCCCTGCTGGCCGCGCTGTCCACGCTGGCCCTGCTGCTGGTTGCGGCGCTGATCGCGGCCCTGACGGAAGGTCTGGTCGCGCAATTGCTGCTGCTTGCGGATCATGTCGCCGAGCTCGTCGAGCATCGACATCATCTCGTCGTCCTGGCCCTGTTGGCCGGGGCGTGCCATCTGCAGGTTTTCCAGCATCTGCTGCATCTGGTCGAGCAACTGCCTCGCGGCGTCCTTGGCGCCGTTGCGGGCCAGCTGCTCCATGCGGTCGATCATGCTCTGCAGGTCCTGGGTGCGGAGCTGACGCGAGTTCTGATCGAGCGGGCGCGCCATCTGCGGGTTCTTGCGCATCTGCTCGGCGAGCGCCTGGAGGAACTGGTTGAGGGCGGCGCGCAGCTCGTCGGTGAGCTTCTTGATCTCCTCGTCGGAGGCGCCGCGATCGAGCGCCTGGCGCAACGCCTCCTGGGCCTGGCGCAGCCGCGCCTCGGCGTCGGAGACGTTGCCCTCCTCGAGCGTGTTGGCGAACGACCACATGGCGTTGACGACCTCGCGCAGGCTGTCGTCATTGGTGGCCTGGGCGAGCTGCCAATACAGCGAACGCAGCCCCAGATAGGTGCCCATCTCGGGGGTGAACTGGTCGGGCGCGATGGCGAGGGCGTCGAGCGCGATCAGCACGCGGTCGCGGGTGTCGGCATCGAGCGCGAGATCGCGCCGCTGCTCGACGATGGCGCGCGCGAGCGGCTTCACGAAGACGCGCTGGGGCAGCCGGAATTCGTGGGGGGCGCTGTTGCCTTCGTTGTTGGCCTCGTCGCGGGCGGTGAGGGTCATCACCACCTCGGCACCGGCCCAGGGATGCTCGCTGAGATCCTTGATGGTCTGTCCGACCCCGTTCTTGACGCGGGCCTGGGGCAGCGACAACGGCATTTCCGGCGGACCGAACAGCGGCCGCGCGCCGCCGGCGTCCCCGGCGCCCTTGAGGGCGAAATTCGCCCGCGCTTCCACCACCCCGTAATCGTCTTCCATCTTGTAGTTGAGCTGCAGCGAGCCGCGCACCTGAGGTTCCGGGTCCTTGGTGAGCGCGATGACCGGCGGCTTGTCGGGAATCGCGTTGAACGCGTATGTGAGGTCTTCCTCGCTCAAGCCGCGCACGATCGCGGTGCCGCGATCGGTGATGACGTAGCGCCGCTCATCGGTCCCGGTGGGAGCGACGGGCCGCTGCTCGGCGGGAACTTCGGCGACCCCGCCGGCGGTGACGACGTCGAACCGCACCTTGCCGCTGGCACGCACGACGAGAACGCTGCCGCTCGGCACCGAGATCGCCGCGACGGACGTCTGGGGGCGTTCTCCCGGCGGCAGTCCGGGCAGGATCACCGGCGGCCGCGCCGTATAGGTCGGCGGCGACACCCACGCATCGAGGCGGAAATTCACCGGCACGACCACGCCCTGCCAGTCGAACGCCGCGGCGATGCGGCGGCCGCGCTCGCCGCCGGCGGCGATGAAAGTCGCAACCACCAGGATCAGCACCAGGGCCCGCAGCGCCATGGGATCGCGCATGTCGAGGCGCGGCGCCGGCCGTCCCGCCTTGAGATTCTTGGCCGCCAGGAGGGCGCGCTCCACATGGGCGCGCCACAAAGCCACCGACCACGGATCGCTCTTGGAGGTCGCCAGCTCGTCGGCGATGGCGGTGGCGGGGCGATGGGCGAGGCCGGCTACGCGGTCGAGCCGGCGCAGCCCGTCGGCGCGCGAGGGGAACCGCACGAAAATGAGGGGAACCGTCGCCGCGGCGGTAAGAACGAGGAAGATGAACAGGGCGACCGCGCGCGCGATCGGCGGCAACCACAGCCACGCCCCGGCCCATGACACCGCAAGGAACAGCCCGACCGCGGTGGCGATGGCGGCGAGCGGGGGCCACAGCCGGTCCCAAAAGGTGATCCAACGCGCCTTTTTCAGAGCGCGGACGAGCATCGCCCCGGCATCGTCAGGACGGGGCGCATCTTGCAACTGGCTGGCGTCTGTCAATCTGTTCTCCTGGCCGGCCACTACATCTTCCCACACAAAGGAACGTCCGAAAACAAGATTCTGATGGGGCTCGGGAGGTTAAATTTGGTCTGTTGACGGCACCTCGCCGGGCCCCCGGCGAATCCGGCTCGCCGTTGGAAAGCACAGCCGGATCAATCACATCCAATCGGGCAGTCGGTCGAGTGCGACGATCTGGTCGACCGCGACGCGCGGCCGCACTACGGCAAAGCGGTCACCCTTTACCATCACTTCGGGCACCAGCGGCCGCGTATTATAGGTTCCGGCCTGCACGGCGCCATAGGCGCCCGCGGTCATGACGGCGAGGAGATCGCCCGCCGCGGGCTCGACCATGGTGCGGTCCCGGGCCAGGAAATCGCCGGATTCGCACACCGGGCCGACCACGTCGGCGACGATCCGCGCGGCGCCCGGCGGCGTTTGCCTGACCGAGCGGAGGTCGTGATGGGCGTCGTAGAGGGTCGGCCGGATCAGGTCGTTCATGCCGGCATCGACGATGACGAAGGTCTTCGCCTCGGCCCGTTTCACGTAGAGCACCCGGGTCACCAGGATGCCGGCATTGCCCACGATCAGCCGGCCGGGCTCGAAGATCAGGGTGCAATCGAGCGAGCGCGTCGCCCGCTTGACCACGGCGGCGTAGGCCTCCGGGTCGGGCGGCGGGTCGTTGTCGTGGCGGTAGGGGATGCCGAGGCCGCCGCCGAGGTCGACATGATCGATGGCGTGGCCGTCGGCGCGCAGCGTGTGCACGAATTCCGACAGCAACACGAAGGCGTCGTCGAACGGCTGCAGTTCGGTGATCTGGCTGCCGATATGCATGTCGACGCCGGACACCCGGACCCCCGGGAGCCGGGCGGCCTCGGCATAGACCTCGCGGGCGCGGCTGATCGGGATGCCGAACTTGTTCTCCGACTTGCCGGTCGCGATCTTGGCGTGGGTGCGGGCGTCGATGTCGGGATTGACGCGCAGCGAAAGGTCGGCACGCCGGCCCTTGGCGACGGCGACGGCGGAGAGCAGCGCCAGCTCGGGCTCGGACTCCACATTGACGCAGAGAATGCCGGCGTCGATGGCGGCGGCGAGCTCGGCCTCGGTCTTGCCGATGCCGGAGAACATGATCCGGTCCGGCGCGACGCCGGCCAGCAGCGCGCGCCGCAGCTCGCCGCCGGAAACCACGTCGGCGCCGGCGCCAAGGTTCGCCAGCGTCTTGATGACGGCCTGGTTGGAGTTCGCCTTCATGGCGTAGCAGACCAGCGCGCGCACGTCGGCGAAGGCGCCGGCGAACACCTGGTAGTGGCGCGTCAGGGTCGCCGTCGAATAGCAGTAGAACGGGGTGTCGACCGCCGCCGCGAGACGGTCGAGTGCGACGCCTTCGGCATGAAGGACGCCGCCGCGATAATCGAAGTGATGCATGGTGCCTGTCGGGACCGTGATGAAGCCGGCGATGCCGGCCTATAGCACGCGGCGGCGCCGGAGCGCATCGACGGCGTAGCGGCGCGGGCGAATTTGCGATAGCTGTCGGCCAACAGCTCGATCATGCAGGGAGGCAGCTCATGAAACCCTACCGCGCCGCGTTGCTCGCCGCCGGTCTCATGCTTGGTCCGCAGGCCTTCGGCCAGACCGCGCCGGACACCGTCGAGGCCCACATCGCCGCCGCCAAGGCGGCGGCCGGGCCCCATGGCAATATCCTCCAGAGCCTGTGCCTCGCGCCGTCGGCGGGCCCGACCACGTCGCCCCCCGCCCGCACCGCTCCCGAGCGTTCGACCTGGCATGTCGAGCCGGTCAAGGTGTTCGACAATCTCTACTTCGTCGGCGAGAAGGAATACTCGTCCTGGGCGGTCACCACCTCGGAGGGGATCATTCTCCTCGATACCATCTGGGATTATTCGGTCGAGGACGAGATCGTCGGCGGCCTGAAGAAGCTCGGACTCGACCCCGCCCAGATCAAATATGCCCTCGTCACCCACGGCCATATCGATCATGTCGGCGGCGCCAAGTTCCTCCAGGATCATTTCGGCACCCGCATCATCCTCTCCGCGGCCGACTGGGACCTCGTCGAAAAGAGCCCGCGGATCCCCACCAAGCCCAGGCGCGACATGGTCGCGACCGATGGGCAGAAGCTCACCCTGGGCGACACCACGGTTACGCTCTACCTGACGCCGGGCCATACGCTGGGGACAGTGTCGGCCTTGATCCCGGTGAAGGACAACGGCAAGCCGCATCTGGTCGCCGAGTGGGGCGGCACCGGCTTCAATTTCGAGCACTCGCGGGCGCGGTTTGAAACCTATGCCGCCTCCGCGGCCCGCTTCGGCGACATCGTCGCCAAGTCGGGCGCCGACGCGCTGATCGCCAATCACACCAACCTCGACGGCTCCAAGGCCAAGCTGCCGGCGCTCGCCGCGCGCAAGCCCGGCGAGGAGAATCCCTATGTGATCGGCAACGGTTCCGTGCGCGGCTATGTCAAGGTCGCCGAGGAATGCGCCCGTGCGGCGGTGCTGCGCGAGCAGTAACGGCGGGAAGCGGCGGTGCGCCCGCGCCGGCTTGTGGCGAGGTCGACGCCTGACCGCGCGGCCGTGCTCACTCCGGCTCGAACTTCATGGCGATGCCGTTGATGCAATAGCGCAGATGGGTCGGCGGCGGGCCGTCGTCGAAGACGTGGCCGAGATGGCTGCCGCAGCGGCTGCAATGCACCTCGGTGCGGACCATGCCATAGCTGCGATCGGACGAGGTTTCGACCGAGCCCTCGACGGGATCGTTGAAGCTCGGCCAGCCGGTGCCGCTCTCGAACTTGGTCTTCGATACGAACAGGGTCTGGTCGCATCCGGCGCACACGAAGGTGCCGGGACGCTTCTCGAAGTTCAGCGCACAGCTTCCGGGCGCCTCGGTGCCATGCCCGCGCATGACCTCGTACTGCTCCGGCGTGAGCAGACGATGCCATTCCTGGTCGCTGCGGGTGACTGCGAATTTTCTGGGTTCCATCGGCTTGGGCCTCTCGTTGGGGTCCCGGGCTGTTTCAATCGAACATGGTCGATCCGGCCTGGCATCTGACCACAATCATGCGAGCGCAGGAACAGACTGCGGGAATGTCGCCAGCCTTGCAATGCGCTCTTAAATTGGGCCGGTCGGTTCATTCCTGTGGGCGACGAAGCGCGAGATTCGTTTTGGGTCGGCCGGGTGACGAACCTCAGCCACGAATTTCGCGGTCCTCGGCGGCTCTTTCCGCCTTCGCCTCCGCGATCACGTCGGCCATCTTCAGGGGGCCTGCCGAACCGCTGGCTTTGCCTTCGTCCCAGGCGCGGCGAAGCATCTCGATTTCGCGCTGGCAAAGCTTGCGGCGCAAGACACCCTGCCTCAGTTGAGCAGAAAATCGAGGGGGAAGCTCTTCCTGGCAGGTGGCGGCGGTGCCGGTTGCGGCGCGGGCTGCGGAGCCAGCAGGGACGGGGCGCTTGAATCGGCCTGGGAGCCGAGCGGGGGGCTCTGGTCCGGCTGCTGCTGCGGGTCGGTCAGCGTCGCGGTCGGCGGCAGGTCGAGCCCACCCTTTCGCCCGCAGCCGGCGAGCCCCGCCGCGGCAATGACCACGGCCAGCAAGGCCAGCCGGCCGAATCCGAATGACGGTCTGCGCACGAACCCCACTCCCATTTCCCGGCTCGCATCATACCAGATCGGCGGGCCTGGATGAAAGCCCTTTGAGACAGCCCTTTGAGCAAAGCTCCACGTCTTTGCCGTTGCGCGCTATTCCGCCGTCGGGCCGAGCCTGGAAAGCCATTTCTTGGCCTGGGTCCGGACATGTTTCGGCGCGGTGCCGCCGAGGCTGGTGCGGCTCGCCACCGAATGTTCCACCGGGAGCACCTTGAATACGTCCATCGTGATCCGCGGCTCGATCGCCTGCATCGCCGGCAAGGGCAGCCGGTCGAGCGCCACGCCGGCCTGTTCGGCGGCGGCGACGATGCGTCCGGTGACGTGGTGGGCGTCGCGGAACGGCATTTTCAGGTGCGCCACCAGCCAGTCCGCGAGGTCGGTCGCGGTCGCATAGCCCTGGCCGGCCGCCGCGCGCATGCGGACGGGATCGGGGGTCATGTCGCGCACCATGCCGGTCATGGCGGCGAGGCAGAGCGACAGCGCGGCGAGCGCATCCATGGCGCCCTCCTTGTCCTCCTGCATGTCCTTCTGGTAGGCGAGCGGCAGCCCCTTCATCACGATCAGCAGGGCATCCAGCGCGCCGATGATGCGGCCGGTCTTGGCCCGCACCAGTTCGGCGGCATCCGGATTGCGCTTCTGGGGCATGATCGAGGACCCCGTGGTGAACTTGTCCGACAGCTTGAGAAAGCCGACCAGCGGCGAGGTCCAGATCACGATCTCCTCGGCAAAGCGCGATAAGTGTACCGACGCGAGCGCCGCCGCGGCGAGCGTTTCCAGCACAAAATCGCGGTCCGACACCGCATCGAGCGAGTTGGCGGCCGGCCGGTCGAAGCCGAGCGCCTTGGCGGTCATGGCGCGGTCGAGCGGAAACGAGGTGCCGGCCAGCGCCGCGGCGCCCAGCGGGCATTCATTGCCGCGCCGGCGGGCATCGGCGAACCGGCCGCGGTCGCGGGCCGCCATTTCCACATAGGCGAGGAGGTGGTGGCCGAAGGTCACGGGCTGGGCCGTCTGCAGATGAGTAAAGCCGGGCATCACCGTCGCCGCATGGGCGAGCGCCTGTTCCGCCAGCGCGCGCTGGTAGGCGGCGAGGCTCGCATCGAGCCCGTCGACGGCGTCGCGCACCCACAGCCGGAAGTCGGTCGCCACCTGGTCGTTGCGGGAGCGCGCTGTGTGCAGCCGCCCGGCCGCCGGCCCGATCAATTCGGCGAGCCGCGCCTCGACGTTCATATGGATGTCTTCCAGCGCCCGCTTGAACTCGAACCGGCCGCCCTCTATCTCCGCCAGGATGGTGTCCAGGCCGTGAACGATTGCCTCGGCATCCGGCGCCGAAATGATGCCTTGATGTCCCAGCATCCGGGCATGGGCCCGGCTCGCCGCGATGTCCTGGCGAAACAGCTTGCAGTCGACCTCGATCGAGGCATTTATGTCCGCCATGACGGCGTCGGGCTCCGCGCTGAAGCGGCCGCCCCACATCTTGTTGCTCATGACAGACCCGTGGTTGTGAACATGACGATCGAAACCGAACCGGCGGCTGTGGCGAAGCGGCGCAAGGGCCCACTGATCGCGGCTGCCCTGCTCGCCGGGCTTGCTGCGTTGGCGGCGGTATACGGTGTTGTCGGTGTCGGGCGCAATGCGGACGACCCCGCGTGCCGCTCCGCCCGCGACCTCGCCCGCCGGATCGAGCCGCTGGCGCGCGGCGAGGTGGCCGCGGTCCGACCCACCGAGGATTCCCGCAGGCTGCCGGCGCTCGCCTTCCAGGACGCCGCCGGGCAGCCGAAGACGCTCGCCGACTGGCGCGGCCGCACCGTGCTGGTCAATCTGTGGGCGACCTGGTGCATTCCCTGTCGCAAGGAAATGCCGGCGCTCGACGCCCTGGAGGGCAAGCTCGGATCGCCCCAATTCGAAGTCGTTGCCGTCAACATCGACACCCGCAACCTGGACAAGCCGAAGACTTGGCTGCACGACATCGGGGTCGGCCATCTCGCCTATTATTCCGACGCCAACGCCAAGGTATTCCAGGACCTCAAGGTCGCCGGCAAGGCGATCGGCATGCCGACCACGATTCTGGTCGATCCTGCCGGCTGCGAGATCGCCTCGCTGTCGGGCCCGGCGGAATGGGCGAGCCCCGATGGGCTCAAGCTCGTGAGCGCGACGCTGGGGCAGTAGGGCGCGAGGGCCGGCCCGGCCGGGTTTTATCGGCGGTGCCGTTTTGAGGACCTTTGCCGCCGGCAGCGCTGCCATGCATGTTTTGCTTCGATTTTTCCAAACAAAAGGAAATCCCGCTTTCCTTTGCTTAAGGGCTCCGCCGAACCCCATCGGAATTCGCCGGCCTCCGCCATCTACAAAAATGGCCGGGACAAGGCCCGGCCATTCCCAATCTCGGATCAGCCGACCCCCCTTACCGGGCGGCCTCCGCCTTCGCCGCCTGGATGTCGGCGTCGCTGCGGAACGACATCACCGTGACCTTGCGGGTCCGGTAGGACGGCAGCACCACCTTCATCTGGCCGTCCTTTTCGTACAGCGAGACGTAGCGCACCTCGGAGCCCCGCGTCGGCAGGTCAAACGCGGTGAAGCTGTTCGCGGCCGGATCGTATTTGAGCACCTGGTCGGTCATCCAGATGTTGAGCCAGGCGTTGTGCCTGGAATCGACGGCGATCTGGTAGGGCTTGCGGTAGGCCGGGAGCGGGATGGTGGTCAGCTCCTGGGTCCTGGTGTTGATCCGCGACAGCGTGCCGGCCCATGAATTGCCGACATAGAGCACGTCGTCGTTCTTGTCGGTGCCCATGCGCCGCGGCCCCTGGGCATAGGGAACCGGATTGCTGAAATCGGGCGCGCCGACGCTGTCGTAGAACGCGATCTGTTCGGGCGGGAGGCGGTCGCGCGCCGCCGCGTTGGGCGGCAGCTTGAGTTCCTTGGCGGTGCCGTATTTGCCGTCGGCGATGCCGACCGTGTCGATCGCCATCTGGGCCCAGTAGCCGTTGCCGTCGCGGTCGGCGGCGACGCCATAGGTCAGGCCGACGCCGCCGGTGGCCGATTTCGCGGTCGGCGATTTGTACTCGGTGAACTTTTCCGTGGCCGGATCGAACCGCAGCGCGCCGGTGGGCGATGACACCCAGATCATGCCGCGGCCGTCATAGTCGACCGTGGTGGCGCCGCCGGTCGGCGCCATGCCCTCCGGCGGGATGAACACCTCGATCTTGTCGGTCTTGGTGTCGATCCTGGCAAGGCCGCCCTTGCTCGGGTTGACGTTGAACCAGATGGTGCCGTCGGGATCGCGGGTCATGCCGTGGGCGGGCGCGGCGAGGCCGTTCGCAGCAGTCACCTTGATGGGGGTGAATGCCCCGCTGGCGAGGTCGAACTTGCCCAGCGTGAGCACGCTGTTGGGCACGTTGCAGGTGAAGTAGACGCTTTTGCCGTCGGCATCGATCCAGGCGTCGTGCACGCCGAAGCCGGGATAGACATAGGACGGCGTGCCCAGCGACCAGTCGGTTCCATTGTTGGTGAGCACCTTGTGGGGCATGCCGACATCGGGGTCGGCCGGCGCTTCGTAGTCGGTGAACACCACGCGCGCCGCTTCGCCGCTCGGGCGCGGCCGCAGGTCGAACCTCATCGAGGTCTCGCCGGGGCCGCGGGCGCGGGCGAGATAGGCGGCGAGCCGCTTCTGCTCGTGCTCGAGGACGGGAGCCGCCTTGTGGTCCGGGCCCTGGTAGATGCCGGACACGTTGACATGCTTCATCAGGTTGATGATGGCGTTCCAGCCGGCTTCGTCGAACCTGTGCTGCAGTATGTAGCTCGGCGTGTGGCAGCCGGTGCAGCTGTTCAGCACGAGCTGCTTCATGGCGGCGTCCTCGGGGGTCGCATCGGGAAGCGCGGCGAGCAGCATGTCGCCGGGCAATTGACGCACGAAATCCTTGATCGGCGCGAGGGTGAAATCCTGCCGCCGGGCGGCGCCGAGGTCGACGTCGCCGCGGGCGGTAGCGAAGGTGATCGCCTGCGCCCACACCTGGTATTTGCCGCCCGCCATCGGCGGGAAGTAGTAATTGCCGGACTCGTCGGTGAACACCGAGGTGACGACGTTCGAGCCGTCGGCCCGGGCCGATACCGTGACGCCGCCGAGCGCTTGCCCGCCGGCCGCCCTGATCGTCCCGTTGAGCACCGCGTCGGCGGCCTGCACCGTCACGGGGGTCAGCGCCGTCGCCGCCATCGCCGCGGCAAGGACGGCAGCGAGGCCGAATATCGCGAAATTCCCGGTGTTCCTCATGGCGGTTCTCCTCAAAGCGCGGGGTGGCGATGAATGGCGTGTTCTCTTCGATCGCTGCGAATATCGTGGGCGGCAACGTCAGTCGTCGTTCTGTCCGGGCGCGCCCGCCCGGCCCGGCGCCGCCTGCGCGGGAGCGGCCGGGGGCGAAACGGTCTTGAGATACTGAGCGATGGCCGCGATCTGCTCGGGCTCGAAATTGTAGCGGAAGCCCGGCATCCGCGGCGTCCCGCTGCTGATGTATTCGCGTATCAGCTCCTCGTCGCCGCCGAGCGTCTCGCGCGACAGCGTCGGCGCGTATTGCCGCGCTCGTTGCTGCACCGGGGTGTGGCAGACGCCGCACGACTGGCTGAACAGGCGCAGCCCCAGCTTCTGCGCGTCGGTGAACGCGGCGTCGGGAGACCCCTGTGCGTATGCCGCAGCCGCGAACGCGACGACGAACGCTGCAACCAGAACGCTTCGCATTGCGCATGCTCCGAGGCTGAATTGCCGCCGTGCCTGGCGGCGATCTTACTCCTCACGACGACGCCGTGAAGAGGCTTCCTTGCACCCAGTCGCACCCAGCCTGTTCGCACGCCGGGTGCGCTCGATCGGGGCTTCCCGCAAAATGCCCCGGACGGCTTTCGCTGGGTGGTTCCTGGAGCACGGAGGCACCCCGGCTCGTGCCGGAGAACGCCCGCTGTCAGGTCTCGACGCGTTGCGATACGGGCTGCGGCGCCAGGGTCTCGGTCGTCATGAATTGCGCCTTGGCGAGCGCGGCGAAGCGTCCGCCGATGCGGACCAACTCGTCGAACGTGCCGGTCTCGATGATGCGGCCGTGCTCGAACACCAGGATGCGGGTGGCGTTGCGCACGGTCGAGAGCCGATGGGCGATCACGAAAGTGGTGCGGTTCTTCATCACCTCGTCCAGTGCCGCCTGCACCTTGCGCTCGGTTTCCGCGTCCAGCGCGCTGGTGGCCTCGTCGAGGATGAGGATGGGCGGGTCCTTGAGAATGGCACGGGCGATCGAGAGGCGCTGGCGCTCGCCGCCCGACAGCGAGCGGCCGCGCTCGCCGACCGGCGTGCTGAAGGTGTCGGGCGCCCGCTCGATGAAGTCGAGCGCCTGGGCGCGCGTGGCGGCATCGCGCATCTCCGCCTCGGTGGCGTCGGGCTTGCCGACCCGCAGATTGTCGGCGACCGAGCGGTTGAGCAGCAGCGACTCCTGGTAGACGACGCCGATATTGCGGCGCAGCCCGGCGAGCTTGACGGCGCGGATGTTCATGCCGTCGATCTGGATCTGTCCGGTCTGCGGATCGAAGGCGCGATGCAGCAGCGCCAGCGCGGTCGACTTGCCGGCCCCGGTGCCGCCGACGATGGCAATGGTTTCGCCGGGAAGCGCGGTGAAGGAGAGGTCGAGCACCGCCGGACGCTTGCCGTCATAGGAAAACGACACGTTCTTGAATTCGACCAGCCCGCGCATCCGGCCGGGATCGACCGCATCGGGCGCCTCGCGCACCACCGATTCGGTGTCGAGCACGTTGAAGAATTCCTGCAGCCGCGGCGCGTCCATGAACACCCTGTTGATGAACCGCACGAATTTTTCGAGCTGGCCGATCAGCAGGCCGGCGAAGTTCATGAACATCACGATGTCGCCGATGGTGGCGCGGCCGTCGAAATGCAGCGTTACGCCGACCACGAAGATCGCCAGCATGGTCAGGGTGGTGGACGCCCTGGTCAGCACCGCGACCACGGCCCACCACGACAGCACCGGGATCTGCGCCGCCAGCAGGTCGTCGGCGATGGTGCGCAGCCCCGTGACTTCCGCCTCGACCCGCGCGAAGCCCTGCACCAAAGCGACATTGCCGAGGGTGTCGGAGGCGCGTTCGGCGAGGTTGGAATAGTGGCGCTCGACCGTGCGCTGCAGCGTTTCCGTCTTGTTGATGACGAGGGTGGTCAGGATCGCGAACACCACGGCCACCGAGAGCAACATCAGCCCGAGCGGCTGGTTCAGGTAGAGCGCGAACGGCAGCAGCACCACCAGGGAAGCGGCCGCCGCGAAGGAATCGCGGAAGAAGTCGAGCCACAACATCCACAGCGCGTCGGTGCCGGCCAGCATTACCTTCATGAGGCGGCCGGAATGGGATTCGCCGTGAAATGTCAGCGGCAATTGCAGCACATGGTCGAAGAAATCAGTCAGCACCGCCTGGCGGCGGCGGTGGGCGAGGCGATCGGCATAGAGCGCGACGGTCACGCCCACCACGATGGTGAACAGCCCGAAGGCGACCCAGGCGCCGATCAACCTGATCAGATCCGGCCACGCCGCGGTGGTGCCTCTCGCCTGGGCACCGGCAAGCTCGTCGATGATCCGCCCGAACAGCACCGGCTCGGCGAACATGGCGCCCGCCAGGGCAAAATTGGCCACGGCAAGCCAGGTGCCGAGCTTGCGTTCGGGGCCGAGCAGGGTGAGCGCCCGGGCATAGACGTGCAGAAGGCTGGTTTGCATTGGCAGCTCAGGTTGTTCGGGAAACCGGACGGAGCCCCCGATCATCCGGCGTTCGGGTTATGCCATCGCCCCATCCATGGCAATCCCCTCGCGAGTTGCGCCAGGACAGGCGGTTTTTCTACTCCCTCTCCCGCAAGCGGGAGAGGGGACGAAAACTGAATCGATTGTTGGCGGACGAGTCCTAAACTCCGACTGACAGCCGAAAGCGGATTGAGCGTGACCGCATCGTGACCGCATCATGCCGGATCCGCTCGTGCGCGAGATCAACGAGATCGAGGCCCGGCTCTATATAATGCCTGATGCAATGCCTATGGCACGCGCCGGCGGCACCGGATCGAATGGCTTGCCGCCGCGCCTTCCGGGCGTCATGGCGGGCTGGTTCGATCGCAGGGTTCGGCCGTCGCGCAGGAGGAGAGAACCCGATGGAAGACCGCGTCCCGCCGTTCCGTGCGCCCTATGCGCCGGCCGACGAGCACATCGCCGCGCAATTTCTCCGCGACGCTCCCCTGCGACCGCAAGCCGAGGCCCGCATCGATGCGCGCGCCGGCGCGCTGGTGGCGGCGATCCGCGCGCGGGCCGGCGGTGTCGGCGGCATCGAGGATTTTCTGCACGAGTTCTCGCTCTCCACCAAGGAGGGGCTGGCGCTGATGGTGCTGGCCGAGTCGCTGTTGCGGGTGCCCGACAGCGCCACCGCCGACCGTCTCATCGAGGACAAGCTGTCGGCCGGGGACTTCGCCGGGCACGAGGTGCGCTCGCCGGCCCTGCTGGTGTCAGCCTCGGCCTGGGCGCTCGGCATCTCGGCGCGGGTGATCTCCTCCCACGAGACCCCGGAAACCATTCTCCACGGACTGGTGAGCCGGCTCGGACGTCCCGCAGTGCGTACCGCCACGCGGCAGGCGATGCGGCTGATGGGGTCCCATTTCGTGCTCGGCCAGACCATCGGCGAGGCGCTGGCGCGGGGCGGGGCGCATCCGGAATTCCGCTATTCCTTCGATATGCTCGGCGAGGGCGCCCGCACCGCCGCTGATGCCGAGCGCTACTTCGAGGCCTATGCCGAGGCGATCGCGGCGATCGGCGCCGCCGCCGGGGCGTCCGGCCTGCCGCAGCGCCCCGGCATCTCGGTGAAGCTGTCGGCGCTGCATCCGCGCTACGAGGCGGTTTCGCGCGTGCGCGTCGTGGCCGAGCTGACCCCGCTTGTGATCGAGCTGGCGCGTGCCGCCAAATCCCACCAGCTCAACCTCACCATCGACGCCGAGGAGGCCGACCGGCTGGAACTGTCGCTCGACATCGTCGGCCGCACCCTCTCCGATCCCGGCCTCGCCGGCTGGGACGGCTTCGGCCTCGCGGTGCAGGCCTATCAGAAGCGCGCCCCGGCGGTGATCGACTGGGTGGCCGGCGCGGCCCAGGCGCTGGGACGCCGGGTCATGGTGCGCCTCGTCAAGGGCGCCTATTGGGACACCGAGGTCAAGCGCGCCCAGGAGCGTGGACTTGCCGACTATCCGGTGTTCTCGCGCAAGGCAATGACCGACCTCTGCTACATGGCCTGCGCGCGCAAGCTGCTGGCGGCGCGGCCGCGGCTCTATCCGCAGATCGCCACCCACAACGCGCTCACGGTCGCGAGCGTCATCGAAGCGGCCGGTGGCGTCGAGGGCTACGAGTTCCAGCGGCTCTACGGCATGGGCGAGGCGCTCTACGAGGCGCTGCTGCGCGACGCGCCGGGCGCGGCGTGCCGCGTCTACGCGCCGGTCGGCGGCCATCGCGACCTGCTCGCCTACCTGGTGCGGCGCCTGCTGGAAAACGGCGCGAACTCGTCTTTCGTCTATGCCGCCGCCGATCCGAAGGTACCGGTGTCGGCGATTCTCGAACGCCCGGCGGCGACCATCGGGTCGCCGGACCGCGCCCGCCATCCGAGGATTCCACGTCCGCCCGATCTCTATCTGCCGGGGCGCCGGAATTCGTCCGGCGTCGAATTCGGTGACGCCGCGAGCCTCGAAGCCCTGCTCGCCGAGGTCCGCGCCGGCCAGCAGGTCGATCGGCACGCGATGCCGCACGCGATGCCACTGGTCGACGGCGTCACCATCCCGGGCCATGCGCGCCCGGTGCGTTCGCCGATCGACGGCGCCGTCATCGGCGTCGTGACCGAAGGTGACGACGCCATCGTGGCGTCGGCGATGGCGTCGGCGGCGACGGGATTTGCGGCCTGGGATGCGACCGCGGTCGAAGCCCGGGCCGAGGCCCTGGTGCGGGCGGCCGAGGCGCTGGAGCAAAGCCGCGGTCGCCTCATCGCGCTGCTGCAGGCCGAAGGTGGCAAGACCCTGGACGACGCGCTGGCCGAGGTGCGCGAAGCGGTCGACTATTGCCGCTACTATGCGCAGCAGGCCCGCCTCACCTTGACGCCGGAAACCATGCTGGGACCGACCGGGGAGGCCGACACGCTGCGCCATCGCGGCCGCGGCGTCTTCGTGTGCATCAGCCCGTGGAACTTTCCGCTCGCGATCTTCACCGGCCAGGTGATGGCGGCGCTCGCCGCCGGCAACGCGGTGGTGGCCAAGCCCGCGGAGCAGACCCCGCTGATCGCCGCCGAGGCGGTGGTCCTGTTCCACCGCGCCGGCATTCCCGCGACTGCGCTGCATCTCGTCCCCGGCGACGGGGCGGTCGGCGCCGCCCTGGTCGCGCATCGGGACGTGGCCGGCGTCGCCTTCACCGGCTCGACCGAGGTCGGCCGCATCATCAACCGGGCGCTTGCCGCCAAGGACGCGCCGATCGTCCCGCTGATCGCGGAGACCGGCGGCATCAATGCCATGATCGTCGATGCCACCGCCCTGCCGGAGCAGGTGACCGACGACGTGATCGCCTCGGCGTTCCGCTCGGCGGGGCAGCGCTGCTCGGCGTTGCGCCTGCTGTGCCTGCAGGACGATGTCGCCGACGGCATCATTGCGATGGTGGCCGGCGCGGCGCAGGAACTCGCTATCGGCGATCCCCGCGACATCGCTACCCATGTCGGGCCGGTGATCGATGCCGAGGCCAAGGACAAGCTCGACAAATGGGTCGCCGGCATGGAAGCGCAGGGCCGCCTGCTGTTCCGCTCGGACCGCGGCCGCGCGGCGCCGGCCTCGGGCACCTATGTGGCGCCGGCGATCATCGCGCTCGACCGCGCCCGCGACCTCGAGCAGGAGGTGTTCGGCCCCGTGCTTCATGTGGTGCGCTACCGCGCCGACGAGCTCGATCGGCTGCTCGACGACATCGCCGCGAGCGGCTACGGCCTCACCTTGGGGGTGCAGTCGCGCATCGACGCGACGGTGCAGCAGGTGGTGGCGCGGCTGTCCGCCGGGAATGTCTACGTCAACCGCAACATGATCGGGGCGGTGGTCGGCACCCAGCCGTTCGGCGGCTCCGGCCTGTCCGGCACCGGGCCGAAGGCCGGCGGCCCGAATTACCTGCGCCGCTTCGCGCTGGAGCAGGTCGTGAGCGTGAACACCGCGGCGGTCGGCGGCAATGCGAGCCTGCTGGCGGAGCAATCCTGAGCCGGGGCCGTCCGGCGCGGGCGGGGCGGTTGCGTCCGGAAGCGAAGCCGGCGAGGCAATAAGGGGCATCAGGTCGGTGGCGGCGTCCACCGTGTCGGCAATATGGCAAGAGCGATCAAGGTGCAGCGCTGCGGTATGTGACGCAATCCACTCGCCACCATGAAAGTGCTCCCCCTCGCAATTGTCTCGACGCTTTGCCTCTCTGGAATTTCGTTTGCCCAAGCTCCCGCGAACCATCGCGCGGCGCCGAAACAACGTCAGGCCCAAACTCTGCCGCGGCCCGCCGAGCTGCATCGGTGCTCATTGTCTCACAAAATATTGAACGCAACGGCCAGAAGCGCGTGTGGAAAGCGCGCGGGCCGCTCCTGATTTGCTGGCGGTTTTTGTCACCGGAACAAAGGGAGCGAGAATTGCGGTCGCAAATTCGGCGCGACAATCTCTGCTGGATCGGCAGCTTATCGCGGCCGGCGCCGCGCATGATGTTCCCGGCGGCGAGTTCCCGGTGTCGTTCGCATTTCGCCCCCCAATTCGGACCGATCGATGGGCTTGACGGACTCAGGCCTCGACCCGCGTCGCGTTCGGCGCAATCTCCTCGAACGACTGAAGTCCCTTGCCGATAACCGGCAGCGCCGGGGTGGAAAGGCCGGCGAGATTGCTGTCCGGTCGCTGTCCGGACACCACCGAAAACCCGGGCGAAACCCGCGCCATCTTGCGCCCCGAGCCTGAATGCGGCATGTTTCAGGTGGTTTCAGCGCTTAGTCACGATCACGGGAACGCGGGCGTCGAACGATGGGAGGGTAGAACATGCTCAACAATCACTTTCCGACTGTTTTCGCCCCGACTGTTTTCGCCCCGACTGTTTTCGCCGCTCTGGTCGCTCTGGCCGCACCGACCGCTCCGGTACATGCCGCTGAGCAGATCGCCGCGGTGTCGCACGGCATCGCACCGACCGGGGAGCGGGAATTCGGCGCCAAGTTGTTGGTCTGCGATACATGCCACGGCGCCAAGGGCGTACCCCAGAATGCGACCATCCCGGTCATCTGGGGTCAGCAGGAAAATTATCTCGTAAAGCAGCTCCACGACTTCCAAAGCGGAGATCGCAATTTCGAGGCCATGGCGTGGATGGCGTCGACTTTCTCGCCGTCTGAGATGGAATCCGCGGCGGCTTATTTCACCAAGAAGGGCTGGCCGGCGCGGTCCGCCGGCGCTGCCGCCACGACGCCACCGGCGTTGGCCGCCGTATGCCAGGTTTGTCATCAGCAGAACTTCGTCGGCGGCTTGGCGGGGCCGCGGCTGGCCGGCCAAAGCCAGGCCTATTTGGTCGAGGCGATGCGCCGCTTTGCCGATGGCGAGCGGACCAACAACGCCGACATGATGAACCTCATGAAGGCGATTTCGCCCGCCGATCGGGAGGCGATGGCGCGTTACATATCCAGCCTCTGATCGATTCCGCGGCGAGCCCGTTGATCAGGGTGAGTCTGGGCAGCGGGCACCGATCCGGTCGAGCTGAATCTATTGCGGTGCGTCAGATGCCCCATGATGCGACGTCAATCATCCCACGTTGACACGTCCACGATTTTACTGAAAACTATAAAACCCGTTTGGCGAAGACGTTCGGGCCAAGGTGCCGGTCCTTCGCAATCTGCGCGACGCAACGGCCGGGGCCAAGGCGAAGCTCAATCGGAAATTCGGGATCACTGGGAGGCAATCATGGATTCCAATGGATCTGGCCGCAGGCGGTTCCTGAAGCAGGCTGCTGCACTGGCTGGTGTGGCCGCAGGCGCAGGTGCAGGCGCAGAATGGGCCGCGAGAGGCCAGTCGGCCAAGCCTGAATTACAAGCCAAGGATCCCGCCAAGGAAGCCCGTATCCATGGCGATCCTTCGGGCCGAGGGGTCAGAAGGAACATCAATCACATTACTTACTTCACTCCGATCCAGGATTATGCGGGGATCATTACACCGACCCCGCTCCACTTCGTGCAATTGCACACCTCCTACATGCCAGTCATCGATGCGCAGCAACATCGCCTCACGATCCACGGCATGGTGGATCGTCCCTTGAGTTTCAGCATGGATGACCTGAAGCGTCTGCCTTCGGTGTCCCGGATTCATTTCGTGGAATGTCAGGCGAATGGCGCTCCCATGGGACATGATAATGGCAACGAAAACATGGGGTTGCCGGTCCAGTATGTATGGGGAATGATGAGTTGCAGCGAATGGACCGGCGTACCGCTTTCCGTGTTGCTGAACGAGGCCGGCCTGCAACCAGGCGCGAGTTGGGTGATTTCGGAAGGGGCGGAAGCTGGCAAGTGGTCTCACACCATTCCGCTGGGAAAGGCCATGGACGACGTTATCGTGGCCTACGGCCAAAATGGCGAGCCGCTGCGTCCTGAGCAGGGTTACCCGTTGCGGCTGTTGGTCCCCGGCTGGGAAGGGCTCAACAACGTCAAGTACCTGAGACATATCAAGGTGGCGGACCACCATCTCGACCCCACCGGCGTGAATCATGCCTCCATCGTGAGAGCCGATCTCGGCGGCAAATCGCGCTGGTACCATTTTCAGTGGGGACCGAAATCCGTGATCACGCGGCCCTCGGCTGGACTGGAAACACTCCGCAGGGGATATGTCCAGATTACCGGCTTGGCGTGGTCCGGCGGGGGCAAGGTCGCCAAGGTCGATGTATCCACCGACGGCGGCCGCAGCTGGAAGGAAGCGAGGCTT
>DASYNT010000177.1:0-21467 GCA_036008405.1 Xanthobacteraceae bacterium
TCCATCACCATTTCGAGGACGTGTTCGACATCGTCGCCAGCGAGCTGCAGCCCAAGCCCTTCCCGGAGAATTACGACCGCTTTCTCGCCCGCCACGGCGTCGATGCCGGCAAGGCGGCGATGTTCGAAGACCTCGCCCGCAATCTCGCCGTCCCCCACGCTCTCGGCATGACCACCGTGCTGGTGGTGCCGGAAGAGAGCTACGCGGTCGTGCGCGAAGGGTGGGAGCTGGAAGGGCGCGACGCCGCCCATGTCGACCATATCACCGACGATCTCGCCGGCTTCCTTGAAGCGGCCCTCGCCGGACGCTGACCTCAGGACCTGCAGGCGCAGCGCCGCCGCCGGATGCCCGACCGGCTGATCGAGCGACACGTTTCCCGCCCGCGGCTGTCGCGGAACGCCACCAGCCGTTCCGAGAGCACCTTGACCCGCACCGGCGGACAGTCGTTCTCCGGCAGTTCGGCGGCGAGCAGCACCGGCGTCCAGTAGCAGCGGAACAAGGCGCCCATCGGGGTTCCCGGCCCGGTCTGGGTGACGAGTTCGTTCTGTTTTCCGAAGCATGCCCGGCCTCCCCGGCGACGTTGGTTGCGCGGGCAATTAAGGTCGGCCCGGAGGGGGAGGGGGCCTTGATTTGGATCAAAGTTATGGGGCCGGCCGATGCGCAGGAGGAGCGACGACACAGGCTCTATCGCGATGCACAAATATTGTGCGTCGCACAAGAATTTGTTGACTCCTTCATAAATCCGACAAGGAATGGAGCCGGGAGGTCTCGGAACCGGGATTGCTCCATGCGTTGCAAGGGCGTTGCGCCATCGCACCTGCCGAGTTTTCTCCTCCCCTGCCCGCATTGCGGACATCGGATGGCGGTCACGTCCGTCGCACCCGCGCGAGATGACGACGGCACCGAATCGAACGATCTCGAGGACGTCACCCATGGCTGCGTGCACTGCGGCACGACACTGATCAGTACGAGACGGGCGCCCTCCGACGACGCTTACGCCATCGCACACCGGGTCTGACTTCCGCGCCTCGCCATCGGCTGCTCGTGCCGGGGCGAATTCTTCACCATCGTTCCCTGCGTCAATCGCTTTCAGAAATACGATGACGGCGCGCTCGGTCGCTTTGCAGCGGGCCTCCGTTGGCCCCGCGTCTGCTCCCCGGGGCGTCAATCGTGCGGCTTCCTCAAATACGCCTCGTAGAACGCCACGATCGCCTTGGCCGCTGCCGCGGCTGCGGTGTCGACCGTGTCCCTGCGGCGATATCGGCTGCCGAACTCCATCTGCACGGCGTCGATGCCGTCGGCGTTGTGGCTGCCGTATGCGGTGAGCGTGTAGCCGCCATTGAACCCGCCGTTTTCGCTGGTGCCGTCCGGCGGCACGTCATTGGCGGGGAAGACCTCGAACCCGTCGGCCTCGAGTTGCCCGAACAGGCCGTTGGGCCCGGTCATTGCCGGGGCGCCGGCGCGCGCCAGCAGCCGCGCGATCGAGCGGCCGTTCTGGGTGCCTCGCATCAGCGCCTCCGGGTCCTTCTTCTGGCCGTGCACGTCGACCAGCAGGCCGGCCGGATACGTGCCGCGTATCTCGTCGACGAAGCGGCGAACCGACTGGTGATAGTCGTCGTAATACGGCCGGGCCGCGGGGCTGTCCAAGGCGATATCCGGCGGACGGTTGGGGTCGACGTATTTGCGTTGGAACTTCGCCAGCACCAAATAGGGTTCCTTGCCCGTGAGCGCCTTGATCCCAGCGGCAATGCCCACGGCCAGCCGATCGGTGTTGGTGTCGCCGGCGGTCACATAGCCGCGCCCGCCCTTGGGCAGGCCCCGCGTATCGCGAGGCGCGACGCCCGGTATGGCTTCGCGCCCGCCATGGGGAGCCGTGATGATGATCGGCAGCATGCCCTGGCGGACCAGCACCAGGTCGCCGGGCGCCGCATCGGCAGGCCAAGCGACCGAGGGCGCGAAAATCATCGCCAGTAGAGCCGAACGGCGCGACAGCATTGACGACTCCTTCGTGAGTTCCGGTTCCGAGACCATTTTCTTGCTGTCATCGCCCGGCTTGACCGGGCGATCCAGTAATCCCTGCGCTTGCGGCAACGCTGTGCGCATCGCCAAGTCCGGTGGCTACTGGATCGCCCGGTCGAGCCGGGCGAAGACACTAACAGGGTCCGAGGCGAGCAGTCGTTGACCGCGGCGTCGCCGGACCGGGTGGCGTCGAGAATCCGTGCCGACACCTCCGCGTCCTCCGAAAACACGTAGAGGCCGAGCGGGGCGGGCTGCGCATTGACGCGGCGGATCACCTCGTCGACGCTGTCGACCTCCAGCACCGGCAGGATCGGGCCGAACATCTCCTCCTGCATGACCGGCGAATCCGGCGCCACGTCGACGAGGATGGTCGGTGCGATGAAGAGGTCGTCGCGGTCATGCTGGCCGCCGTGGTAGACCTCGCCGCTGCCGATGAGGTGCGTCAGCCGATCGAAGTGCCGGGCATTCACGATGCGGCCGTAGTCCGGACTGTTCTGCGGTTCGGCGCCGTAGAAGCCGACCACCGCCTCTTTCAGCTGCGCCAGGAAATCCGCGGCGACCGACCTGAACACCAGGACGTGATCCGGGGCGGTGCGCGTCTGTCCGGCATTCATCCAGCGCCCCTGGGCGATGCGGCGCGCCGCCACCCGCAGGTCCGCGCTGTCATGCACGATGGTCGGATTCTTGCCGCCCAGCTCAAGCACGACCGGTGTGAGGTTCTTGGCTGCGGCCGCCATGACGACCTTGCCGATCGGCGGGGCGCCGGTGAAGAAGATGTGGTCCCATTCCTGCGCGAGCAAAGCGGTGGTCTCCGGCACGCCGCCGATCACGACGGAAAACGCCTCGGTATCGAGATATTGCGGCACCAGCCGGGCGATCGCATCGGCGCAGGCGGGGGATACTTCCGAGGGCTTGATCACCGCGGCGTTGCCGCCCGCGATCGCCGCCACCAGCGGCGACAGCGACAGCATGATCGGATAGTTCCAGGCGCCGATGATCAGCCCGACGCCGAGCGGATCGAACCGGATCTCGGTGCGCCCCGGCGCCATGATGAGCGGCGTGCTCACGTGCAAGGGATTCATCCAGCGCCGCAAATGGTGGCGCGCATAGGCGGCTTCGTCGGCGACGTATTTGACGTCGGTGGCGTCGGCGTCGACGCGGTTGCGGCGCAGGTCCTTCCACAGCGCGTCGAAGAAATCACCGGCGCGCTCGGTCATCAGCGCATGCAGGGCATCGAGCTGCGCCTCGCGCCATTCGACCGGACGGGTCCGGCCGGAGAGGAAGCAGTTTCGATGCCGCGCGATCAACGCCGGAAAGTCGGCAGCGGCCATGGCGCGGGTCCCCTCGTGTTGTCGTGCGGCGTCGTCAGTCGCGCATGCCCGGCATCGTGTGCCAGCTCTGCGGTCCCGTCGTCACCGGATGGATTCCGAGCTCCTCGCGCCAGCGCGACACCGGCTTCTCCCAGCCTTCCTCCCACTTGACGGCGAGGAGCGGCTTGCATTCGTTGCCCATCTTCATGCCGCGGCCGACATCGTTGAGCGCGTCGTGGAAGCCCTCGGCGCGATGGAACGTCAGCGCCATTGCCGCGAGGTCGATGAGCACGAAGGCCGGGTAGCCGAACTGATAGGCGGTGACGCCGATCACACCGGATTCACCTGGCCCCTGTTGGGAAAAGCCGGTGACGACGTGATGGAGGTCGTGGGTCTTGCGCACGCGCATGATGCAGTAGTCGGCGTCGCTCCTGATTTCCCGCTCCGGATAGAACTTCGCCGAATACCCGTTCAGCCTCATGAGCTTCGCATAGGTATGCGCGAGCGAGCCCGGCGGGTATTCGATGAGCGCGTCGAGGTCGTAGTCCGGCGTCAGGTAGCCTTCGGAGATCAGGCGGCCGACGCCGGGATCGGCCTTCATGCGCTCGACTGCGTCCGCCATCTGCGGCGTGTCGCGGTAATGGTCCTCCAGCGCGAACACCGTCTTGGTGTCCTGGCCTTGCCCGGCGAGGAATCCTGCCACCATCTGGATCCGCTCGAGCGCGGGCGTCAGGTTTTCGTATCCCATGAGTAACCTCCGTTTCGGTGCGGGCGCCGCGCCCGAGTCCCTCGAACGATCGCCGAATCGGCGCCAACGGCCTGGGCGGCTCCGGTGAGCCGAGGTCGGCATCTGCGCCCCACGTGCTGCGGTCTCTGATAACCGTTATATGTTTCGGAAATATTCGCTTTGCGCGCAGGCGCCCGGAGACGGTGAATAAATTGCAACTTGTCCCGGCTTTTTTTGTCGGGTCCGTCCGTCGCGGCGACTGCGCGTCGCCGCTCAGAAATCCGGCTTGTCCGCGGTCGGGACCGCGGAGTTCTTGCCCGCGTAGAATTCGTACGGGTTTTCGGCGCAGATGAGGTCGGTCCATTCGCCGAACGAGCGCCGATAGGTGATCGTCGCCGTCCATGGCATCGTGAAGACGCCGTCATCCTCGACCGTGAAATGGAGCTGCAGCACCGGGCCCCGGTAGTTAGGGTCGATTTCCTCGCCGCCGCCGGCGCGGAAATTCTCCTCGTCGTTGCGTGCGATCGCGTCCTTGGCGGCATCGTAATCGAGCAGCCGGTAACGTTCCACGACATGCAGGGCCGGGCTTTGCGGCGTGCCGTACATGTCGACCATGGAAAACGGCCCGACCTTGATCCCCACGGTGTCGATCACCAGCGTGTCGCCCTCGTAATGGCCCACGGAATCCCCGTACCAGGATGGCGTCACCTGTGCGGGATGCGGCTCGTTCATGCGCACCCGGCGAACCTCGTTGCCGTGACGGTAGATCATCGTGACCTTGTCTGGCTGCTGGATCATCTGGAGCAGAAAATCCCAGAAGATGTACGGCACGCCCTGGGGCCAGCACTGGTTGCTCGGGGTCGGATAGCCCTTGCCGGCCAGCGATATTTCGCCGTGCCTCTTCACGGCTTCCGCGGCTGCGGGCTTCAGGATCGGATTGGTGTAGTCGCCGACCAGCCGTTGGAAGTTGGCCACGCCATTGGGCAGGCGCGATCTGTTCCGGACCGGGCCCGGACCCGACAGCGGCAGCTCGAAGCCGGTTAGGTAGGGGTGCGCCCATATGCCGGAGAAATCCGGGATGGAGGCCGCGCTCTTCGCGCCGCCGGCGGGGCCGGCCGCGGGAGCAACGGCTTGACCGAAGCCAGGCAATGTTGTCGCCGCCGCTGCGGCCAATGCCGCCAATAAAAGGAAACCTCGCCGCTGCGCCCTCATAATCGCTTCCTTCGTGGTTCGGCCGGTCCCTGTCCGGATCACCCCGCGACTCTGACAGCCCTAAGCGGCCTTCTTCTCCAGGTCCGCCTTCCACTGCCCGAGGCTGGCAAGGCCGTTCATGCGGGCGCGATGGGAGAAGGCGCGCTGGGCGGCGGCGATGTTTTCCGGCTTGCCGGACCAGGCCTTCTGCGGGGCGCCCTGCAGGGCGCGGCCGTAGGAGAAGGTCAGCTTCCAGGGCAGACCGCCGATGCGATTCATCGCGTCGAGGTGGGCGGTGGCCTCCTCGTCCGACTGTCCGCCGGACAGGAAGGCAATGCCCGGCACCGCGCCCGGCACGCAGTTCTTCAACAGCCGCACGGTCATCTCGGCGACCTCTTCGACGCCGGCGCGTTTGGCGCTCCTCTTGCCGGGCACCGCCATGTTGGGCTTGAGAACCATGCCTTCCAGGGCGACCCGATTGTAATAAAGCTCCTGGAAGGTCTCCTTGAGCATCCATTCGGTGACGCCATAGCAGCGGTCGATGTCGTGGTCGCCGTCCATCAGCACCTCGGGCTCGACGATCGGCACGATCTGCGCCGCCTGGCACAGCGCCGCATAACGCCCGAGCGCGTGGGCATTGGCGTGCAGGCACGCATAGGTCGGGATGCCGGCGCCGATGTCGATCACCGCCCGCCATTTCGCGAAGCGCGCGCCCTGCGCGTAATACTTGGGCAGCCGGTCGGCCAGCTTGTCGAGGCCGATGGTGACGAGTTCGCTCGGGCAACCGGGAAGCGGCTTGGTGCCCTCGTCGACCTTGATGCCGGGAATGGCGCCGGCCTGCTCGATGATCTTGACCAGCGGCGTGCCGTCCTTGGCCTTTTGCCAGATGGTCTCGTCATAGAGAATGACGCCGGAGATGTGGCTGCGCATCGCCTCGGTCGAGCGGAACAGGAATTCGCGGTAGTCGCGGCGGTTGTCCTCGGTGCATTCGGCACCGATCGAATCGAAGCGCTTCTTGATGGTGCCGCTCGATTCGTCCGCGGCCAGAATGCCCTTGCCAGGAGCGACCATGGCGGTCGCGATCTTGTTCAATGCGTCGAGGTCCATCGCACTCTCCTCCTGCTCCGCTATGGCGACAGCGCCGATCATGTTGCCGTCGAGACCGCCCGCAGCGTCGCCGCGGGGATCCTCGGCCGCAACACCTCGACCCCCGGCAATGCCTTGCCCTCCATCCATTCGAGGAACGCCCCGCCGGCGGTCGAAACATAGGTGAGCCGCTCGGTCACGCCGGCGGCGTTGAGGGCGGCCACCGTATCGCCGCCGCCGGCGACCGAAACGAGTTTTCCGGCCGCGGTCAGTTCAGCCGCGGCCTCCGCCACCTCAATGGTGCCGATGTCGAACGGTTCCATCTCGAAGGCGCCGAAGGGCCCGTTCCACACCACCGTCCTGACCCGCGCCAGCACCGAGATCACGTGCTCCACGGTGCGCGGGCCGACGTCGAGGATCATGTCATCGGGGCCGACCGCGTCGATCGACACCGCACGTGACTCCACGCCGGCCTTGAACGCCTTGGCGACCATCGCATCGACCGGCAGCACCGCCTCGCAATGATGCGCCTTCGCGGTCGCCAGAATCTGCAAGGCGGTGGCGGCGAGGCCACGCTCGCACAGCGACAGGCCGACCGCCTTGCCCTGGGCAGCGAGGAAGGTATTGGCCATGCCGCCGCCGATGATCAGCACGTCGACCTTGGCGACGAGATTGCCCAGCAGGTCGAGCTTGGTCGACACCTTGGCGCCGCCGACGATGGCCGCCACCGGGCGCTGCGGCGCTTCCAGCGCCTTGGCGAGCGCGATGAGCTCGGCCTCCATGGTGCGGCCGGCATAGGCCGGCAGCACGTGGCCGAGGCCTTCGGTCGAGGCGTGGGCGCGGTGGGCGACCGAAAACGCGTCGTTGACCCAGATGTCGCCCAGCGCCGCCAGCGCAGCGACGAAGCCCGGCTCGTTCGCCTCCTCGCCCGGGTGGAAGCGGGTGTTCTCGAGGCAGAGGATGTCGCCGTTCTTCATCGCGGCGACGGCAGCGACGGCCGACGGGCCGATGCAGTCATCGGCGAAGGCGATGCGGCGCCCCATATGGCGGGCAAGTACGGCGGCGACCGGCGCGAGCGAATCCTTGGCGCTGCGTACCTTGGGCCGCCCGAAATGGGAAAGCAGGATGACCTTGCCGCCTTTGGCTGCGATCTCCGCGACCGTCGGCGCCATCCGTTCGATGCGGGTGGGATCACCGACTTTGCCGCCGGCCATCGGCACGTTGAGGTCGACCCGCAGCAGCACCCGCTTGCCGCGGAGGTCGACCTCGTCGAGGGTGCGAAAGTCCGCCACGGTCACATCAGCTTGCCCATGGCGACGGCGGTGTCCGCCATGCGATTGGAAAAGCCCCATTCATTGTCGTACCACGACATCACCCGTACCAGCGTGCCGTCCATGACCTTGGTCTGGTCCATGTGGAAGATCGAGGAGCGCGGGTCGTGGTTGAAATCGATCGAGACGTTGGGCTGGTCGGTATAGCCGAGAATGCCCTTGAGCTGCTGCTCGGCGGCGCGCCGCACGGCGCTGTTGATCTCGTCCTTGGACGTCTTGCGCCTGGCGACGAATTTGAAATCGATCACCGACACGTTCGGAGTCGGCACCCGGATCGAGACGCCGTCGAGCTTGCCGTCGAGTTCCGGCAGCACCAGACCGACCGCCTTGGCGGCGCCGGTCGAGGTCGGGATCATCGACAGCGCCGCCGCTCGCGCCCGATAGAGGTCCTTGTGGAACTGGTCCTGGGAGGGCTGGTCGTTGGTGTAGGCGTGCACCGTCGTCATGAAGCCCTTTTCGATGCCGACTGCGTCGTTCATCACCTTGGCGAGCGGCGCCAGGCAATTGGTGGTGCAGGACGCATTGGAGACCACCAGATGGTCCCGGGTCAGCTTGTCATGGTTCACGCCATAGACGACCGTGAGGTCGGCATTGTCGGCCGGCGCGGAGACGAGCACCCGCCGGGCGCCCGCATCGAGATGCGCCTTCGCCTTTTCCTTGGTCGTGAAGATGCCGGTGCATTCGAGCGCAATGTCGATCCCCAGCGCCTTCCAGGGCAGTTCCGCCGGGTTTCGGATCGCGGTCACCTTGATGGGCCCGGTGCCGCAATCGATGGTATCGCCGGACACCCGGACCTCGCCGGGAAAGCGGCCGTGGATGGAATCGAAACGCAGCAGATGGGCATTGGTCTCGACCGGAGCGAGGTCGTTGAGTGCCACCACCTCGATGTCCTTGCGACCGGCCTCTATGATGGCCCGCAGGACATTGCGGCCGATGCGGCCGAACCCGTTGATGGCGACCCTCACAGACATGTCCTGCTTCCCTCCATTCGGCCCTTCACCGCCGGGCTGCTGCCGGCCCGGCGCGCGGACCGGCGAATGACGCCGGCGTGCGGCCGAGTGCTCAATTTTGCGGCGTTGATAACATAAGAACCGAGCGTTTCCAGCGCAGAATTCAGCCGGTGGACAGTTTGGTGAACGCAGCTTCGGCGACGCGCTCGGGGGTAATGCCGAAATGGCGGTAGAGGTCCTTATACGGGCCGCTGGCGCCGAATCCGCTCATGCCGACGAACAGCCCGTCGGAGCCGATGACGGCATCCCAGCCCTGGCGGATCGCCGCCTCGATGCCGATCCTCACCGGCGCCGTCCCGACCACGGCGCGCTGCTGCGCGACCGGGGCGCCCAGGAACAGCTCGAAGCAGGGCACCGACACCACCCGGGCGGCGACGCCGCGGGCCGCCAGCAGCTTGCGCGCCTCGACGGCGATGGCGACCTCGGAGCCCGAGGCGAACAGCGACACCTGGGCGGCGCCCGCATCCGCCGGCAGCAGTTCATAGGCGCCGGCTGCGCAGCGATTCTCGGCGGCGAACCCGGTGCGGAGCTGGGGCAGGTTCTGCCGCGTCAGCGCCAGCGCACTCGGGGAGGTGCGGGCTTGCAGCGCGAGTTGCCAGCATTCCACCGTCTCCACCGCGTCGCAGGGCCGGAACACCAGCAGGTTCGGGATCGCGCGCAACGCCGCGAGGTGCTCGACGGGCTGGTGGGTCGGGCCGTCCTCGCCGAGCCCGATGGAGTCGTGGGTGAATACGTGGATGACGCGCTGGCCCATCAGCGCGGCGAGCCGGATCGCCGGCCGCGCATAATCGGAAAACACAAGGAAGGTGCCGGAATAGGGGATGATGCCGCCATGCAGCGCCATCCCGTTCATGGCGGCGGCCATGGCGTGCTCGCGGACGCCGTAATGGATGAAGCGGCCGGCCGGATTCGCCGCCGTGAAAGCGGCCATGCCCTTCGCCCTCGTATTGTTGGATCCGGTGAGGTCGGCCGATCCGCCGACCATTTCCGGCACTGCGGCGGTGAGAGCTTCGAGGGCGGATTCCGAAGCGACGCGGGTCGCGATCTCTCTCGGCGTCGCCGCGAGCTTCTCCTTGACGCCGCGCACGGCGGCGGCGAGCGCGTCGTGGGGCAGATCGCCGGCGAGCCGGCGGTCGAATGCGGCGCGTCGGTCCGGGGCCTGGCCCGCCAGACGCTGTTCCCAGGCGAGCCGCGTATTGCGCGCCCGCATCCCCGCCGCGCGCCACGCCGCGGCGGTATCGGCAGGCACCTCGAAGGGCGGAGCGGTCCAGCCGAGCCTCTCGCGCGCGCCCTTGATCTCGTCGGCCCCGAGGGGAGAGCCGTGAGCCTTTTCGCTACCGGCCTTGGTGGGAGCACCGAAGCCGATCACGGTGCGGCAGGCGACCAGGCTGGGGCGGTCGCAGGACTGCGCCCGGGCGATGGCGGCCGCGATCGCTTCGGGATCGTGGCCGTCGATCCGGCACGCATTCCAACCGCAGGCCTCGAAACGCTTTACCTGGTCGACGGAATCCGACAGCGACAGCGGACCGTCGATGGAGATGCCGTTGTCATCGAACAGGACGATGAGCCGCGCCAGCTTGAGATGCCCCGCCAGCGCGATCGCCTCGTGGCTGATGCCCTCCATGAGGTCGCCGTCGGAGGCGATCACATAGGTGCGGTGGTCGACCACGTCGGCGCCGAATTCCGCCGCGAGATGGCGCTCGGCGATCGCCATGCCGACCGCATTGGCGAGGCCCTGCCCGAGCGGGCCGGTGGTGGTCTCGACCCCCGGCACATGGCCGTGCTCGGGGTGGCCCGCCGTGATCGCGCCGAACTGGCGGAAGTGCCTGATCTGGTCGATCGTCATCGCCTCGTAGCCGAGCAGATGAAGCAGCGCATAGAGCATCATCGAGCCGTGGCCGGCCGACAGCACGAAGCGGTCGCGGTCGGGCCAGTGCGGATCGGCGGCGTCGAATTTGAGGAAGCGCGTGAACAGCACGGTGGCGACGTCCGCGGCGCCCATCGGCAGCCCGGGATGGCCCGACTTCGCCGCTTCCACCGCATCCATCGCCAGCGCGCGAACGGCATTGGCGAGGCGATCATGGGCGGCGCGCGCAGCCGTCGTGGCGGAAGGGCTCGAAATGACCAAGAACGGCACCTCAGAAAGCCCGGGATCGCGACGAAACTCCGCCGTCGGGCGCTTCGGACTGATTAGGGATGTGAGCCCTGCAAGTCAACGAGAGCGGTTTGGCGTTGCTGTCCACACCTCACATGGGCTCGGCGCGTTGACGCCAAACCGGCAATGCCCGTAAGCTTCGATCGGATCGGCGGCCGCGAGACGAGCGAATTGTGGCCATGATCCCAGATGGTGCGGTCCGGCAGATGGCTCTGATCCGTTGGGACAGTCGCGCCGCTGGTTCGTGAGCTGAGTGGCTGACTCGGCCGACATTTGGCAACCGGATGTCGGGGTCGGCCCTTTCCCGGCCCCAGAGGAGGCGATGAGCGACACCCACGCGATCGAGCAGGCGGTCAAGCGCCTCAACGATGCACTGGATGGGCTCGACGCGGTCATGGAACTGCGGCTGGAGGCCGACCGCCGGCGCGGCACGCTGACGGAAGAGGTCCATGATTTCAGCTTGGACCGGTCGCGGCTCGCGGCCGAGCTGGACGAGGTGCAGGCCCACACGCGGGCGCTGGAGACGACCAACCGGGAGGCGACGCGGCGCCTCGACGAGGCGATGAACGTGATCCGCGGCATCATCGAGGCCAATCAGCGCTGATCGCAGCCGGCGTTGAAGGTCGTGTTGACAGTTGTACGGCGTAACGAGACCCGGTCATGGCTCATGTCAGCGTAACCATCAGCGGCCGCCAATATCGCATGGCCTGCGACGACGGCCAGGAACATCATCTCGCCCGGCTCTCCCATGAACTCGACCAGCGCATCGCCCATCTGCGCACGACGTTCGGCGAGATCGGCGACATGCGGCTCACGGTCATGGCGGCGCTGATCCTCGCCGACGAGTTGTCGGAAGCCCGCCAGCGCATGAAACGGGTCGAGGAGGAACTCGCCGCCATGCAGGAGGCCCGTATCGCGGCCGCCGGCCAGGCCGATGCCGTGCAGGCCGATGTCGCCGCCGTCTTCAATGCCGCCGCGGAGCGCATCGAGAAGGCGGCGCGCCTGCTCGGCGACGCCGGCGACGGCCGCCACATCGTGCTCGGCTGACGGCGGCATGGCGGGTTTCCCGGTGCACGACCTCATCGCGCGCATTTCGGCGCGGCTGCCCTGGGTGAAGCGCAAGGCGGCCAAGCTCTCCCATCGCAATGCGCTGCTGCGCCTCAAGGCGCAGGGCTTCGCGCCGGCCGCCGTCTACGACATCGGCGCCTATCGCGGCAGCTGGACGCGCCTCGCCGCGCAGGTGTTTCCCGATGCGGCGTTCGTCCTGTTCGAGGCCAATGCGGACAATGCGGCGCATCTGCGCGCCGCCGGGCTCACCCACCTCACCGTGGCGCTCGCCGCCGAGGACGGCAAGCGGACGCTGTTCCTGCCGCGCCAGGGCGACGCCACCGGGACCTCGCTCTACCGCGAGAACTCCGCCCACTACGGCGCCGGCAATCTCGCCGTCCGCACGGTCGCCACGGCCCGGCTCGACACGCTGGTGGCGGCGCAGGGCCTCGCTCCTGCCGCGCTCATCAAGATCGACGTCCAGGGCGCCGAGCTCGACGTCATCGCCGGGGCGAAGACGGCGCTCGCCCATTGCCGGGCGCTGATCGTGGAACTCTCGCTGGCGAGCTACAACAAGGATGCGCCGCTGATCGCCGAGACCATCCCGGCCATCGCCGCGCACGGGTTTTCCTGCATCGACATCTGCGAGCTGCACCGCTCGCCGGCCGGCGGCGTGCTGCAGGCCGATTTCCTGTTCGTGAAGCCGGACCTGTTCGAGGCGCTGTGTGCGCAGGCGGGATTGGGCGGCTGACGGCGCAATCGCATCAGCGGCGGGTCGCGCCTCGGCGCAACGGCCAGTGGTCCTCGCTTCCACTGGCGCCAAACCAGCCGCCGAAGGAATGAGATCGCCCAGTTTTTGCCCAATGGGGTGTGGCACTCATCTCGGGTTTAAGGAGGTTGATCGATGAGATCGCTTGTCGGACCCATTGTACTCGGGCTGATCGTTATTGGCACGTTGCCTGCACGACCCGATGTTGTTTCTTACCTGACAAATTCACATGCAGCGCTTCTGATACGCAATGGAGGCCGCGTGGTCGCTTCAACGACGAGCACAGTCTTCATTCGGGCGGCCGATGATCGGCTTTTCGAATGTGCCGTTGTTGGAGGCAATGAAACCCTCAATTCGATGTTCAACCAAAACGGCATTAAATTTAGCGGTTCGCAAACGAAGCTCATTTCCGAGTGCTCGGCGTTGGAACCGCAGATGCGAGAGGTATCTCTTTTTCTGCTCGCCTTGTGGGTTCTGCGCGGAGGGATATGACCCTTCTCGTTCTCCTGATCATTGCCGCGGGAATGGCCCGGAGTTGGAGATCGAGGCGAGAGGCCGGACCCGTGGATGATCCAAATCCGATCTTAGCGACTTGATCGAGCGGTCGGCCGTATCGATGCTCGCGTTCAGCCTCGACTGGGCCGCCGTTAACTCAACGAGCTTGGTCTGCGCCCTCGCGAGGTCGGATTCGAGTTTTTCGACGCGACCGACCAGGCTTGAAACCACGATCGCAGCGGTCAGCGCAGCCGTAGTGGACATCGCGACCGCGATAATCAGGGCGACATAGCCCGGCGCTTTTCGCAGCGTACCAAGGAAACTTTGCATTTCCCTTCCCCCGTTGCACTCATTTGAACCAGAAACGAGATTGGCAGATTGAACGCGCTTCGTGTCAAATCTTTGGGTTCCCACTTTGCCGCACGCGGTCATCATTCCACCGCGCGCTCGCGCCCAAATCGATCTCGACAAGCGGGGCACTGAATCGTCACAGTGCCGGAAATGAATGGCGCGACCTTGCAGGCGCTGAACAGGTCAAAGGGTAGACGGACCGCGCATGGCCGTCGGCCGGTCGTAAATCTTCGAATCGTGCCGGCAATGATCATCTGACCGCTGAGCGACAGTCGATTCTGAGCTTCCGCAGGTTCAATTCGCCGACGGCAGCGAGGAGGGCGTAAGAGGTGACCACCCGATCATGTTGGCCGGTCACCAGAGCGATGCGCGTTTCGACAAGTTCCTGTTGCGCATCGAACACGTCGAGCGTGGAACGCTCACCGCTCCGGGCTTTCTCGCGTTGGCCGTTGAGGCCGATCTCGTTCGCCACCACGAGCGCCTGTGCGGCGAGGACTCGTGACTTGGCGGTGTCCCACTCGCCCCATGTGGCGACAACGTTTGCCTGGGCGCGATCGCGGGCAGTGTCGAGGTCTATTCGCCTCTGCGCCAAGGTTTCCTTGGCTTGGCGGATCGACCGCTCCTCTGCCCCGCCCCGATTGGTCGAAGCTTCGTGGATCTTGACCTGCAGGAGAGCCACGTCCACGCTAAACGCGGCGCCGACAACATCGGGATGGCGCGCCCGGCCCACCTCGATCGAATCCACGAGGCTGCGTGGGATCAGCCGGTCGGCAGGCGCCGCCGGCGCGAGCTTGCCGGCCGCGACCCCGATGACCCGACCATAGGTTACCCTCGAGCGGGCATACTGGGCTTCGGCTCGCGCCACCATGGCGCGGACACTCGTCAGATGTGTTTCGCCCTGCGTCACGTCGGTGCGCACAGCCTCGCCGGCATCAAATCGTTCGAGGGTCACGCGCAGCGACTCTGCCACCACTTGGAAGTTGCGCCGCTGGAGCTCAAGCAACGCCCCGTCGCGCAGCAGGTCCATGTAGGCGGCGACGGCATTCAGCAGGATCGTCTGCTCGGCCACCCGCAGCGCCTCGCCCGCCGCCGCGGCGCTCGTCTCGGCAAGGCGGGTCCTATCGGTGGCCTGATCATCGCCGTCGAGTGTCTGCGGCACTGGCGTATCGGTCGTTGCCGCAGCGAGGGCACATTGGGCAATGAGCAGCGGGGAATTTTGAGAGGCACTGAGCAGCGCCTGGTCGAGCATGTCGGACGCCGCCGTGCAGCACAACGTCGTCACACAGAGGACTAGAAGAGAAAGAATGAACTTCATTGATTCCTCCCAGCAGACGCAGTCTCGATTGCGCAGCGTTGACAGGGCCGCCGAACATATTCCGGGGATATCATTCCACTTGGCGCTCGCGCCTTAATCGATCTCGACAAGCGGGGCACTGAATCGTCACGGTGCCGGGAATGAATGGCGCGATCGACCGGGGCACCCGCTGACCCTCGCCGGAATCGAGGCGCTAATGGTGATCCCTCTACGTGGAGGGATATGGCCCTTCTCGTTCTCCTGATTATTGCCGCAGGAATGGCCCGGAGTTGGCGATCGAGGCGAGAGGCCGGACCCGCGGATGATCCAAATCCGATCTCGCCTTCGCGAGGTCGGATTCGAGCTTTTCAACGCGACCGACCATGCTTGAAACCGCGATCACGGCGGTCAGCGCGGCCGCAGTGGAAATTGCGACTGCGATAAACATGGCGACGTGGCCCGGCGCTTTTTGCAGCCTACCAAGGAAACTTTGCATTTCTCTTCTCCCGTTCTCTACACGCATTTGAATCAGAACGGAGATTGGCAGATTGACTCGCTTCGCGTCAAATCTTTGGGTTCCCGCTTTGCCGAACGCGGTCATCATTCCACTTCGCGCTCGCGCCTTCGATCTCGACAAGCGGGGCACTGAATCGTCACCGTGCCGGGAATGAATGGTGCGATCGACCGGGGCACCCACTGATCCCGTGCCAGAACCGAGGCGCGGATGGTGATCTCGAATCGGCAGTCGCCGTGCGTCAGATAGAGGCGGCTATGGTCGTCGTCGATATCGACGCGTTCCATCACGAAGCGATTCAATTCGCCGGGCAGATTGGTCACGAATTGGAGCGCCACCCCACGCGAGTCGATGAGATAGTCGCCGACGGCGTCGAAACAAGGCTGCTCGCCGTCGAACGCGAGCCCTTCGCTCATCGTGCCGCTTACTCCCTGGCGCAGACTGCCCATGGCGGCACGTGCGGAGAGCGCATCCTTGTAGCGGCCGAATTGCGCGAGCGGGACGGGATATTGCCTGTAGCGAAAGCTTTCCTTGTACTGACGCTCGGCTTCGCTGCGCTCCTCCGCCGACAAGCTCGGGCGCAGCATTCGCGGGAGCAGAACCGGGGTCCAGATATTATCGCGGCGGACCTCCTCGCCGAAATCCACATCGACCCGGCACGTGTCCGTAGCGACCCGATGCCGATAGGTCTTGTCATCGAGCAAGGTCGTCCCCCAACGCCCTTCAGCGCTCGAGAGAAGGCCGAAGGCCTTCAGGTGAGCGATGCCACCGTCTGAGCGAAACCTCAGAGTCCCGAATTCATGCGGACAGGCTGCGTCTGTCGCGGTGAACGCGACGCGGCCGGCCACGAGTTGCGAGCCCGGGATGGCAGCCATCAGGTCGAGGTCGACGCGTCCACTCGGCTGCTGTGCAGATGCGGTGGCGAATGCGTGCAGTACACAGCAAAACAGGACTGTTCGGAAAATCATCGCCGGCTCCCCAGCAAAGCGACGTAGACGCCTCGCAAATTAGTATGGCGCAACTGTGGGTTCCCGAGCACTACAACACGGACGCGCCGCGGATCGCCGGGATCATCGGGCCATTGCGGCGCGAGTGTTCCGATGCATCAGGATGGCAAATCAAAGGCGCCGCCCCGGTGGCGGCCGGCCCTCCTCGAATCTTGCCGGTGGCGAATCCGGTCGCCGCGCACTACATTGCCGTGGCGGGGCTGCTGAGTGCGTCAGGAGCCAATTCCCCGGGGCCTTATCGATCCTGAAGGGAGCTGTCCCTGTCCGGGCTCGTGGGCCCGGGCATATGGCGCCCACCTACTCACGTAGGGAACCCGGGATCGCAGCTCCGACGGCTTGGGCGGCTCCGCACTTTGGTTTCATGTCGGATACGGACCACACCAGAGACCTCAAGGCCGAGCTTCGCCGCAGGGCGATGGCGCGGCGCGAGGCGTTGCCGGCGACGGAACGGATCGCGGCGGCGCAGGCGATCGCCGCGCGCGGCCTCCCGGTCGGGGTCGCCGTCGGCGCGGTCGTGTCCGGCTATTCGCCCCTCAAGAGCGAGATCAGCCCGATGCCGCTGCTGCGGCGCTGCGCCGATGCCGGTGCCGCGCTGGCGCTGCCGGTGGTGATCGGGCGCGGCAAGCCGCTGGTGATGCGGGCCTGGGAGTTCGGCGCACCGCTCGATTCCGGGGTGTGGGGCATCCGCCAGCCGACCGCCGCGGCGCCGGAGGTGTTCCCCGACATTCTCATCGTTCCCCTGCTCGCCTTCGATCGCCGCGGCCACCGGATCGGCTACGGTGCCGGCTATTACGACATGACGCTCGCCCGGCTGCGCGCCATGAAGCCGGTCACCGCCGTCGGCATCGCCTTCGCCGCCCAGGAAATCGACGCGGTGCCCACGACCGTGCACGACGCCCGCCTCGATCTCGTGCTAACGGAGCGCCAGATCATCGACCTGAGGGCATGAAGCGCGTGCGGATCCTGTTCATCGGCGACATATTGGGGCGCAGCGGCCGCACCATCGTGCTCGAACGCCTGCCGGGACTGGTCCGCGACTGGAAGCTCGATTTCGTCGTCGTCAACGGCGAAAACGCAGCCGGCGGCTTCGGCATCACCGAAGCGATCTACCAGGACCTCACCGGCGCCGGCGCCGATGCCATCACGCTGGGCAATCATGCCTGGGACCAGAAGGAGGCGCTGGTCTTCATCGAGCGGGCGCCGCGGCTGATCCGTCCGGTCAACTATCCCAAGGGCACGCCGGGGCGCGGCGCCGCGGTGCTCGACGCCCGCAACGGCGCGCGCGTGCTCGTCGTCAACGCGCTCGGCCGCATCTTCATGGATCCGCTCGATGATCCCTTCGCGGCGCTGGAGCGCGAGATCGCGGCCTGCCCGCTGCGCACCGCCACCGACGCCATCATCGTCGACATGCATGCGGAAGCCTCGAGCGAGAAGCAGGCGATGGGTCACTTCCTGGACGGCAAGGTCAGTCTCGTAATCGGCACTCACACCCACGTGCCGACCGCCGACCACCAGGTGCTGTCGGGAGGCACCGGCTTCATGACCGATGTCGGCATGACCGGCGATTACGATTCCTGCATCGGGATGGCCAAGGAGGAGCCGCTGTCGCGGTTCCTGCGCCGCATCCCCGGCAGCAAGTTCGAGCCGGCGATGGGCCCGGCGACGCTGTGCGCGCTCGCCCTCGACACCGACGATGCGACCGGCCTCGCCCGCCGCCTCGCCCCGGTGCGCCTCGGCGGCCGGCTCGAAGAGGCGCGGCCGGCGTTCTGGGAGTGAAGGCGCCGCCTGCGAATCCCGCGTCGAGTCGCTCATCCTGCCGGCGCGGCCGCCATCGCGCTCTCCTGCATGCGGAAATGGTCACCGTCGGGAACCAGGACCATGTTGCGGCGGTGGAAGGGCTCGAGCGACGCCCGGTGGCCGATCGAGACCAGCGTCGTGTGCGGCAGCTTCTCCGCCAGCAGGCGGTAGAGCCGCGCCTCGGTGACTTCATCCAGCGACGCCGTCGCCTCGTCGAGGAAGAGATAGTCGGGCGCGATCAGAAGGGCGCGGGCGATGGCGACGCGCTGCTGCTCGCCGAGCGACAGCATCCGGTTCCAATGGGCCTCTTCGCTGAGGCGCGGCACCAGCTTGTCGAGGCCGACCGCGGCGAGCGCGGCGGCCACGGCGGGCGCGCCGAACCGGTCCGGCGGCGCCGGATAGCTCACCGCCGCGAGCAGGCTGCCGATCGGCAGATAGGGCCGCTGCGGCAGCAGCATCACCCGCGCCCCCCGCGGCACCGAGATGCGGCCGGAGCCGAACGGCCAGATGCCGGCAATGGCGCGGAACAGCGTCGACTTGCCCGCGCCGGACTGCCCGTTGACCAGCACGTTCCGGCCCTCCGTAAAGTGCTCCGCGGCGACGGCGACCAGCGGCGTGCCGTCCGGCAGCCGCACCTCGAGTTCGTTCATGGCGACCTCCCGGGATGGCTGCGGCGTCACCGTGATGTGAGGCGGCGCCTCGGTCACGGCGCGCGCCGCGACGATCGCCGTCTCGAAGCCGGACAGCCGGTCGACCACGGCGCGCCATTCGGCGATGGTGCGGTAGGAGGTGACGAAGAACGACAGCGCCGTCTGCACGCTCGAAAACGCCGACGCCGTCTGCATCATGCCACCCAGCGCCATCCGGCCGGCGAAATAGACCGGGCTGACGACGAGGAACGGAAACACGTTCGAGACCTGGTTGTAGCCGGCGGTGAAGAAGGTGAGCCGCTTCTGCCTCGTCATGATGGCGCGCCAGTTTTCGACCACATGGGCGAAGCGCGCCAACAGGCGGCTGTCCTCGGCCTCCTCGCCCGCGAGCAACGCGATCTGCTCGGAATTCTCGCGCACGCGAACGAGGTTGAAGCGGAAATCGGCCTCATAGCGCTGCTGGTAGAAGGTGAGCTCGATCAGCGGCCGCCCGATGAGGTGTGCGAACACGGTGCCGAACACGGCATAGAGCAGCGCCGCCCAGACGAGATAGCCCGGAATCCGCCACTCGCCGCCGAACAGGATCAAGGGCGCATCCGCAGACAGATTCCAGAGGATGACGACGAACGAGCCGAGCGTGACGATCGAGGACAGCATGCCGATGCCGATCGAGAGCGTGCGGTCGACGAAGATCTGCAGGTCGTCGGCGATGCGCTGGTCGGGATTGTCGGCGACGTCGCCGAGCAGCTGCATGCGATAATGATTGCTGCCCGTGAGCCACTCGCCGAGGAACTTCACCGTCATCCACCGCCGCCAGCGGATCTGCAGCCATTGATTGAGGTAGAGCTGGTAGACGGCGGCGAGAATGTAGAGCACCGCGAGGACGCAGAAATACAGGAGCTCGCTGACGAAGTTGTCCCAGTTGCGATCCTGCAGAGCGTTGTAGAAGCGGTTGTTCCATTCGTTGAGCAGCACGTTGATGCCGACCTGGCCGAGCTCGGTGGCGACCACCGCGGCCAGCAGCACCCGTCCCGGCCAGCGGTCCTCGGAGCGAAAATAGGGAACCGCCAGGCGCCAGATGGTGACGAGCGCCGAAACGAAGCTTTTCGCGAGCATCCTCGTTGTCCTCTTTGACGGCCCCGACGGTCGGCCGGGTGGCGAGCTTAGCCAATATTGAACTTGGCCATGAGCGCGAAGTTCGCCGGCCGCAGCGACCGCGCTGTCTGAGGGGTGTCATCCCCGGGGCTGTGACCGTGTCCGGAGCAACAGCCGATCGTGCCGCGACCTTGACCTGATCGCCCGAGGCTCGTGGCGGCGGGCGCAGCCGCCACGCGGCTCCTCATATCCCCTGCCGCGCCGGCGCGACAAACCGTAATGGGGTGTCATGGCATTGTTGCAAGCACGTTTGTATGTCTTGTAATACGCTGCCGGCTTTTGGTTCCCAAATCCCGGCACACGTCGAGCATGTCGAACCGCGTTTCGGTGGACCAATGGGAACAGGCGCGGAGCGATGACATGAATGCCGAGGTCGGGAGCCGGTTTGTGCGTCCACTTGTGCGTACCTTTCTGGCTGTGCTCGGCCTCGCCATGCTCGCCGGGCCGATGCCGGCCCAAGCCGACGGATTTCCATTCGGGCGCGAGCTTCTGCTCGACGCCGCGCCCATGCGCGGATCGAAAAAGGTGCCGCTCCTCGACATCGGCGAATCCGGGACCGCCGAGATCGAGCTGTGGTGCAACAGCGTGAAGGCGCAACTCGTGGTCGCGGGCGACACCATCACCATCATCACTGGCGAGCCCTCGGCGCGCCAATGCCCACCCGATCGCGCCCGCGCCGACGAAGCTCTCCTCGCCGCCCTCACCGACGTTACCGGTTGGCGGATGGAACGCTCGGCGCTGGTGCTCACCGGCAGCCGCACCCTGCGCTTCCGCCTGCCGACGAACTGAGATGCGACTGCGGAAGACCGACCAAAGCCGGTGCGGTGGGTCGGCGGCAGCAAGATCGACCTGAGCGCCTTCCCTGTGGAGGTGCGGCGCCAATGGTCAAGAAGCGCGAAGCCAAAATCCCCGTGACGGCAGGCAGCGGCAATGTGTTCGCCGATTTGGGCCTGCCGGAACCCGAGGAGGAATTGACCAAAGCGCAGCTTGCGAGCCACATCCGGCAAGCGACCGAACGCCAGCATTTAACCCAGATTGCGGCGGCGGGACTTATGGGTATCGGTCAGCCCGAGGTGTCAGGGATCCTCGACGGGCGCCTAGCGAACTTCTCCAGCGAGCGCTTGATGAGATTGCTGACGACGCTCGGCCAGGACGTGGAGATCACGATCAGGGCAAAGCCCCGCAGTCGCCCGCGCGGCCGCATTCGCGTCATCGCCGAGGCGCACGCATGAGGCGGCAGCGCCGCCGGGGTTAGCCGCGAGGAGGCCGAAACCGAATCGATCCCAAAAAAGAGCCGCCTCGCGGCGGCCCTTTCTCGTTCGCTGAGGCGATGCGGCTCAGAAGTCCATGCCGCCCATGCCGCCGCCGCCGGGCATGGCGGGCATCGCCGGCTTGTCCTTCGGCACTTCGGCGACCATCGCCTCGGTGGTCACCAGCAGGCCGGCGATCGAGGCGGCGTCCTGGAGCGCGGCGCGCACCACCTTGGCCGGATCGATGATGCCCTTCTCGACCATGTCGACATAGTCTTCGGTCTGGGCGTCGAAGCCCCAGGTCTCGGA
>DASYNT010000178.1:0-7640 GCA_036008405.1 Xanthobacteraceae bacterium
CGTGCCCCGAGTCGGGTGCGGACACCGCCGCGCACAGCGTATGCTTGCCGCGTCACGACGGAGAGCGACGATGACCAGTGGGCGGCTCGAGGCCTTAACGGACGGCGTGATCGCCATCATCATCACCATCATGGTGCTGGAGCTGAAGGTGCCGCAGGGGAACGATTTCGCCGCGCTCGCATCGAGCATTCCCATCCTGCTCGCCTATGTCCTCAGCTTCGTGAATGTGGGCATCTACTGGGTCAACCACCACCACATGCTCCACGCCACCGACCGCATCGACGGCAAAGTGCTGTGGGCCAACCTGTTCCTGCTGTTCTGGCTGTCGCTGGTGCCGTTCGTCATCCGTTGGATGGACGAAGCCGGCTTCACTTCATTGCCGACCGCGGCCTATGGCGTCGTGCTCGGCATGGCCGCGATCTGCTACATCATGCTGCAATGGGCGATCGTGGTGTGCAATGGCCGCAGCTCCAGGCTCGCCGCCGCGCTCGGAAACGACATGAAAGGCAAGGCGTCCCTCGCCATGTATGCCGTGGCGATCCCGCTCGCCTTCGTCAGCCCATGGATCGCGGTGGTGCTCTATGTCGCCATCGCACTCATCTGGTTCGTGCCCGATCGGCGCATCGAAGCGATCCTGAAACAATGAGGTCGGCCGGCGTACGAGCCATCCACCCCTTGTGTCGGCAATAATCCCCATGCGCACGACGAGTCCTGTGGCTGCCGGAGCGCCCGCATGCGCGGGCGGTGACACCGATACGGGTCTTCAGCCTTCGACATCGGTCTCGGGACGATCGGTGCCTTTCGAAAGTTCGTCGTGCCAGCGGCCTTGCTCGTCCTCGTAGGAGATGCCCGTGGTGTCACCGGGAACGATCTGCTCCTTCGCCGCGCGTTCCGCCGCCTGGCGGGCCTCGTCGTGGGACGGGAAGGGCTCGGAGAACACCCCATCGACCCGGTAGGCCCAACCGCCGTCATGTTCGACGATCTCGTAGGTGATCTTGCTCATGTTTCGCTCCCGATGCCGATCGACGGCCGAGTCCGCCTGCCCAAGTCTGCCCGCCCACGCAAAGCCCCAACCGCGCTGCGGGTGGCCCAAGAACAAGATGGCGCAGTCAGGGGGGCGACACCTCGTCGAGGGCGAGTTATGCATGACCATCCTGCAAGACAAGAACTCGAACTGCAAGAACCGACGGGATTGCAACGGATTGCAACGATGGCAGAGGTGAGAGCCGAGCGATGCACGGCGGAGATCGACGGCGATTTCGTCGTGTTCCTGATCGGCATGCGCATCAACAGGTTCTGGAAGCCGCACAAATGGCTGCCGGTGGCGACCGCGATGCCGCGCATGCTGGCCGAGCTTGCCCGCACGCCCGACCTCGGCTTGCTGCATGCGCGCATCCACTTCGGATTTCCCAACATCGTAGTGGTGCAATATTGGCGTAGCTTCGCCCATCTCCATCGCTACGCCACCGACCGCGACCTCGCGCACCTGCCGGCCTGGAAGGCCTTCAACCAGGCCATCGCCGGCAATGGCGACGTCGGCATCTGGCACGAGACCTACCTCATCCGCGCCGGCGACCAGGAAAGCGTCTACAACAACATGCCGCCGTTCGGGCTCGGGATCGCCGGGCGGCTGGTGCCGGCGCAAGGACGAAAGGCGTCGGCCAAGGGGCGGCTCGGCCTGGCCGACAATGATGATCAGCGGCCGGGGTGAGCCGCGGCGCTGATTGCTTTATCTCAGCGCATGGCTTGTAGGATGGGTTGAACGCAGTGAAACCCATCCTCGGGCACGCCGAGGGGAGAGGTCCGTGATGAGTTTCGCAACAGCTTCAACCCATCCTACGCGCCGTATATCCTCATCCTCCGCCGCCTGCGCGTCGTCTAAGACGCCGTCGAAATCCGCGAGGCGCCCGGCTGCAACGCGCGGATGCGGTCGGTCAGGTTGCCCGGACGCGGTGCCGTGACCTCGCCGCCTGCTCCATTGGCGGAATCGGCGAGGATGGCCGCGATCGGCGAGCCCGATTTTTCCAGCGTCATGGTCATATGGGCAATCTGCGCGGCGATGTCGCTGATGCGCTCGCGCAGCAACGTGTTCTCGTTGCGCTCGGCCCGCCAGGTCGCGTCCGCCTCGCGATTGAGCGCGGCCAGTTCGGCCTGAGCCTGTGCACAATTGCTTCCGGCAGTCTGAAGCTCGCTCTTGAGCGCGGCGTTGGCGTCCAGCAACCGCCCTTCGGTCGCCGCCGTCTGCTCCTGGAAGGCGGCCAATTCGCCAGTCAAGTTGGCCAGTTCCTCTTCGCGCTGCTGCAGCAGCCGCTGACGCTCGGCGATCCAGCCCTCAAGATCGCCGATCCGGCTGGCGCGCGTCTCCAGGTCGGCGCTGGCGCTGGCGAGCTGTGATTCGAACGTGGTCTTGCCCCCGATCCAGCGGGCGGCGGCGGCGTCGGCCTCCGCCTTGTGCGCGGCGATCTCGTCGTGGAGCGCCTGCGCCTCGGCATCGCGCCGGGTCACCAGCTGCTCGAATTCCCGGACATGCCCTTCCAGTTCCTCGATCCGCTGGGCGCGTGCCGCGAGCGTGGCGGTTGCGGCCTCGAACCGCTCTTCGAACGACGTCTTCTCGGCGAACCAGCGCGCCTCGGCGGCGGCGGCCTGCTCTTCGAGGGCGACGATCTCCTGGTTCAGCACTTTCATTTCCGCCTCGCGTTGGCCCACCAGCTGCTCGAAATCCCGAACATGCCCTTCGAGTTCGTCGATCCGCTGGGTCCGCGCGGCGAGCGTACCGGCCGCGGTCTCGCCGCGCTCTTCGAACGACGTCTTCTCTGCGAACCAATGCGCTTCTGCGGCGGCGGCCTGCTCTTCGAGGGCGGCGATCTCCTGGCGCAAGGCCTTCGCGTCTGTCTCGTGCCGGGCGACCAGCTGTTCGAAATCGGCCACCTGCTGAACGAAGCCCTCGATGCGGAAGGCGTGTTCCGTCGACGTGCCGGTGGCGGCCGCGAGCTGGGCGTCGAGGGAGGCCTTGTCGGCAAGCCACAGCTGCGCGGCGACCGCCGCCTCGTCCTTGAGCGCGGCAATTTCGTGGTGAAGCGCCTGGGCCTCGGCGTGGCGCTGGCTCACCAGCCGCTCGAACTCGGCCACCTGCTGCTCGAACGTCTCGATGCGGCCGCCATGCTCGATCAACGAGTCGTGGGCCGTCGCGATCTGTCCCTCGAGCGAGGTCTTGTGGGCGTGCCACTGCGCCGCCGCGGCGGTTGCCGCTTCCCCGCGCGCCGCGATCTCCTGATGCAGCGATCTCGCCTCGGCATCGCGCTGGCTCACCAGCCGTTCGAACTCCGCCACCTGCTGCTCGAACGCCTGGATGCGCCCGCCGCGCTCGACCAGGGTGTCATGGGCGGCCGCGAGCTGTCCGTCGAGCGAGGTTCTCTGGCTGTGCCACAACGTCGTGGCGGCGGCCGCCTCTTCCCTGAGCGCCGCGATCTCCTGGTGGAGCGATTTGACCTCGGCGTCGCGCTGGCTCAGCAGCCGCTCGAAATCGGCCATCTGGCGCTCGAAGCCCGCGATGCGGCCGGCGCGGTCCGCCAGCGCCTGGTCGTTGGCGGCAAGCCGCCCCTCGAACGCCGCCTTGTCGCCGGCCCATTGGGTTCGGGCGGCGCTCCCCTCGTTCTTGAGCGTGGCGATTTCCTGGTTCAGGGCTTGCGCCTCGGCGTCGCGCTGGCGCACCAGCCGGTCGAACTCGGCAATGCGCCGCTCCGTATCCTCGATGCGGCCGGCACGCTCGGACAGCATGTCGTTGGCGGTTTGGAGCTGGGTCTCCACCGCGGTTCTCGCCGACAGCAGGCGCTCGGCGGTGGCCGCCGCTTCTTCCCTGGTGGCCGCAAGCTCCTGGTGCAGGTCCTGCGCCTCGGCCTCGCGCTGGCGCAGCAGCCGGTTCTGCTCGGCGATGCGCGCGTCGAGCTCGCCGATATGAGCGGCGCGCATTTCGATCTCGTTGGCCTGGGCCGCCAATTCGTGTTCGAGCCGGGCGACCTGCGGGTGGAGCATTTCGATGGTCTGGCGCGCCTGGTAGAGGTCCTTGTGGACGCCGGCAGCCGTCGACTGTTCGCTCAGCAGCCGCTGCACCGTGCTCTCGGAGGCGTTCTGCATGTCCATGATCTGGGACTTGAGGTCCTCGATCTGGGTCTTGAGCACCGCGACTTCGACGCGCTGGGTGTCGGCGGAATGGTTGAGCGTACTGATGATGTTGGCAGCGTTTGCCAGTTCGGCGTCCTTGGCGCCGACCGTCTGAGCGATCGCTTCCAGGGCGGTGACCTTTTCCAGGTTTTCCTGTTCTGCCTGGGTGAGCTTGCCGCCGAGCAGCTTCGCCTTGCCGGCGAGCTCGTCGGTCACCGCCGTCTTTTCGACGAGCTCGGCCTTGAGCAGGTTGATCGCCTCGGTCTTGCGCGCGATGTCGCTGAGCTGGGCGGTCGCCTTGGCCTTGAGCTGCTCGACGGTCATTTCGAGCCGGCGCGCCGACAACGCGAACTCGGCCCGCAAATGGTCCTTGTCGGCCTGAATCTCGGCCATCGATACCGGGATCGCATCGGCCAGGCGGCGCTGGGTGAGACGGACCGCGCGCTGATGGACGAAGGAGATGAGCACGATCGCCGACAGGCTCGCGACCAGGAAGCCGCCGCCGAAATACATGATCGCTTCGATCATGAACACACTCCCGCCTTCCGCCCAACTTGCACGCCGGTTTCAGCAGGACCTGAAACCGCTCGAAATTCCAAGGATACGCCAGTTCACGACCACGCCGCACAGCTTGAGCCCGAGCCGCCCAAGCCGAGCCGGCGCGAGCGCCTGCTCGCCATCCGCCAGTGGCCTCGGCTCCCGACCGGGCGCGTGCAGCAAGCCCGCCGTCAGAACGGATTCCAGGTCGACTGCGGCGTAAATTTCAAATAACCGACATTCGCCCCCAATCGCAACCCGACACCCGACCGGATTGGCACCAGGACGATATTATTTGCCGTCAACGCTGTCATCCCGAAACCGCCGATGAAATAGGCCGATCCGTCGATGCCGGCAAAACGCTGGTAGATCGCCTCGGTCGCCGGCAGGCTGTAGACCAGCATCATGGTGCGCGCACCGTCGCCGCCGAAATCCCATCCGACCGTCGGGCCCTGCCAGAACACCTTGAGATCGCCGGCATTCTTGGTGTAGAGCATGCCTTCGCCGTAGCGCAACCCGCCGAAAAAGGCGCCACCTGCCTCTTCGCCGAGCACATATCCATTGGGCAGGCCCCATTTGCTCACCGCATTTTCGATGACGGTGGCGAGGCCGCGCGAAACGGTGCCGAAAAACCGATGGCCGGCATTGACCAGTTCGCCCGGGGTGAAAGCGGGTTGCTGCTGGCTGGGAGGCGGGGCCGGCTGGGCTGCCGCCAGGCGCGGCGATAACGCCAGGACGAACACGGCGATCAAAGCAGACACTCGCAGAGCGGCGCGCATCGCGTCCTCCATGAAAGATGGTCGAAGGGGTCTGGACGGTATGCGGCCAAGGCTCAATCCGTTGCCCCACCGAACAGGACTGACCGCCGGATCGAAGTGCGACGATTCAGATCACAGTCGGGCATAACTATGACCGCAGCACGGCGGCAAAAAAACCGTTCGACCTATGGTGCGATATCTCCGGGTCAGGGGCACGACCGCCTCGATTAGCGGCGCTGGCGCGGCCGGTCAGCCCGCCGGTGGAATCAGCGAACGGTCCCCCCAAGCGATGAAGGCGGGCACGCGGTAGTCGCTGGCGGCATTGCCATATCTCAACGGTGTACCCGCGGGGGAGGTGACAGCGCCGCCGGCGGCCTCGATCAGGGCGTGGCCGGCCGCCACATCCCACTCGCAGGTGGTGGCAAGCCGCGGATAGACGTCGGCTGAGCCTTCGGCGACCCGGCAGAATTTGAGCGCCGAGCCGCATGGCAGGCGCGTTTTAACTCCGAGACGATCGAGCAGCGCGACCGTGCCGGGGTCGAGATGAGACCGGCTGACGGTGCCGACGAGATCATGCTGCGACGCTGTCCGGGTCCTGATCGGCGTCGGATTGGCGAGCCGGCCGTCGGGCAGAAGTTGCAGCCGCTCGGCCCCGAGTCCGGCAATCCCGCGATAGAGAAGGCCTGCGGCGGGCACGCCAATGAAGCCCGCCACCGCGCGGCCGGCCTGCACCACCGCGAGATTCACGGTATATTCGCCCGATCCCGAAACGTATTCCTTGGTGCCGTCGAGCGGGTCGATCAGCACAAAAGGATCGCTTGGCTCGGCCGGGAGCATCGCCATTTCCTCCGCGACCATGTCGACGCCTGGCAGCAGCCGCGAGGCCGCCGCGAGCAGCAGTGCCTGGGAGTGCTCGTCGGCGGCAGTGACCGGGGTCGCATCGGACTTGGTGCGGGTGTCGAGGGCGCTGCGCGAAATCCGCAGGATGGCGACCGCCGCCGCGGCGACCGCCGCGCTCAGGCCCTCCACCAGGGCGCGATCGAGCACGCCCCGCTTGGGCGCGTCATCGGCCCCGTCATTGCTGTTCATTCCGAATTCTCGCCTTGGCGGTTGGTCCGGCGCGGTGTATCAGACGCGACCTTCGCGGGCACCAGTTGAGTCGTACCCGCCCCGACTGCGGAGAACGAGATGTCCGCCGCCACCACCCTCGAAGCCCTCGACCTTGCCGCCCTGCTGTGCTCGCGGGTCTGCCACGACTTGATCAGCCCTGCCGGGGCGATCGTCAATGGGCTCGAGGTCCTGGAGGAATCCAAGGATGAGGAAACCAAGACCTTCGCCCTCGACCTCATCAAGAAGAGTGCGCGCACCGCCTCGGCCCGGCTGCAGTTCTGTCGTCTGGCGTTCGGGGCGGCAGGCTCGGCCGGCGCCCAGATCGACACCGGGGATGCCGAAACCGTCGCCCGCGGCTTCATCGAGGACGACAAGATCAAGCTCACCTGGAGCGTGCCCCGCGCCCTGCTGCCGAAGAACCGCGTCAAGCTCGTGCTGAACATGCTCGTCGTGGCTGGCCAGGCGATCCCCCGGGGCGGACTCCTCACGGTCGAGTCGAGCGGGGCCGATGCCGCTGCCACGTTCCGGATCACCGCGAGAGGGCTCAATGCCCGCATCGCCCAGGCGGTGCCCGAACTGCTTGCCGGCAGCTCCGCCAGCGGGACGGTGGACGCCCACGCGATCCAGCCTTTCTACACCGGGCTGCTCGGGCGGCATTGCGGGCTCGCGGTAACGATCGCAGCCGAGGGCGACGCTGTCGTAGTGGTCGCGCAGTGAGCCCGGCGCGGACCGCGACGGGCGGCAGCCGCAGGGTTGCCGCACCCTGCGGTTGCTGCAACCAAACCTAAACCTTTTTCATCGATAGTGCCGTGGTGCCCCGGGCGGTGTGCCTCGTGGCATTGCGTCGATCGGAACCATGACGGACTTCGGATCGGCCAATTCGCCGGCCGAGGGCCTCAGCATCGGTCTCTCGGGGCGCAAAACCGGGCGGCAGGAGACCGGCGGGTGAGACACCGCTCCGGAGCGATCATGGCGCGGCGTGGACTTGGCGTGCGACGCCAAAAAAAGGCGGAGTGGCAATGAAAACCTGTCTCGTGGTCGACGATTCCAGCGTCATTCGCAAGGTCGCGCGCC
>DASYNT010000179.1:0-1670 GCA_036008405.1 Xanthobacteraceae bacterium
CGCGGTGGCCAGCAGCGCCTCGGCGATGCCCGGCGCCACCACCGCGAGATTGGTGGTGTGCAGCTTCGAAATCCCGATGAAGCTGTTCATGATGCCCCACACCGTGCCGAACAGGCCGACAAAGGGCGCGGTCGCGCCGATAGTGGCGAGGATGCCGGTGCCGCGCAGCATCTGCCGGCCGACGCCGGCCTCGATGCGCTCGAACCGCGCCGCGATGCGCTCCTTGATGCCGTCGATGTCGCGCCGGTCGGGCGAACGGCGCAGTTCGCTCTCCACCGCCGCGATCAGCCGCGCCACCGGCCGGCACGCGAGGCTCGCGGGCTTGGCGGCTTCGGCGAGCGAACGCGCCTCGGCGAGCACGCCCTGGGCGCGGGCGAGGCTGCGGCGGGCACCGATGAGTTCCAGCGTCTTGGCGAGCCAGATGGTCCAGGTCAGCACCGAGGCGAAGATGAGGCCGATCATCACCGCCTTGACGACGATGTCGGCCGACATGAACATGCCCCAGGGGGTGAGGTCGCGCGGCAGCAGTCCCGGCGCGACATCCGCCGCCGGTGGCGCGGCCGCCTCCTCTCGCGGCTGGGATGGGGTACCTTCGGCGGGCGCTGCGGTGCCAACCGGCGCGGTCGTGCCGGGGGATGCCGCGGAGGCCGGCGCCGGGGGCGCCGGTCCTGCGACGCCTTGCTCCGGCGTCTGCGCACCGGCGACGCCGGCCAGCAAAACGCAGCAAAGCAGTCCCGCGCCGAGCGCACGCGGCAGGCGGTTCAACCCAAACTCGATCAAAGGCATCAAACGACTCTTCTGTTTGCCCCCGCGGCAGGTAATTTTCACTCGGCGCCCGGCGGTGGCGTCGCGGGCTCTCGAGCGATCGCGGCATTCCGCGACGCGATCGCACCGATCGCGGAGCCGCTGAGCAGCAGACCCAAACGAACCGAAGCTTTCATCGAAGACCCCTGTCACGGATTTGCTGCCTGATCCGCGCGATCGAAATCGCGCTGCGTGCGGGCGGATTTCGCCCGGTGCCATGAGTCTCCTGCAGCACCCGGATGCACGGGCGATGCGGACGGCTCAGGCCATTGCTTCAGGCAGTTGGGGGACCGCGGGCGTTGAAATGAAAATGGTCGATCGACCGAGCCTGGGTGGCTGCGAACGACCAGTGCAGTACCTTAAAGAATGAAATTCCGGGCGCGAGCGCCGGGCCAGTCGGGACGACCAGGGCGCCCGCCAGGCCGATGTTGGCGCAGATCGCGCAGAAATCGTCGCCGAGGCCGGTCGGGTTCTTCTGGCGAGGCGAAGTCGGAAGGTCGGCGATCGTTACCTTGCCAGCGGACGCCGCGACCGCTTTCCCTGCCACGGCTGCAACCAGCCAGTTGTTTGAATTCCCGGCAAAACGGTCGACATGGATGTGGCCGAACGTAAGCACGAACTGACACACCAGCGCGAACAGCGCCAGCGACGCGACCTTCAGCCTGTGCGACCGGAACCACTGCATCGGCGAACGCGCCTTGTCCCTCAGGGGAGCCAGCCTAACAAATTCTCCGGCGTTATAGAACCCCTCGCGATCGCCTCTGTTTGCGGCGTTCAGTCCATCGGGGCGGCCAGGACGGTCGTGAACCGTGGCGCATATGAGCCAGAGGTGTAAAAGCACCTCGGTCTGGCCGCGGCCTATTCTT
>DASYNT010000180.1:0-18659 GCA_036008405.1 Xanthobacteraceae bacterium
CCATCGGCGTGACGAGCCCGGCAAGCTCGGGCGTGACGCCCTTCGGCACGTGGTGAAGCACGGCGTTCCACGGCAGATAGACGTATTGGGCAAAACCGCCCCACAGATGCGGCGCTTTCTCCGCCGAGGTGTAGCCGTAGCGAATGGCGTCGGGGTTGTAGCGCCAGTCGGTGTTCTCGCAGTGGCGGTACTGGCCGAGATGACACCACTCGCATTTGCCGCAGGCGACGTAATGCTCCACGAACACGAGGTCGCCCTCCTTGAAGCCCTTGCGCCTCGTGAACTCGCGCCCCGCCTTGGCGATGGTGCCGATGTTCTCGTGCCCCATGATGACGGGAGCGTCCGACGGCGGGTGCTTGTAGAGCTTCACGTCGGTGCCGCAGATGCCGGCCACCTCGACCTTCATGAGCGCGCCGTCCTCGGGAATGTCGGGCATCGGATATTCGCGAATCTCGGTCCTGCTCGGTCCGACGCGTACGGCGGCAAGAACTTTCTCTGCCAAGGCGATCTCCTCCGGGATGGTGGTTGGAGGTAGCTAGCATCCCGGAGCCGCCGAGGGCAATTTGCAGCGCTTGTGGGAGCTGTGGGAGTTCCGGAAGCTATGGCGGCGGCGCCGTCAAGGCGCCGTCATTCCGGCGTTGACCCCGCCGCACCCGCCGGTATGATCCGCGCGCCGTGCCCCTGTGGCGGAATTGGTAGACGCGCCTGACTCAAAATCAGGTGGTGGAAACATCGTGCTGGTTCGAGTCCGGCCAGGGGCACCAGATGCTTCCGTTCCGGATGACACGCAACGATCCGGCCGGAGCTTCTGCCGGCGCGAGCTTTTGCCGGCAGGAGCAGGCGATTGCGGCTGTCGGCTGCGACAAGGCCAACCTTCCGGGCCAACCTTGCCGGCGAAGTTCACTCCCATTCGATTTGGTACAATGGCGCGATGACCAAAGACCAGGTGAAAGAAATTCTCGATCGGGTCCTGACCTGGCCGCCAAAACGGCAGGAAGATGCCGCGCGCTTTCTGCGCGAGATGGAGGCGCAGGACGCGAGCCCTTATCGCATCACAGACCAGCAGGTGGAAGAGATCGAGCGCCGGCGTGCGGACTTCATGACGGGCAAAGAGCGTTATGCAACCGATGAGGAAATGGCCGCGCTGTGGAAAAAGTGCGGTCTATGAAGGTTCGATATCGACGGCAGGCGCAACTCGATATCGATAACATTCACGAATACATCGAGAAACGGAATCCTCGTGCGGCAACCGAGGTTGTCGCCAGAATCCGATACGCCGCTGATCGCCTCGGACTGTGGCCGTATACTGGGCATGTCGGCCGCGCACCGGGAACCTACGAATGGGTGGTGGCAGGTCTTCCCTACATTATCGTCTACGAAATCGATGAGGCAGCCGACGAAGTTGCGATCATTGCCGTGTTCCACGGTGCGCAGGATCGAGAGCGTCATTAAAAATGAGCCGCGATTCGCCTGGCTTTGGCAAAATTACGCAGCGACCGGCAGAACTACGGTGACAAGGCGCATTAAATTTTGAATTAGTGTCTATGATTGCAAGGTGCGATTAAATTCAATGCACTGTCACCTCAATTTGGCCAATTGCTGGCGGGTGCGACCCCACATCCCGGCATTCGATTGGCCGGCTTACGCAAAGTTCTTCCGAACGCACGTCTGGAAGTTAAGGCGACCACCGTCGAAGCGGTTCAGCGCGCCCTCGAAAACGGCCGCCATCATCTGGATTGATGCGAAGGACGGCGGGGCGCCCAACATGGTCACGGATGGTCGGCAGGATGATCGCTCGGCACGGTTGGTTGTCCGCTCGGCGGCGGCGCCTGGAGCCAGACCTGAAGGGACTGCGGAATTTGCATCATCGAATTATCGAGGCGGTTGAGGACCCATAGCCCTCCCAGTGCAACGACCCCGGCCAATAGAATGCGGGGCAAGGTCTGCACCAGCACGACCAGCAAGGCGGCAAACGCCGCCAAAATTCGTACGGTGGCGAGCCACAGCCGCCATGCGACCTGATAGAGCGCCCACATCACGATGACAGCTATGATGACCAGCATCACGATCTTGAGGATCGGCCAATCGTGCCATGGTGCCGCCGCAAGCTTGGCGATCTGGTCTGCCGACCAATCCCAGACGAGTTCGATGAAGTGAAAGATTGCGGCGATTCCCTGCTGCAGGAATCGCAGGATCGAACTGAAAATGTGGTGCATGGGGACGCTCCCCAATCGTCACTTGCCGCGCGTCAGTATTTGGTCTGAAGAGCGTAGCGCGTGCAATATTGCCCGCCAATTTCAAACGCCGGCGCAGCCGCAAAGTTCCTGGCGACAAACCAAGAAAGTGTATTCGGCGGTGGCCCCGCAGACGCGAACGATACGAGGCACAGTCGGCGGCTGCTAACGGGTCCGGTCAGAAAACGTCACCCCCACCTCTGCCCGCCGGAAGGTAGACCCGACCTCGCAAGGGGGTAGAGGGAATGCGGAGGCTGAAACACGCTCTTTGGGAAGAGCGGGTGTTCGTTGCGCGAACGCCCGGACGCACTGCAACGCTCAGACAACCACGCCGGCGCTTTGACCGCAATCCACCGCTGCGCTTCCCGCTGGGTGACGGCGATCGGATTGCGGCCCCAATTCGTAGGACACCCGCTGAAGCCAACGATGCAGAGGCGGTCGATGATTACAAGTGTCCCGTACAGGTGAACACCGTTTGCGCCGAACCGAATGTCGTACGCCACATCCCAATCGTGGTTCCCGTAAACGTAAACAACCGGACATCCAAAGGTGTCGAGTACTTCGAATACCTCGCGACTCATGGCGCCGCCAATGTCCCCGGCAACTATCAACAGGTCGTAGTCGTTCGCCTGGCGCGCCCGCATTCGCGCCACAGCCGCGACATTTCCATGGATGTCTGAAAGCGCGAGGATGCGCATCCCCGACCTAATCCTAAATGCAGAGCGCATAACGTGAGGACTGGCCGACGGCTTTTCAAGGAGGCGCGCTTCGCCGGGCAGGCGGCAGGGTTCATGCAGTCGTCATTCACGCGGCGCGGCCGGCCGAGGCGCGGGAGTTCTGCGAGAGGATTTCGCCGGTATTACGGTCACAGTGCACTAAATTTGAATTACGCCGATCAAATTGAGTGCACTGTCACCACAATTCCCCGACTAATGCCGGCCTGCTGCCATTGCGCCGCGGCCAGCCGCTACGCCTCGCACCGCACCATCCAAGCTCGCCTTCATGAGCCGGCACCAGTCCAACCCGAGAGCTCCCCGACGGCCGTCGCACTGGCCCATCTTCGGCATAAGGAACATCGCCCCGACCACCGCAATGGTGAGAACGATAGCCAGGATGGCCTTGGGCATGTGGTCAGAATAGACGATCGGCGGTTTTGCTCGCGCTGGTGGCGGCGCATTCGTCGGTTGGTCACGCTGTGACCGCGCGGCGGTGCGCTTGCCGAATTCACGCCGCATACCAATTGCTCCCACGACCGTGCTGAGATCGAAGCAAAATCGGCGCAAGATATCGGAAGATCGTTGAATAGCCCGTTAACGGATTCGCTTCGATTTCGATGGTCGCGCTGGCGGGCGTGGTGGCGGCGTTCAAGGCCGCTGTCGGGCACCAGGTATCGCGGTGACATTGCACTAAATTTTGAATTACGCCGATCAAATTTAGCGCACTGTCACCGTGATCCCTTGCTTTTGAATGCGACTGCACATCCTGGCATTCGATTGGTCGGCTTACGCAAAAGTCTTCCGAACGCACGTCTGGATGCGTATTGTCATCTCATGACCAAGCTACTCGAACGAGCCCTTGAAGCCGTGCGGCGCTTGCCGCCGGATGGCCAGGATGAGATTGGGCGAGCGATGTTGCGCCTAGCGGGCGACGAAGCCGAGTCCGAGCCTATCGACCCGGCTCACCTTTCCGATGTGCTGGAAAGCCTGGCCCAGGCGAAGCGCCGCCGGTTTGCTACGGATGCCGAAGTTGAAGCCGCTTTTCGCCGCTTCGATCGATGAAGCTTCCGCCGACCGCATCGACCGCGAGCGTCCACACTTTCGAACCGAACAAATCGACAGACCATCACAACATCTCTTGGTCCGCCTGACGAACAATGTCATGGTTCGCGGATGCGGGGCATCCGGCAACCCCCGTGGCAGCGCGGAACTCATGCTGTGGCCAAATCGCGAGCCGGTGGCTACTGGATCGCCCGGTCGAGCCGGGCGATGACACAAACGCGGTTCGAGCGTCGGAAGCACGACACCACACGAGACAGGCAGGAGGCACTTATGCTGCGCATCGGGCTCAGGATCGCCTTGATCGGCTTCGCCGCCGCCGCGCTGTTGCGGCCGGCGCTGGCTGAGCCGCCGAAATTCCTGGTCGACCCGAGCTGGCCGCAGACGCTGCCGGGGAACTGGATCATCGGCACCATCGGCGGCATCACCGTCGATGCGCAGGACCATGTCTGGATCAACCAGCGGCCCAGTTCGCTCGATGCCCGCGAGAAGCGCGCCTCGACCGCGACCAATGTGATCTGCTGCGTGCCGGCGCCGCCGGTGATCGAGTTCGACCAGGCCGGCAAGGTGGTGCAGGGCTGGGGCGGCGACGGCCCCGATTACACGTGGGGCAATGACGGCCACGGCATCTTCATCGACCACAACGATTTCGTCTGGGTCGGCGACAATGTCGAGACCGGCGGGCACATCTACAAATTCACCCGCGACGGCACGTTCGTCATGCGGCTGGGCAAGCCCGGCACGCCGGGCGGCTCCAACGACATCGAACACCTCAACCGCCCAGCCGACATGGCGGTCGATCGCGACACCAACGAGATCTTCGTCGCCGACGGCTATGCCAACCATCGCGTCATCGTGTTCGACGCCGCAACCGGGGCCTACCGGCGCCACTGGGGCGCCTATGGCAGGCCGCCGACCGACGACAAGGTCGTGTGGGACCCGAGCGGCCCGCCGCCGCAACAGTTCGGCAATCCGGTGCACTGCATCACCATCACCAATGACGGGCTGGTGCTGGTGTGCGACCGCAGCCACAACCGGATGCAGATATTCCGCAAGGACGGCACCTTCGTGCGTGAATTTTCGGTGCTGAAAGAGAGCGCGCCCGGCACCATCGGCTCGATCGGCAAGTGGCCCGACGCGGCGCAGACCTATCTCGTCGTCGTCGACGACCCCAACGGCCAGTTCCACGTCATCAATCGCGCCGACGGCGGGCTCGTCGGCTCGTTCGGCCGTGTCGGCCACCAGCTCGGCGAGTTCTACAACCTCCACAACATCGGCATCGACAGCAGGGGCAACATCTACACCGCCGAAGTCCAGGGCAAGCGCGTGCAGAAGTTCCGCAATCTCGGCGGGCTCTGACCGAGGCGGCGCGGCGCGCAGGCGCGCGGGATATAATGTCCCGTCTCCAACGCTTGAATCCCACTTGTCGTCATCGCCCGGCTTGACCGGGCGATCCAGTAGCCACGGGGGCGGCAATCTGGCACAGCATGAGTTCCACCGATCGTCCAGGGGTTACTGGATGCCCCGCTTTCGCGGGGCATGACACCGATACTGAATGAACCGTCAGAGTCATATCACTACCCTCCCCGCGGGCCGGAAACCGTGACGTTGGGATTTTTCACGTATTCGGCGCGATACCTCTTCGCCAGGGCCTGGGCGAGCTCGCTCGGCGTCATGCCGGCCGCCTTGGTCGGACCGGCCAGCGGGAGCAGGACCGAGCCGGTCGGGTCGATCTGGAAGTCGCCGCTCAGCGATGCATCCCCGGCGACCGTCACCTTGATCCAGTCGCCGGCCCGCAACGCCGTGGAGGTCGGCGTTGCGAGTTGCTGGTCCTGGTCCAGCCGGGCGGCGCCCGAGCAGCCGCAGGCGGCAAGCCCGAGCGCCAGGGCCAGCACACGGCCATTGAAGATCGGTGTCATGCGCTCACGCATACACGCCCCACGGGGTCACGCGCCACTTTCGTAGCCCCATGATAACCGCACCGGACGAAAATGAAAATTCGCGGTCGCGACGATCGCCCTCGACCACCGGCAATCGAGTCGGTTTTCGTCGCCTCTCCGCTTGCGGCCGCTTGCGGGGAGGGTCAGGGGAAGGCGAGACCGCGGCACAGACTCGCGTCGACCATCAGCCCGGTTGAGCACGACGAGAGCCCCCTCCCCGGCCCTCCCCCGCAAGCGGGAGAGGGAGCAGGCGTCGCCCCTACCCGCACATCCGCCATGGTGGCGCGGTCGCCCGCGGGCGCGGGCTCGCCGGTCTCAGCCCGCCGCCGTCTCCGGCATTGCCGATCGGTCGAGGGCGGCCAGCCCGCTCAGCAGGCCGGCGAGACTCGCGGTGCGCAACGGGATGAACGGCTTGGCCGCGAGCCGGCATTGCCGTTTCACCATGCCCATGGCGTCGTGGCTGATGCAGTCGATCGGGAATACCGCACAGTCGGCGCGGCTGATCAGGCCCGGCAGCAGCGTCATGCTGTGCTCGATGCCGCCGTCGTGGTGGAGGAATGCGCCGCCGGCGCGTTCCACCAGGGCCTTGAGCTGCGGCACCTGGTTGGCGCGGCCGCCGACGTAAAGCACCTGCGCGCCGCCGAGGTTGGGCGCGGCCGTCGCGGCCTCGCCGAGCCAGCCGCCGATCTCGACCTCGGCGAGGGCGAGCTCGCGGCGCAGCTCCTCGCACTCCCGCGCCGCATCCTGGCGGGCGCGCTCGGCTTGCGACCGGGCGAGCGCCGCCGCTTCCAGGCGGCTTTCGAGGCGCTTGCGGTGGGCGACCTCACGGCTCAGCCGTCGGTCGAGATCGATCAATGAGTCCTTGGCGGCGTGCAGGTCGTCGCTTTCGTGACCGGCCATGGCGGGCGAGTGGGCGGGCGACTGGGCCAGCGCGCGGCTCAGGGCCTCGTTGAGCAGGCGGATCTTGTCATCGCGCACGGTGAAGCCGTCGCGCAGCTGACGCTGCTGCCGCTCGAGCTTGGCCGTCAATGCCGCGTTGTCTTCCTCGAGCTGGCGCAGCCGGCGGATATCGGCGCGGTTGGCGGCTCCGACCATGTGGGACAGCATGTGCACGTCGCCGAACGCCTGCCGCATCACGGCGTCGGTGGCCGCCGGATGGCTCAGCACCGCCCAATAGGCGCCGGGAATGTCGCCGCGCCGCACCGCCGCGGCCCACAATTCGCGCAGCGCGGCCTCGTCCGCGGCCTTTGCGAACTGCTTGATCGCCGCTTCGTGGCGGTGGTCGAGAGCCTTCTGGATGAGCTTGCCGCCGCCTTGCGCGCGAGCTGCGATCGTCACGCCCTGCTTGTGCAGGTCATGATCGCCGGCGCTCTCGGCGCCGTGGACGCCGAGCTTGACCATCAGCCGGCGCAGTTCCGCGCTGGAAAGGCAGGTGCCGATGATCGAGCAATGGACGCTGGGATGCATGTCCCAGATCGCGGTGCGCCTTTTGGCGGCGGGCGGAACGAATTCGGATGCGGCGCCGGGCACGCGCGCCTTCATCGGGATCAGCCCGCGCACGAACGCCGGCGCAGCCGGCGGGCGGCCGGTCGAAAAGATGCTCGACAACATGTCCGGAGCGCGAGACGACATGGCTACGCTATATCCATTACGATACAACGCTTATCGCACATATCGGCGGCCTTGAAAAGAGGGTGCGCGCAATTAGAGGGTGCGCGAAACGTGCCGGTTTCCTGCCTGCAGGCCGCAGGCCGGGTAGCGTCGCCTCAGGACGGCTTGCCGGCCGTGCGCGCGCTCAGCGCCAGCAGCGTCTGCCCGATCTCGCCCAAGGTCGCCGGCGGCAGGCCGAACATCAGCGATGCGGTTCCCACCTCGAGCAACAGGAAGATCTGGTCGTCCTCGGTCTGGCCGACATTGATGGCGGTCAGCGGCAGCGGCATCGCCCGCCCCGGCGGCCCCTCGAATGGCGGCGGCGGCTGCAGACGCTTGGCCTCGCAACTCAGCGCCAGGAGAATGCTGACCAGGTGTTGCACGTCTTCGGTGCGCAGGCACAGGTCGACCGGACCCTGCGCGCTGCGCTGGATGCGCAGCCCGATGGCTTGCCCGTCGGGTGCGACCTCGCCGAGCACGTCGATGACGAACGGGGGATTGCTCGTCATTGGGGTGTCGAGAGCTACCACGGCAAACTCCCCGGCGCGGTCCCGCGCCTCATTTCGCGAACTCGCAGAACGTACCGGCGCCGCCGCGCCGACGGGCGAGACCCGTGACCGACAGCCACCATCGATCGAGCGCGTCGCGGCGGCAGGCGAGCCGCACATTCATGCCTTCGGAAAACCGGATCCACGCGGCGAAGCGCCGTTCCGGCACCGCGATCAGTACCGGAATGTCGGCGGCGAGCGCCTGGGGGATGAGATCGATCAGTCCCTTGCCTTCGGCTTCCGACCGGCCGAAACGGTTGATGATGACGAGGTCGGCGCCGTCCTCGATGGCGGCTGCCAGCCGGCAGGCGAGGCCGGCCAGCCGATCGGGATCGAGCCGGCACCCGGCCGCGAAAGTCGCCTCGTGCGGCGCCAGCCGAACCACTTCGCCGTCCGGCAGCACGACGACGCCGAGCCGCGGATTCTCCGCCCGGCAGCTCCGCCCGAGCTGCACCACTCCCACCGGGCGGCGCCCGGAACGGCGGAGATCGGCGGCAAAGCCTGAGATCAGCCGGTCCGGGTCGTCGGCGGCGCCATAGACGACGGCAGCCAGATCGCATTGGGCATCGAAGCTCACGCGGCTTTTCCTCGTCGGCACGACCCATCGATATATCCGATCATATATATCGCCTTTCATCCCACTGGCAAGCCGCGTCGCGCCGCCAAGTCGCTGCCAAGTCGCCGCCAAGCCAAAGCCCTTGCTTCGAGCCCTCGCCCCGCAACCGTCCGCTCGCGGCGGCGATCTCCGGCGCCGATTGCCGGCTCGCGGCACCGCCCGTTGCATTTGGTCGATACCCGTTTAGAATAAATCTAAAGAAGGGCGCCCGAGTGGCTTTCTCGGGCAAACGTCGGATAAGAACGTCGGACCAGGGGAGAAGACGATGACACACCAGTCGATGATGACGTCCTGCCGCGCCGGTGCGGCAGCATTTGCCGCATGCCCGTCCCGCTGGATGGCGCGGGCGCGCCGGATCGGTTTCGGGGTCGTGGCAACCCTCGTGATCGCCGGCTCGGCAGGTCAGGCCGCCGACGAGCGTTTCGAGGTTGCCAGCATCAAGGCGGTGCGGCCGACCCTCGCCGACACTGTCGCCGCCCTGCAGCAGCGCGATGTCGCGCGCGCCAAGGCGGCGTTCGCCGCCTATGATTCCGCCTGGAACGGCATCGAAGTCTACATCAACGTCCGCAGCAAGGAGATGTACAACCTCCTGGAGCTCGACTACCAGCGCAAGATCGGCAAGGCGCTCGACGCCGCCACCCCCGACATGGCGGCGCTGCTTGCGGATGCCCAGGCGATGCTCGCCAAATATGACGAGACGATCGGCCTCGTCTCCAAGGCGGCGCCCCTCAATCCGCTCTACGACGACGTCGCCCGCCTGCGCATGGTGCGTGCCCATCTGCGCGAAGTGATCCCGGCGTTGAAGGCCGGCGATGTCGCCCAGGCGCGCAAGTCCTTCGAAGCGTTCGACAGCTCCTGGGACAGCATCGAGGACCTCGTCAAGGCGCGGTCCGACGACAACTACGTCGCCATCGAGAAGGGAATGATCGAGATCGAGCAGGCACTGATGCCCGAAAAGCCGGATGCCGCCAAGGTCACGGCCTTGGTCAACGACGTCATGGCCAAATACAATGCGAGCCTCGCCGAGGTGGTGAAAGAGGCGCGGAGCCGGCCGTAGCAGCGTCAAACAGGAGCGTCCCATGGAGGCGCGCCGGGCGGGCGCAGACCACGTCGAGCTGCTGCGCCGCTGGGTCCTCGCCGTCCTCGTGCTCGGCCTCGTGGGCACGGTGACGGAGCTCGTGCTGCTGGAGCATTACGAGCAGCCGCTGCAGCTGGTTCCTCTGGTTCTGATCGTGGCCGCCGTCGCGGCGATCGCTTGGCAGTGGAGGCGGAACGATGCCGCCAGCCTGCGGGCGCTGGCGATCATCATGGTGCTGTTCGTGCTGGCCGGCGGTGCGGGCGTGGTCGCGCATTTTCACGGCTCGGCTGAATTTCAGCTCGAGCTCAATCCGTCCATGGGCATGTGGGAGTTGATGGAGAAGATCATGCGTGCCAAGGCGCCGCCGCTACTCGCACCCGGGATGATGCTGCAGATGGGGTTGCTCGGGCTCGCCTATGTCTACTCGGACGTCCGTTACCGGGCGCGGGTCGGGCGTGTGTTCGGCATCGAGCCGGACAAGGCCAAACAAGGGGAGTGAGACCGTGACGAATCTGCACCGGACGATCCGCGCCTTCGGCGCACTCGTGCTGCTGGCATGGCTGGCGGTTCCCGCCGGCGCCCAGGCCGGCAAGGGGCTGCTCGATCCCAACATGGCCGCCGAGGCCGAATTGGCATCGCTGCCCGCGATGACGCCCGCCATCGCGAAAGCGATGATCGGGCAGCGTCCATTCAAGACCATCGTCGAACTGAACAAGTTCCTGCTGGAGCAGAAGCTCACGGCAGACCAAGCGAAGGAGTTCTACCGCAGGGCGTTCGTGCCGATCAATCTGAACACCGGCAGCCGCGAAGAATTCCTTTTGATTCCGGGCGTCGGCGCGCGCATGGCCGCGGAACTTGCGGAATACCGGCCATGGAAGGCCTGGACGCAGTTCGACAAGGAGATCGGCAAATATGTCGGCCAGCAGGAAACCGACCGGCTGAAACAATACGTGTTCATTCCCCCTGGCTGAATGCCGGGAGCGGCGCAGGCCGGCGGGGCTCGCGGCCGGCGCCGGAAAACCGCCACGTCTGCGTTGCCTCGACACGCCCAACTGGTATAGCTTGGTTCAAAGCCGTCGGCGCGGCGCGCGCGTCGACATGGCAGCGCAGAATTCCTCAGGACTCACAAGCAGCGCGCCAGGGAGGTGGTGATGATCAAGGCCGTGCCAAAGCGGACATTCGTCTACGGGGCGGCGCTCGCCCTCGCCATTGGAGGCATCGGTGCCGGACTGTCCGTGCTTCACGGCACGGCGGCGGAGGGGCCGATGGTGGAGATTCCGATCTTCGAGGTCGATCCGCTGTGGCCGAAGCCGTTGCCGGAAGAGGCCCTGCTGGGGATGACCATCGGCGTTTCGGTCGACGACCAGGACAACGTGTGGATCGTCCATCGCGGCGCCTCGACGCTGAGCAACAATGAAAAAGGCTCGACCCTCAACCCGCCGGTCTCGATCTGCTGCAAGTCGGCGCCGCCGGTGATCGCGTTCAACCAGGCCGGCGACGTGGTGCATGCCTGGGGCGGCCCGGGGCAGGGCTACGAGTGGCCGGAATCGATGCACGGCGTCTATGTCGACTTCAAGGGCGATGTCTGGCTCGGCGGCAACGGCGCCAAGGATTCGCAAGTCCTCAAATTCACCAAGGACGGCAAGTTCCTGATGCAGTCCGGCCATCAAGGCAAGAACGCCGGCAGCAATGATCCGGAGAATTTCGGGCGCGTCGCCCAGATCACCGTGAACCCCAAGACCAACGAAGCCTTCGTGGCCGACGGCTACCGCAACCGTCGCGTCGCGGTGCTCGACGGCGAAACCGGCAAGATCAAGCGCTTCTGGGGCGCCTACGGCAACAAGCCCGACGACAGCCCGCAGGGGCCGTACAATCCGACCGCCGCGGCGCTGCAGCAGTACCGCAGCCCGGTGCATTGCGTCGCGCTGGCCAAGGACGACCTGCTCTATGTCTGCGACCGCCAGCACGACCGCGTCCAGGTGTTCAAGCCCGACGGCACCTTCCTCAAGGAGCAGTTCTTCGCCAAGAACACGCTGGCCTCCGGCTCGACCTGGGAGATCGCGTTCTCCAAGGACCCGCAGGAGCGCTTCATCTACCTGACCGACGGGCAGAACGAGCGCGTTCGCATCGTGCAGCGCGACACCCTCACCGAATTGGCATCGTTCGGCCGCGGCGGTCGCCAGCCGGGCGAATTCTACGGCGTCCACAGCATCGCCGTCGATTCCAAGGGCAACATCTACACGACGGAAACCTACGAAGGAAAACGCGTGCAGAAGTTCGTCTACAAGGGCATCGCCAAGGTGCCGGGCGGCGACCAGGGGACGCTGTGGCCCAAGCGCGGCACCTGATTGCGGCACCCGAGCGGGCGCCGGAGCGCGGCTTTGCGCGGGCGTCCATCCGTTTTACCAGCTTCGCCCCGGCCGCTCGCGCCGGGGCGTTTGTTTGACCGCGGCGGCGACCGCCAGCGTCGCCGCGGGCCGCACCCCGGGAGAGAATGATGCGCGCTGCGATCGCCTCGGTGACGGCACTGTTCGCCGTGCTCGTCGCGTCGGACGTCGGTGCACAGACCTGCCTGCGTCCGGCTTGGACGCAATGCGTGTCGTTTCCCGATGGCGGCCGACATACCGGCGTCTCGCCCGCCGGCATCTCGGTGCAGTTGGACGTGCCCCCGGGCTCCGAGATCTGCGTGAGCAACGAGTGGGAGGTGCGCGCCGAGACTTACGCCCAATTCTCGCGCAACGGGGCGCCGTGGCCCGATCGCGATTGGGAAGTGGACGTGGAGAGTTTCTGCTTCTTCAAGAACTGAGGTCACCACAACGCACCGGCGATGACCCGCCGATGGCGCCAGAGCATCCGGAGCATCACTGGCCGCGGACGTGCCGCGAATTGAATTATCGTTTCAAATCGCCCATCCTTCGAGACGCCATGCTCCGCCCGGCTCCGCCCGGCTCCTCCCGATGCGGTCGGTCATTCATGGACCCGATTCACGAATGCTTTCATCGCGAATCGTGGCGGGCCGATCGATCGCAGCGGCGCGACGTACCAACGATTTCTGCTATGCTGCGCCGAACGAAGAAGGAGGAAATCGGCGATGAAAACGGCTTTCTTGAAAGCGCTTTCGACAACGTGCCTCTTCGTTCGGGCGCTCGCCCTGCTCGTCCTGATCATGATTGCGGTCCCGCCGGTCGCGGCGCAGGAGCGTGCCTCTGATGAGGTCAAGCAGATCGCGAGCGATCTTTATTTCTATTACGACGCCGATGGCGGGGCGAATGCGGCATTTCTGGTCACCGAGGAGGGTGTGCTCCTGATCGATACGCTCACCCATCCGCGCCTCGCCCGGGACCTGCTCGATCGCATCCGCAAGGTGACCGACAAGCCCGTCAAATGGGTCATCAACAGCCATTTCCACGGCGATCACCAGATGGGCAATTCCGTGTTCAAGGCCGCGGGCGCCACCATCGTCGCGCACAAGGAAACCGCGCGCATCATGCAACTGGTCCATCCGAAGGAAATGGCGCGCCGCATCAGCGGATTCAAAAGCCGCGGTTTCGATCCCGACGAGGTCAAGCTGGTCCTGCCCGACGTGACGTTCGACAGCGAGATGACGATCCGCGTCGGCGGCCGGCTGGTCCGCCTCCTCTATCTCGGGCCGGGCCAGCAGGCGGGAGACACTTTCGTCGAGTTTCCCCATGCCCGCGTGCTTTTCTCGCCCGGCGCGTTCGCCCGGCACAGCATGCCGAACATGGCTTTCACGCCGTCGGTCGAGGGCTGGCTCGCGCTCCTCGACCGGGTTGCCGCCATGGACGTCGACACCATTCTGCCGCCCCATGGCGACGTTGCGACGCGCGCCGACGTCAAGGAAATGGCGGCGATGCTGGCGGACGAATACGCGACGGTGAAGGATGCGGTGAGCCGCGGCGTGCCCCTCGATCAGGCCGCCGCGACGCTGAGGTTCCCCCAGTACCTGGACTGGCACAATTATCCGCGACTGCAGGGCGAGATAAAAGCGCTCTACGAGCTCATTCAAACCGGCAAGCGCAGCTATCTCGAATAGCGAGGCCGTTCCTGATCCGCTGCGTCCCGTTCGGGCCGCTTCGCAGTCGTACCATATTTGTCATGCGCGCACCGGGGGCTTCGCCTATGATCCGTGCGACGAGCACTCGAGTGGGAGCGCCCCGATGAAACTTCCTCGCCGTCGATTTCTGCATCTGGCGGCTGGTGCTGCCGCGCTGCCGGCCGTGTCCCACTCGGCCTGGGCGCAAGCCTATCCGACGCGGCCGATCCGCATCGTCGTCGGCTATGCACCCGGGGGCGGGACCGACATTTTCGTGCGCCTGATCGGACAGCCGCTGTCGGAGCGGCTCGGCCAGTCATTGGTCATCGAAAACCGTCCCGGCGCCGCCAGCAATATCGCCACCGAGGCGGTCGTGCGCGCTCCCGCCGACGGCTATACGCTGCTCGGGTTCGATGCGGCCGCGGCCATCAACGCGACGATGTATGAAAAGCTGAGCTTCAATTTCATCCGCGACATCGCGGCCGTCGGCATCATCCGCGGACCCCTTTTCCTGATCGTGCATCCCTCCGTTCCCGTCCATTCGGTTCCCGAATTCATCGCCTACGCCAAGGCCAATCCGGGCAAGGTCAGCATGGCGTCGGCCGGCAGCGGAAACGCGACCCACATGGCCGGCGAGCTGTTCAAGGTGATGACCCACGTCGACATGACCCATGTGCCTTATCGCGGCGCCGGGCCGGCGGTGACCGACCTGCTGGGCGGCCAGGTGCAGGTCTATTTCGGCAGCCTGCCGGCGACCATCGAGCATATCCGCGCCGGCAAGCTTCGCATGCTGGCGGCGACGACTGCGACGCGCTTCGAGACCTTGCCCGACGTTCCGACGGTGGGCGAGTTCGTGCCGGGCTACGAGGCGAACCAGTGGTTCGCGGTCGGTTTGCGCAAGAGCACGCCCGCCGAGATCGTCGACCGACTCGACAACGAGATCAACACCATTCTCGCCGACCCCAGGATGAGAGCGCAGCTCGTCGAGCTGGGCACGACGGTGTTCGCGGGTTCGTCCGCCGATTTCGGCAGGTTCTTCGTCGACGAAACCGAGAAGTGGGCGAAGGTCGTCAAGTTCGCCGGCGTGAAGCCGGACTGAGCCGGGGCGCCGACCGGGAGGGTCCGTTCCGGTGCTCCGGTCGGGACAAGCTGACACGGCCTCTCGCGAAGCCGTTCGAGGGCCACCAGGAAAACGCTCCAGAGAATGTCCGACCCCGAAACCATCATTCTTTGGCGGCCAGTCGGGCCCGCCGAACTCGAACTCATCAAGCAACACAAGATGCGTGCTTTCCCACCACGCCTGCCGGATCAGCCGATCTTTTATCCTGTGCTGAGCGAGGAATACGCCGTCAAGATCGCAAGAGACTGGAATGTTCCCGCGTCTGGACGAGGCTTCGTAACCCGCTTTCACGTGCGCAAGGAATTCCTGGAACGGTACGAGGTGCACGAAGCCGGAGGACGGGCGCACCTCGAATATTGGATCCCGGCCGCGGACCTCAGCGCATTCAACGGCGCAATTTTTGGGGAGATCGAAATCGTCGCAGAGTTCCCCTGACCAGGGCTTCCTCCGGCCCGGCTCCCGCCGTCCCGATCCCGACATAAATCGATCAAAATCCTGTCTTTGATTGGGCTGATCGGCGCTCGGGGATTGCGTCGTCGTTTGCGCCAGGGGGGAGGCCGTTTGCCCAGCTCCATCAATGTGATGCGGACCATCGGCATCCTGCTGACGCTAGCGCTGCAGTGCCTCGGCTCGACCGAGGCCGGCGCGCAGCTGCGCGGGATCGGAGTTCCCAGCGTGGGCGGCGTGACCGGGGGGGTCGGGTCTGGGCTCGGCGGCGCGTCGGCCGGAGTTGGTGGGTCGGGCCTCGGTGGAGCGGGTGTTGGCGGCACAGGTCTTGGTGCAACCGGTCTTGGTGGCACGGGTCTTGGCGGCACGGGTCTTGGCGGCACAGGTCTTGGCGGCACAGGTCTTGGCGGGGTGGATCTTGGCGGGGTAGGCCTCGGCGTGACCGATCTCGGAGGATCCGGTGGGCTGCCGACGCCGACCCTCACCATTCCGTTTCCGGGTCCGTCGGCGCCGAGCGACGCCGTCAATACCGTCAAGGGCGCCCAAGGCGCCGTTTCATCCACCCTCGCCCGCCCGGCGCCGCTCAACTCCGTCACCAATTCGCTTGCGGGGTCCGTCACCGGTGCGGCTTCGGGGGTCACGAACACGTTGCTCGGTCCGAACGGAAATCCGATCAGCCAGCTCGGCGCCGTGGCGCGCCAAGTGCAAAACCAGGGGCAGAACCAAGCGCAGAACACCGACCCCCGCAGCGGCGTGCCGCCGGCCGGCGAGCGGCGCTATGTGCCGCGCGAGGTCGTCATCGGATTTGCCTCCGACATCTCGCCGCGCGCGCTCGACGACCTCGCGCGGCGGCACCGGTTGACGCCGGTCGAAACGCAGCAAATCGCACTGATCGGGACGACCTATCACCGCTGGCGGATCGACGACGGCCGCAGCGTCTCCGACGTCATCCGCGCGCTGGAGGCCGATGGCTCGGTGCGGACCGCGCAGCCCAATTACAGGTTCACGCTGGCGCAGTCGCTGCCGGCGGCCGGCCGCGGGCAGACCGACCCGAGCCTGTCATATGCGTCGGGCAAGCTTCATCTTGCCGAGGCCCACCGCCTTGCCACCGGCAGGAAGGTTCTGGTCGCCGTCATCGATTCCGGGATCGATACCTCGCATCCCGAACTCGCGGATGCGGTGGCGGCGAGCTACGACGCCGTGACGCCGGGCGGGCCGCCAAATCTCCACGGGACCGGGATGGCCGGTGCGATCGTGGCGCGGTCGCAGATGACGGGAAGCGCCCCCGGCGCGCGCCTCCTCGCCATTCGCGCTTTCGGCGGCGACGAAGAAAAGTCCGAAGCGACCACCGTGAGCCTGCTCAAGAGCATCGATTGGGCAGTGGCGCATGGCGCGCGAGTCATCAACATGAGCTTTGCCGGTCCCTACGACCCCGACATTTCGCGCGGCATTGCGGCGGCGCGCCAGAAGGGCGTGGTGCTGGTGGCGGCGGCGGGCAATGCCGGACCGAAGTCGCCGCCGCTCTATCCGGCGGCGGACAAGAACGTCATCGCGGTGACGGCGACCAATGCCAAAGACCAGTTGCTGCCGCAGGCCAACCGGGGACGCCACATCGCGGTGGCGGCGCCCGGCGTCGACGTCATCGTGCCGTCTCCCGGGCAGGGATACCAGTTGTCGACGGGCACCTCGGTGGCCGCGGCCGAAGTGAGCGGGATCGTGGCGCTCCTGATCGAATTGCAGCCAGGCCTCACCCCGGATGCGATCCGGAAAATCCTCCAGTCGACCGCCCTGGATCTGGGGCCCAAGGGAATCGACGAGCAATTCGGCGCCGGGCTCGCCGATGCCCAGCGTGCGGTGCTGTCCCTCGGGGTCGGCGAGGCACGCGTCGCCACCGTAAACGAGGTGCGCGCCGCGCCCGTCGGCCTGTTTGCGGAGCGGTGGCCCGAAATGCCGCTGATGCCGTTCCCGACGGGGCGGTAAGGACTCGTCCGCCAACAATCGACGGACGGTGTGCTGCTACGAGGCGGGTTACGATAGGTTCTGGTTGTACAGGGTGCTCGTCAACCACGGTGTCCAGAACCGCGTCCTCGATGCAGCGAGTCTTCCTATCGATCGCCGCGCCAAGCTTCCGCGCCGTCGACTTCTGCATCTGGCAGCGGCTACTGTTGCTCTGTCGGCAATATCGTGCGCAGCCAATGCGCAAAACTGCGAAGCCTATATTGCCACTCTCCAGACCTTGTTGTCCGTGCCGCGGAAATAAGCACTACCTGCGAATACCAGCACATCTGAGTGTGTCTTGTACCCGCCCAGAGGAGCGCCGGCGGTGCCGTCGACGTTTACTTGCCACACTGTGTCGTCGGTGCCGCGGAAAAACATCTGGCCCCCGGAGACGAAGACATCCGATTGGGTCTTGTACCCGCCCGGATTGGTTCCGACGGTGCCGTCGAGACTTACCTGCCACACCTTGTCGTCGGTGCCGCGGAAATACATGTTATTGCCGAAGACCGGGTCGCTGAAGACCAACACATCCGAGTGGGTCTTGTAGCCGCCGGGATTGACGCCGCCGCTGCCGTCGAGGTTCACGCGCCACACCTTGTCGTCGGTGCCCCGGAAATACATTTGATTGCCTAGGACCGGGTCGTTGAAGACAAAGACATTGGAGTGGGTCTTGTACCCACCCGGATTGGTTCCGACGGTGCCGTCGAGACTTACCTGCCACACCTTGTCGTCGGTGCCGCGGAAGTACATGAAGTTGTCGACGACGTTGATGTCGGACAGCGTTTGATAGCCGCCGACGTTGGCACCGCCAAAGAATGTGGGGATGCCGATGGAGATTCCCAAAGCTGCTTCGACATCCAAAAAATCATTGGCAAATGTGAACAAGGGAATCGGAAATCGCCACACCTTGTCATCGGTGCCGCGGAAATACATGGCCTCGCTTGTAACGAAAACATCCGAGTGGGTCTTGTAGCCGCCGGGATTGATGCCGCCGCTGCCGTCGAGGTTCACGATCCACACCTTGTCATCGGTGCCGCGGAAATACATCTGGCCACCGGAGACGAAGACATCCGATTGGGTCTTGTACCCGCCCGGATTGGTACCGACGGTGCCGTCGAGACTTACCTGCCACACCTTGTCGTCGGTGCCGCGGAAATACATGTTATTGCCGAAGACCGGGTCGCTGAAGACCAACACAT
>DASYNT010000181.1:0-9458 GCA_036008405.1 Xanthobacteraceae bacterium
GGATAGGCTCGGCATTCCGGCGTCCGAAAACCTGCACAGCACCGGACAATGACGGTATCCCGATACGTTCCTACCGCGCTGGCTGTGCCGGCCCGCGCGGCGCGCCGCGTCACCGCTGCCAGAGTTTCTCGATGGCGTGGATGGCGGCACGAGGTGGCGAACTTGTGCTGACAATGATAGACCTACGACATGAAAGATACGATTGATTCCGTGGCCCGTGTCATGCCTTCGGCAACTCCGACCGAAGAAGAGATTCGCATTTGGCAAGCCTTGCCTCGCGATGAACAATTGCGTCGATTGCGTGCCGCGCTTACTCATCCCGATTGCACGACCGTGACGACCGCTTCGATGGATGAGATTCTCGCCGAGGCACGTGCGCGCGCCGATTCGCGCCGCGGCTGAATATCGCTTATCGCCCAGAACCCGCGGTGACCTTGTCGACATCTACGTGTTTTCGCAGGCGAATTTCGGCCGATATCAAGCTGACGCCTATTACGCCGGTCTGGAACGTACTTTCGGACTCATTGCCGACTTCCCCGGCATCGGGATCAACTCCGACGAACTCGTTGTCGGCTACCGCCGCTTTCGTTTTCAGTCACACTACGTCTTTTACTCCGAAGAAGCCGGCCATGTGCTCATCCACGCATTAATTCACGTCCGGCAGAGCCTTCGCCCAGAACTGTTTGAATGATCTCGATCGCGGGCCGGAGCGAGGCAGCCCGCTGTCGCTGCGCTGCCTCGCGATCGTCACGCCGCGCTCGCCGCCGGCATCGCGCATTCCGCCATCGTTTTCTGCCAGGACGGCAGCGCGATCACGGTGCCGAACCAGCGCTTGATCTCGCCATAGGGCGCGACCGGCAGGTGGGTGGGCTCGGCATAGACCATTCCCGCGGCGAGGGCGAAATCCGCGAGGGTCAGCGCGTCGCCGGTGACGAACTTTCGGCCCTTGAGCTGGCCGTCGAGCACCTTCGCGGTCCGGTGGAATGCGTCGGTTCCCTTGGCGACCGCGGCCATGTCCGGGTCCTTGATCCCGAGCAGCGCCGGCTTCACCAGGTATTCGTACACGAACACGGCGCAGGCCGGATCCCAATGGGCGACGTCCCAGAACTGCCAGCGCGTGACGTCGAGCCGCGCCTTCTCGTCGGCCGGCAACAGGCCGCTCTGCGGCTTCCTCGAGGCGAGGTACTGCATGATGGCGTTGGATTCCCAGAGCACATAATCGCCGTCCTTGAGGGTCGGCATGCGGCAGTTGGGATTGAGCGCGGCATAGGCAGGCGCCATGTGATCGCCCTTGCGAAAGTCGAGCATCCGCGTGGTCCAATCGAGGCCGAGATGGTTGGCGACGGCGATCACCTTGATCGCCCGCGGGCTCGGCGGAAAGACGTAGAGTTCGATGCTCATGGAATGCTCCTCTCTGGTTTCGACCTGGATTCCAACGGTGTCGCGAACGCTCACGCCTCGGCTGCCGTCCTGAAGTGTTCGAGCATGCGGGGCCAGCCGCCGTCGACATCGCTACGCATCTTTTCGCCGGCTTCGGCGCCCATCTGCTCGAACTTGCGGTGCTCCAGCTCGACGAGCGTCGCATCCGGCCCGTCGGCGACGAACCTGACCTCGACCTCGGAGCTTACCGTAGTGTCGGCCTTCCATTGACTGTTGATGTCCCAGCTGACGACGAAGCGGTGCGGCGGCTCCCACCGCAGGATTTTTCCCACCGTGGCTTGCGACCCGTCCTCGCACAACTGGTACCAGCGGCCGCCGAGGCGGGTCTCCATCACCACGGCCTTCACAGGTGTGTCTCCGATCGAGTGCGTGCGCGGCCACCACCGCGCGATCCCGGACGTGAAGACCTCGAAAGCGTGGGCCTGGCTGGCCTTGACGCGAATGCTCTTGCGCACCGGCGCGATGGTGATTTGGAGTGTCATTTGCGATCCCTTTCGTCTTTTGCCGTTCGTTCAACCTCGGATTGGAACGCCGTCAGCGCCTGGTCCCAGAACTGGTCTAGCCATCCCCGCAACGCGCCGAGGCCGTGGGGGTCGATGGCATAGACGCGGCGTGTCCCTTCGGGCCGGTCGGTCACGAGACCCGCCTCCTTCAAGACCTTGAGGTGTTGCGACACCGCCGGGCGGCTCACCGGCAGGCCGCGGGCAATCGCGCCGACCGCCTGCGGCCCCGACTGCAGCCGCTCGAACACGCGCCGGCGCGTCGGGTCGGCGAGTGCCGTCAATGCGGTATCGTAAGTCATCGCTTACCGTAAGTTATGACTTACAATCTGTCAAGCGTGGTATCCGGGGCACCGCTTCGTTTGCGGCGAACCCGGAATCCGGACGGCCTTGTCGGCCCCAGATTGCGAGTTCGCAGCCGTTCGGCAGATCGGATTCTACTTTGCATGGGGTTGTTTTGCGGAAAACGGAATCCCCCACCCTCCGGGTGGTTCCCGGTCCTCCAGGCAACCCGAGCGAGTCGTCCTCAGCAGCAATCGTCGATCTCTGAGGCCGCCAGCGAATCGAGCAGCCAGGCGAACGGCAGATCGTCCTTGACGACCTCCCGCACCGGCTTGAACAGCTTGAACTGATGGCGTCGGTCGTTGGCGGTCCAGAACGCCACCACGGTTTCCAGCGGCGGACAGCCGGGCAGGCCGCACGCGATCTCCGCCACCACGACCGGCGCTTCATCGGCCAGCTTGAAGCGGACGCGCGTCCAGGTCCGCACCCGGTCCAGCGCCTCCAGATCGGCGGCGCTCTTCTTCAATCCGAAACCGGACGCAGGTCCCTGGGCGGGGTCTACGGGCCGGTTCGGAACGCTTCGGTATTCGCTCATGCTGCAATCGGCCATTTCGCCGGCATCCCCGCTCGACCGGTGTCCGGCTCGAAAGCCTACTCCAATCAGCGGAATCGGGTGAGGGCGATCACGCGGCGAGAAGGTTGGCAAGGCAGCGCATGTTGCCGCTGATTCGCAGCCCTAATGCGCGCGCAATCGCGGCCATCAATGCCCAATCGACAGCGCCCGCCGAAGCGGCTATGCGATCGACCGGGCGGCAGGCACTGCCGAGGGCCGCCGACGCGCGGTGCGGCCGCGAGCTGCGGGAGCGAGATCGGAATGCAGGCCTTGATGCGCTCACATCCGCCGGTCGCGGCGGCGGCGCTGGTCGCCGCCGCCGCGACCGCCACCATCCTCGGGGCGTATTTCTTCCAATACGTCCTCAAGCTGCCGCCATGCCCGCTCTGCCTCGACCAACGCATCGCCTATTACGTGTCGATTCCGCTCGCCATCGTACTCGCCGTCGCTGCGGCGCGCGCGGCGCCGCGCGCGCTGCTGGCGGCGGGATTCGCGATCATCGTGCTCGCCATGGTGTTCAATGCCGGGCTTGCCCTGTTCCATGCCGGCGTCGAATGGAAGTGGTGGCCGGGGCCGCTGGAATGCTCGGGACCGATCGACGATCTCGGCGCCGGCGGCGATCTCCTGAGCCAATTGCAGGCCATCAGCCTGGTGCGCTGCGACGAAGCGGCGTGGCGCTTTCTCGGCCTCTCGCTCGCCGGTTACAACGTGCTGATCTCGCTCGCGCTCGCGGCGGTCGCGGCGTGGGGCGCAGTGCGGTCATGGCGGGCGCCACTGTAAGCGGGGGGCGGGTGCTCGAACTGTTCCCTTCCTCGACCGCCGGGCCGTTCGGACGTAGGCTCCGGCGCGAGCGCGGCGCGCGGATTCCCGTCACCGTGGTGACGGGATTTCTCGGCGCCGGGAAAACCACTCTGGTGCGCCAATTCCTGTCGACGCCGGAGGGCGCCGGCACCGCGGTCATCGTCAACGAGTTCGGCGAGACCGGCATCGACGACGCCCTGCTGCGCAGTTCGAGCGACAACATCGCGCTTATCGGCAATGGCTGCCTGTGCTGCAATGTGCGCTCGGACCTGCAGGTGACGCTGCATCGCCTCGTCGCCGACCGCGAGCGCTGCGTCATTCCGCATTTCGGGCGCATCGTCATCGAGACCAGCGGGCTCGCCGATCCCTCGCCGATCCTCGCCACCTTCGCCACCGATCGCGCGCTGGGCGGCGCGTTCCATGTCGAGGCGGTCATTGCCGTGATCGCCGCCCAGGGCGGCATCGCGACCATCGCCGATTTCGCCGAGGCGCGCCGCCAGGTGATCCTCGCCGACCGCATCGTGATCTCCAAGGCCGACATCGCCGACGAGGATGCGCCGGCCGCGCTCGCCGCGCACCTGCGTGCGCTCAATCCCCGCGCCGACATCCGCGAAGCGGTGCAGGGCAGGCTCGACCCGCAATGGATCCTCGCCGAAGGCCCGGCGGCGCTCGCAGGCTTCGTCGCCGAGGCGGTCCGCCACACCGACGACATCGCGAGCTTCACCATCGTCGACACCCGGCCGATCGAGTGGGGCGCTTTCGCCGGCACCATGGAGGCGCTGATCGCGCTGCGCGGCGCCGACCTGTTGCGGGCGAAAGGCCTCCTCGACGTCGTCGGCTGTCGCGGCCCGGTGGTGGTGCAGTTCGTCCAGCACCTCGCCCATCCGCCGGTCGAGCTCGAATGCTGGCCCGACGGCGCGCGCGTGAGCCGGATGGTGTTCATCGCCCGCAACCTCGGCGAAAAGGCGGTGAAGGACCTGTTCACCGCCATGCGCGCGGTCGCGGGGGAGGCGCCGCCGCCGTGAAGCGCGCGTCAATCGCCGCGCGCTGGTCGCGTGTCACTTTGGCAGCAGGGCCAGCGCCTGCTCGCGCGCGCCCTTGTCGACCATCTTCTCGAGGTCGATCGGACGCGCCAGGCTGCCGGCGCTCACCAGCTCCTTCTGCATGAAGTCGAGCCGGTCCATCGGGATCGGCATGTCGGTGGCGATCGACTTCGTCGTCACGGCCGCGTCGAACACGTAGGCCGGGCGCCGATCGTCGGGTTTCATGCCGGTGATGTCCTTGGTGAGCTTGATGGTGTCGTCACGGTGGCTCATGGCAAACCGCAGGCCTTCGATCTCGGCGGCGATGAAGCGCACCGCGTCGTCGCGGCGTAGGCTGAGGGTCTTGCCCGACATCTGCACGCATACCCGCACGAAATCCGGCATCACTTCGCTCGCCGGCATGATGTCCCGGATCGCGACCTTGCCGGCGAGCGGCACGAACTCGTTGGTGATGATGGCGGCGTCCACGACGCCGGCCATCAGCGCCCGGTAGCGGTCGTTGTCGGCGCCGATGGCGGCGAACTTCATCGCCGCGACCGGAATGCCCGCCTTCTCGAACGCCGCCCGCGCAAAGATTTCCGGGAAGCTGCCGGGCGCGGACACCGCCACCGCCTTGCCCTTGAGGTCGGCCATGGTGGCGATATCGCCGCGCACATAGACGCCGTGCGGCGGCACCAGCCAGTTGCACCCGACCACCTTGAGGTCGGCGCCGTGGCTCGCCGCGACGATCGCGCCGCCGGTGCCGCCCTCGTAGCTGTCGAGATCGCCGGCCAGCAGCGCCTTGAGGGCGATGGCGTCGTTCTTGAGCTGCACGAAATCGAGCTTGAGGCCGAGGGTCGCGGCGAAGTCGCGCCGGCTGGCGACGAAGAAAATGCCGGCGTCGCTCTTGGCCTCGATGATGCCGTGGCGCCAGGTTTTCAGAGGCTGCGTCTTCAAGGGCTGCGGCTTGGCGGTCTGCGCCGCCGCGCCGCAATGCGCGCCGATGGCGACGACCGCCGCCAGGACGAGAGGCAAACCCGCAAAACTCTTCATGTGCGCAAACCTCTGTGGCGTTGTGACCCCGACGCGTCGTCGCCGCCGTCGGCTCCCGCGCCCTTGCTTCAGCGGACGAAGGGCACGCGGACAATCAATGACAGTCTAACCAACCCGCGAGTTCCCGTACATCGGCGTCTGCGGCGGAATGTCCCGGCCGACACCTGCCGGCGGCGGCGGCGCGACGGTCGGGACCCGTCCGTGGTCGAACGGCTTTTTTGGTCCCTCTCCCGCTTGCGGGGAGGGTTGGGGAGGGGGAATTCGTCGCGAGTCTGTGCCGTGGAATTGCCCCCTCCCTGACCCCCCTGACCCTCCCCCGCGAGCGGGAGAGAGGACGAAAACAGACGAGTCCTCGGGGGCGGCCTGTCCGCGTCCAAGATTTCGTCTTTGCAACCGTTCCAATCCACCGCCGCCTGGATTAGTGTTCCGGCCGGACGCAGCCCACGGGTTCGCGCAGCGGCGCCGGCTTCCGACCAGCGGACAAACCGGCGCCATCCCCAGGAGGACACATGGCCCAGAAATTCACCCTCAACGTCAACGGGAGAGACCACACGGTCGATGTCGATCCGGACATGCCGCTGCTCTATGCGCTGCGCAACGACATCGGGCTCAACAACCCGCATTTCGGCTGCGGCCTCGCCCAGTGCGGCGCCTGCACGGTGCATCTCGACGGTCAGGCGATCCGCTCCTGCGTGACGCCGGTCTCGGCGGTGGGGTCGGGCAAGGTGGTGACGCTCGCCGGCCTCGGCACGCCCGAGAAGCCGCATCCGTTGCAGACCGCCTATGTCGAAGAGCAGGTGCCGCAATGCGGCTACTGCATCAACGGCTGGATCATGACGGCGGCCGCCTTCCTGCGCGACAAGAAGAAGCCCACCGACGCCGAGATCAAGACGGCGCTGGAAGGCCTCAAATGCCGTTGCGGCACGCATATGGGCATCCTGCGCGCGGTCAAGCGCGCGTCCGAGATGATGGGCTGAGGGAGGCGAGCATGACCAGAATGGAAAAATCCGCTTCGTTCTCCCGCCGGGCCCTGCTCCAGAGCGGCGGCGCGCTCGTCGTCTCCATCGGCATGCCGATGAGCCTCGACACGCTGCTCGCTGTCAGCCAGGCCCATGCCCAGGGCGCCAAGCCCCCGCTGACGCCCGACCAGCTCTCGTCCTACATCGCCGTGAACGCCGACGGCACCGTCGCGGCCTTCTTCGGCAAGATGGACATGGGCCACGGCCTCACCGTCGCCATCGGCCAGATGGTCGCCGAGGAGCTCGACGTGCCGTTCAAGGCCGTCAAGGTCTACATGGGCGACACCGCCAACAGCGTCCATCAGGGCGGCGCCTCCGGCTCCACCGGGATCCAGCTCGGCGGCAAGCAGATGCGCATGGCGGCGGCGGAGGCGCGCCGCGTGCTGGTGGAGATGGCGGCCCAGAAGCTCGCAATCCCGGCCGACCAGCTCGCCGTGGTCGACGGCGTGGTGCAGGCCAAGGCCGATCCCGCCAGGAAGGCGTCCTATGCCGAGCTGATCGGCGGACGCTATTTCAACGTGCAGCTCGACTGGAACAAGCAGTACGGCAACACGCTCTACGCGCCCGGCAAGGCGCTGCCGAAGAAGCCTGGCGAATACAAGATCGTCGGCAAGCCGATCAAGCGCGAGGACATCGCGCCGAAAGTGTTCGCCCAGGAAGACTTCGTCACCGACGTCAAGGTCCCCGGGATGGTCCATGCGCGGATGATCCGGCCCCCGGTCGCCGGCAGCGTTCCCGTCAAGGTCGACGAAAGCTCGATCCGGGACATCCCTACCGCCAGGGCGATCTGGAAGAACGGCTTCCTCGGCGTCGTCGCCGAGAAGGAATGGGACGCCATCCAGGCGATGGCTAACCTCAAGGTGGAATGGTCGCAGGTCACGCCGCCGTTTCCGCCCCAGGCGTCGCTCTACGACGTCATCCGCAAGTCGCCGGTGCGCAAGCGCGTCGTCGAGACGAACGTCGGCAATGTGGACGAGGCCTTCAAGAGCGCAGCGCGCGTGATCGAGGCCGAGTACGAATGGCCGTTCCAGTCCCATGCCTCGATGGGACCGGCCTGCGCCCTGGTCGAGATCAAGGACGGCTTCGTCACCTGCTACAGCGGCACCCAGAAGTCCCACTTCGTCCAGGCCGGCCTGGCGGCGACGCTCGACGTTCCCTTGGAGAAGGTCCGCGTCAAGTGGATGGCCGGCCCCGGCTCCTATGGGCGCAACGATGCCGACGACTGCGCCATGGACGCCGCTGTGATCGCCAAGGAGATCGGGCGTCCCGTGCGGCTGCAATACATGCGCGAGCAGGGCACGGCATGGGACCCCAAGGGTCCCGCCTCGATCCATCGCGCCCGCCTCGCCTTCGATGCCGCCGGCAAGATCGTGGCCTACGAGTTCACCAGCAAGGGGTTCTCGCGGGTCGACGTCGACACCAATGGCGGCAAGCCGAGAGACACGCTGGCGGGCCAGACCCTCGGCGTGACGCTGGCGTCGGGTGATGGCTTCGGGGTGCCGGCGGAGTCCTATGACTTCCCCAACAAGCGCCTCGCCTGGGAGACCGTGGCGCCGCTGCTCGACCGCGCCTCGCCGCTGCGGTCATCGCATCTGCGCGATCCGGTCGGGCCGCAGATCCACTTCGCCAGCGAATCCTTCATCGACGAGGTGGCGGCGGCCCTCGGCCAGGACCCGGTCCAGTTCCGGCTGCAATACGTCAAGGACGCGCGCGACGCCGCCGTCATCAAGGCGGCCACCGGGAAGTTCGGCTGGGAGACGCGGCCGTCGCCGCGGCGCGACCAGACCGGCGTCAAGGTCAACGGCCGCGGCATCGCCTATTCGCAGCGCAACGGCACCCGCGTCGCCGCGATCGCCGAAGTCGACATCGACCGCTCCACCGGCAAGATCTGGGTCAAGCGGTTCGTGGTCGCCCATGATTGCGGCCAGATCATCAATCCCGACGGCCTCGCCAAGGCCATCGAGGGCAATGTCGTCCAGGGCATCAGCCGCACCTTGTGGGAGGAGGTCAAGTTCAACGACAAGGCCGTCACCACCGCGGACTGGGTGTCCTATCCGATCCTCGACATCACCGAGAGCCCGGAGAAGATCGAAACCGTGCTGATCGATCATCCCGAGATCGCGCCGTCGGGCGCCGGCGAGCCGTCGATCCGTCCGCTCGCGGCCGCCATCGCCAACGCGATCTTCGACGCCACCGGCGTGCGCATGCGCCGGGTGCCGTTCTCGCCCGACCGCGTCAAGCAGTCGATGTCCTGATCGGCGCCGCGGCGGTGAGATCGAGGGCCGGTCCCGCGGGGCCGGCCCTTTTCTTCTCCCTCTCTCCGCGCGCGGGGGGGTATAGTGATAGCCATGAAAGTAGGCCACTTGTGGTGATCGGGGCAATAATGGCCGCGACCGACACGCGGTTCGGCTCGGACCGATCCCGGTGGGATGCGATCTCGCATCAAGCCGCCCAAGCGGCGAGCGCCGCTTGTCGCCATGACAACGCCATCAGTCGGAGAAGTGGGTGATCTCTGCCTATCCAGTCCAAGGGGGTCATGTCCGGTTCGATCGGCAGCGGACGTGGGCCAGATTGTGAAACCGACGTGATGGGCCATGTATGGACGGCGCCCGCGGTGCAAGAGGAATCTGACTATCAGCGAAGCGTTCGGGTGCAGCCATGTATCCGGCCTTTGAACGCAGCCGTTTGGCTGCTGGCCCTGATGTGATCCGCTGATCGGTCCCAACCA
>DASYNT010000182.1:0-17947 GCA_036008405.1 Xanthobacteraceae bacterium
TGCGACTGGGCCGCGGCCTCCGTTGTGCCCGTGGCCACCAAGGCGGCGACGCCGGCGCCGGCGGCGCCCTGCGACAGGAAGGCGCGCCTGCTGACCGACGCGGTTGCGCTCTTTGCCGCCATGCCTGCGCCGGGATCACGATCCCTTGAATTCTTGCCCAATGCAATTCCTCCCGAATACGCCGCTTGGCGCGTGTTCTTCCGTCCCCGATCCTTGACTTTGCGGGCAGCGGGGTCAAGACAGCAGGCACGCCCAACACGCTCAAATCGAGCAACCTGCGGCCTCGCAATGTGCGGGCAGGGGCCATTCGCGAGGCATGGCATGGCCGACAAGCCGGTTACCTCCGTCGTTTTCGCAACCGCAGCCTTCGTCGCGACGGGGTGGGCGTGCGGACCGGCCGCCGCCCAGGCCGACCACAAATGCGATCCGGTCGATCCGGTATCGGACGCCGGCTGGTCGGTGGTGCCGTCGCTGGAGACCGTCGGCGTCGCGGACGGGGCCCCCTATCAGGCCGATGCGGGCGACTGGTTCGTCGATCGCACCACGACCCTGCTTCCGTTCTGCAACTACTACAACGAGATCGGCATCTACAGCATGCGCTCCTACACGCTGGCGCCGCGGGTTGCCCGGCAGCGGATCAAAATCTGCGACCGCGCCGCCGCCGGCAGCGCGGTCCCGCCCTATGCCGGGCCGTGCCCGCCGAAGTAGTGCTTGGTTCACCCGGCGAACGAAGACTTCCGATTGCTGCAGAGCGGGGCGGTTCCGTGTATTGGCGCAAAGCCGAAATCGCCCAATCAGCCCACATTTGTTCGACCCACTCTGTCTTCTGTTGGCGTTTCCCGGCTGCGGCCCTCTATGCCAGCGCCGGGTAGTCGATGTAACCCTTCTCCTCGCCGGCATAGAAAGTCGCCTGATCCGCCGGATTGAGCATCTCGTTTTTCCGGTAGCGGGCCGGCAGGTCCGGATTGGCGAGAAATGGCACCCCGAAGGCGACGAGATCGGCTTCGCCTCGTGCGATCGCGGCGTCACCGGAATGCACGTCATAGCCGCCGTTCACCACCATGGCGCCATCGAATTTGTCGCGCAGCAGAGGCGTCACCCGCACCGTTCCCACCGGGGACGGACCGGCGATCGGTTCCGTGACATGAAGGTAGCCGACACCCAGCCCGTTCAATTGGTCCGCGACATAGGAAAATGTTTCGATCGGGTTGGAATCGGACATCGAGTAGCCTGCAAAGTAGGGGGAGAGCTTGTATCCGACCCGTTGCGGTCCCCACACGCCGATGACCGCTTCGGCCACCTCGAGCGGGAAACGCGCGCGATTTTGGACGCTGCCGCCATAGGGGTCGGCGCGCCGGTTGGAGCCGTCGCGCAAAAACTGATCGAGCAGATATCCGTTGGCGCCGTGCAATTCCACGCCGTCGAATCCGGCCGCCTTGGCATTCTCGGCCGCCGTCTGGAATTGAGCGACAATGCCCGGCAATTCATGGAGTTCGAGCGCCCGCGGCGTCACGATCTTGACCCTGCCATTGGTGGTGAAGGCTTCGCCGGCGACTTCCAGCGCCGACGGGGCGACCGGCAAGGCACCGTTGTGAAAATCCGGGTGCGATACGCGCCCGACGTGCCAGAGCTGGGCAAAAATCGTCCCGCCGGCTTGGTGTACGGCGTCGGTGACCTTTCTCCAGCCGGTAACTTGCGCCGGCGAATGCAACCCGGGGGTGCGGATGTAGCCGACGCCCTGCGGGCTCACCTGGGTGGCTTCCGTGATGATGAGCCCTGCGGAAGCGCGCTGAACATAATAGGTCGCCGCGAGCGGGTTCGGCACGTTCTCGCCAATGGCGCGGCTTCGGGTCATCGGCGACAGGACCATCCGATTCTTCAATTCAAGTTCGCCCAATCGATACGAAGAGAAGAGTTCCGCCCCCCGAGCGGGGCGATGCGACGCATCGAGCACGCGGGACGATGTGGCTTCGGCATTGGACATGGATTTCACTCCTCAGGGGACCGGCAGCTAAACGGTACTGACCGGTAACACTTGTACAGGTACTTACCGGTAACACCGCTGTCAAGGGGGAGTTCCAGCCTCAAAAGCCGGAACGCAGCCCATCGCGAGCCCTGGCAAGAAAGCCGCACCGGCCTTTATCTGCAGCGGACCGCCTGGCGCTTGGACACGGAGAGGCCGAGGTCGGAGCCGCGCTACAGCGTCACCGATCGCGGCACCGTCACCCTTATGCTATCGGGCGATTACTGCGAGCATTGCGATCCTGCCCGCGACCTTGGCCCGCCGACGTTCCTTGAGATTGCGGCGAAGGGCCTGCCGAGGCAGCGCCCGGCCGCGCTCGGTTACGTAGTGCTCATCATCGTCGGCCGTGGGCCGCCAGCAATGCCTCCCCACCACGGTGAGAACCGCTCGCTCAGCCGCCGCGGCGCTCCCCGCTGCGTTGGGGTGAAAGGAGGTCGAGAACGGCCGCAGCGACCGCAGCCGGGGCCTCTTGCGGGATGTCGTGCCCGATCAGCGGAATGACCCGATGCTGGACCGGGCCGGTGAAGTACCGCGTCTGCGACTGGGGATTGGGAGGCCCCGAGACGCCGTCGCCGCCGCCATGAATCACGATCGTCGGCACCGGAATGGGTGGCGTTGCGGCCAGGCGTCGCTCGATCGGTTCCAAGTCGGGATCGCCCGGGGCGTAGCCGAAGCGGTGGCGGTAGGAATGGATGACGATATCGACATAGTCCGGATTATCGAACGACTTGGCGGTGCGCTCGTAGGTGGCGTCGTCGAACTTCCAGTTCGGCGACCACAGCTGCCACAGCAATTTTCCAAGCTCGCGCCGATGGGCCGCAAGCCCTGCCCGGCCGCGCTCGGTGTGAAAATAGAATTGATACCAGGCGCGATGTTCCTGCTCCGGCAGCCGGGGCTCGACCGACGCCGCGATATTCTGGATGGAATAGCCGTTGGCCAACACCAGGCAGCGCACCCGCTCCGGCCACAACGCCGCCACCACGCAGGCGGCGCGCCCGCCCCAGTCGAAACCGACCAGGGCGGCGGTCTGCAGCCCGAGCGCGTCCATGAGGTCCAGCAGGTCGCGACCGACCGCAGCCTGCTGGCCGGATCGGGGCGTGTCCGCCGACAGGAACCGGGTCGGGCCATAGCCGCGCAGGTAAGGAACGATGGTCCGGCATCCGGCGGCGACCAGGATCGGGACCACTTCGTCATAGGCGCGCGGGTCGTACGGGAATCCGTGCATGAGGAGCACGGGTGTCCCCGCCTCGGGGCCGCTTTCCTCGTAGGCGATCTCCAGGGTCTTGGTGCGGACGCGCTTGAGGGTCACGGGCGCCGGCAAGGTGCCTCCGCGTTCGGGTGGCGGCGCCTGCTGCGCCTGCACCACCAATGGCCAGGCCGCAACACTGCCGAGGTTGATGACGAATTCTCTGCGCCGCATGCCGACCTCCCAGCTATCCGATCGATGGTGCCATCCCTATCGAAACGACACCTGCCAAATTGCGAGCCGGACCACGGGACTGCGAATGCAATTTTTGTTCGCCGGTGCGGGACGGTTTCAAATGCCCGCTCCGCGCTGGCGCAGACCGACCGTCCTCTGGCGGCTCCATTCGTGAAGGTAGCACTTCGACGGTCCGGCTTGGAAGGGATCATTGCGGCCAGGACCCTCGCGGCCAGGACCGTCGCGGCCGGCCACGCCCTGCCGCGCGGTGCCGAGAGATGCCGATTTTCGAAAGCGCGCAACAGTGCCGCAGTCCATCCGGCCTATCGCGATCGCTGCTCCACCCGCGCCGACACTGCCGGGGTGTCGGGCGCAGCGGCGGCGCTGTCTTCCGCCCAGGTCGTACCGGCCGCGGCATAGTAATAGTAGGTCGTGTGAACTTTCACCGTGGTCGCGCCGTCATAGGCCGGCAGAAGCGCGATGCCGAAACGCTCGTAGGGCATGGCTCCTGCGCCGGGCACGCGTCGGGCGATGCGCGGGGGCTGCAATGGACCTTCGACCCGGAACGCCTGGGCAACCCGGCCCGATCGATCGGGCGGCAGCGGCGCGCGAACCGCAAAGCGCAGCGGATTCTGGGGCGACACCGGCACCGGAAAGTCCGACCGGGCGACCCTGTACGCAGCACGGGAATTGACTAAAGCCTCGTCGTAATAGGTCGGGCGCGACCCGTCTCCCGCACCGGGGCGGTTGGCTCCATCCTGCCCGCTGGCGGACGTGCTTCGATAGTCAGGCCGCGGGTGGGAACGCGACCAGGCGATCTCGGAATCGGTTTGCCTCTCGCAAAGCGGCGGCGGATGATTGAAGCCATCCCTGAACAGCAGCCCGACCACCTTGGGAAACAACCCGTCATAGCGATTGACGATCTCGATGAACTCGCGATGCCTGTTCAGGCGTTGCAGGGTGAGCGCGTAGCCGTACACCGTGGCCTCTTTCGGAAACCAGGCGACTGCGCGCTTGAACCACTCGAGGGCGATTTCGAACTGGCAGGAATTGTACGCATACCAGGCGAGGCCCTGCGCCCCCTCGCCGGATTGCGATTTCATCGTGACCTGCGCGTAGCGGGCGATCCGCGCGGGTTCGATGAACGGCGGCACCTCCCTTGTCAGGTCGGTCTCGAGTACGTCGATGAACAGGATCTTGTTGTTGGTGAGCGGCTCGCGCCATGCAAAAGCGACCTCCTCGGCCTCCCGGCGCAGGCCGAGCTTGAGCAATGTGAGGGCCAGTCCATGGGCGCTCATCGCATCGCCGCCATGGGCGATCGACCATTTGAACCAATCGCGGGCCGCATCGAATTCACCGCGTTTGAAGGCGTGCCACGCCACCAGCGCCGCCTGTCTCGGATCGGATGACTGGTGCGCGAACTCCTCGAACGCCGCGAGGTCGGACGCCGCGATCGCGTTCGCGGGGTCGTTGTGCAGGAACGCGCTGATGCGGGCGCGGGTGATGTCCAGGCGGATGTCGTCGAATTCGTTGCGGCCGCCGGTGCCGGCTTCGCCCATGGCGATCAGCTTTTCGGCGTCCGCCATGGACAGGGTGCCGAGCGCCTTCAAGATCGTCGCGGTCCGCTCGGCCGCGTCGGCGCGGTTCTCCAGCACGAATTTGTAGAGGACGGCGGCTTCCGACGCCCGCTCGGTGCGCGCGAACGCCTCGGCGACGATCCACAGCAGTTCGATATCCCGGGTGCCGCCCGCAAGGCCGTTGTCGCTGGCGAGTTGCGCGGCCTCGGTCCACTTCCCGCTCGCGGCGCGATCCATGATCTGCGCACGCAGCTCCATGGCCTTGATCTTGTCGACCAGATCGTCGGAGGGATTCCAATCCCGCTGCTGTTCCCGCCGTTGCGCGATCGCCCGGCGCAGCAGGTCGAGGTCGCCGGCCTCGTAGAGGTCCCACAGGGGCGCCTCGTCGGGGCCGCTCGGCCTCGCACTCCACAGATCGGCCGGCGGCTTCCAATCCGGATGCAGCCGCTCGAGCCGGCGGGTCTCCATTTCGACGCGGTCGGTACGCTTTTGTCCCGCATATTCGCGCAGCGCGGTGTCGTCGACCGGACCGGCGCAGGCAATGCCGATCGTCGCCACAAGTACGACGCCGGTTGCGAGGAGCGTCGCAACGCCCATTGCGACGTTCATGGCGCTCATTCGTGCAGGCATGACGGGTATCTCATCCGAACGGCAACGAGCGAGAGCAGCTGAAGCGTGGTGGAATAATAATTGCCCGCCGCGGGGAGGGATTTCAAAGCGGCAGGCCAGGGCGTCCCGGACGCCACGCAGGACGTGAGCGCGGGAATGGCGCCGTAGCCCGTTTCATCGAGCCGGTCGATGGAGTTGCCCGAGTTTACGTCGAGGGTGGCGAGATTCTGCGATCCCTGTTTCGACCAGGTTGCGACGAAGGGCTGGTAGTGGTCGCGCTTGCCGATCCCGCCCCAGGCGAGATACAGCGGGATGCGGATGGAATTGTAGGCAAAATTCGGAGCAAACCCGTCGGCGGCGTGCGGCTTGCCGCCGGCCAGCGAAATCCAGTCGACGGGCAGGCCATGCTCGCCGAACCGGCTCGCCTCGATGAGGCGCAGGCCACTTCCGCTCAGTCGTTCCCAGTCGAACTCGGGCGCCGCGAGTCCGAGGCGGGCGAAGGCCGGAAAAATATAATAGGACAGGCTGACGACCGGCCCGTCGGATCTGTCCTCGGCGGCAAACCCGGCCACCGCCGGCAGCAGGACCGGCCCGTCCGGAGCCTTCCACAGAACGAGCTTGCGCCCGACCTCGACGGCAATTCTGCGGCTCGCGACGCGATAGGCATCCTCCGACCAAGCCTCGGCCGCCTCCGTCAAAGCCCAGGCGACCAGAATGTCGCCATCCGCCGCATCGTTGAGGTCGGCAACCGCGGGGCGATGGTCCGGCTCCCACCGCCAGGCGAACAGCGCGTCGTCGCGCACCGCGAGATTGGCGCGCGTCCAGCCCCAGATGCGCTCGAAGCCGGCTCGGTCCCCTGCGGCGACCGCGAGCAGAAGGCCGTAGCCCTGGCCCTCGCTGTGGCTTACCAGGCCGTTGGCGGTGTCCACGACGCGCCCCGCCTCGGTCACGAATTTCGCCTTGTAGGCCGCCCACGTCTCCGCCTCCCGCAGCATTCCGACCAGGGCTGGCGACTGCGCCGCCGCGCCAGGCGCCAGAACCGCCGCCGGTATCGATGGCGGCGCGTCCTCGGCAACGGCGGACGTGACTGCGAGGCCGGTGACACACAGCGCCGCAACGAGGCGTTTCATGGGTTCCTCCGTCCTACATTGCGAACGAGAAAGTGCGTCGTCGCGGCCAGCGGGAAAGCCAGGAGAAACGCGGCAAGGATGAAGATCCCGGGATTGAGGGACAGCCAACCGGCTATGATGAGGCGCTGGTTGCCCATCGAGAAATCCTGAGTAGCGACGTATCGTCTGGTCTCGGGCTCGCTGCCCGCCACCGCCCCGGTCGACGCGTCCAGGATCGACAGCCGTCCGGACAGGCGGGACCATACCTGCGGCTCGACCAGGCAAGCCATGGAACTCTCGAGCGTGGCCGCGTTCGGGCTCGATATGATCGTGACGACCGAGTCCGGGTCGTCCTCACGCGGCCCCTGCGCCACCACCAGCGCGGCCTTCGAGAGTTGATCCAGCGTGGCGGCCCGGACTTCCGATTCGGGCGCGCCGCCGGCTAGCCTGCGCGCCGCCTCCATCAAATGGCCGATATCGGCGCCGCCATAGCCGGTTCGAACCGAACCTGTAATCTCCGCGAGCCTCTCCTGCGCCTGTTCTGGCGGCGTCTGCGCGCCCGGCGCGCTCTGCCGGCGGATCGCACACGAATCGGGCCAATCGCCCTCGTATGCACGCCTGCGCAAGGCCGCACGCGAATGCGCGGCGGGCAGCAGTTCGGCGGCTGCGGACCAGGCCTGCCGGATCAGGTCGGGGTCGAGTTGGGCTTGCCGCATGCTGGCCGGATCGAGCGCGCGCGCCGGCGCGACGATGAGAACATTACCGGACTTCTCGGCCGGCTGAGTTGTGACGAAGGAAAACGGAATCTGCCGGCCCGCCGCGAGGCCCAGGCGCGCCATCACCGTCAGCGCCGCCCCCAGAGTCGCGCGATCCGGCGTCGGCACGACGAGCGTCATTCTCGCAGCGGAATCGGCGAACGGGAAGGCTCCGCTCGCGGCCATTGCCAGATCGGGCAGGCGCCCGGTGCGTGCCAGCGCCGGAAACACGATCTTGCTCGTGCCGTTCAGCCAAACTCGCGCCTGGCTGGGCACGTTGGCCGAGGTATCGCAGCCGACCCCGGGGACGTCGGGAGCATTCACCCGCAATTCGATTCGATTGAGGCCCGGGCGGAAACCGCTGAGCGGCAGGAAATGCCGCTTGTGGCCGAAATTCTCGCCGTTGGCGGAGCTGAGCCGCACGCTGCCGGCACTGTTCCCGTTTATCTCAACGATGATTTGGGCGTCCGGACCCAGACCCGCGGCATAGCCGCCGGCCAGATCGATAGAAACCCGGCCATAGTCGGCGGGCAGAAAGTCCGCGGGCAATCCCGCCTCGAAGTCCATGCGCAGCGCGTGGCCCACGAGTTCCCGCTTTTCAATGCCGAGAGCGCTGAAGCTGAGGCTTTGGCCCGCGGCGTCGATCTGATGGCCGTTTGCACCCTCGAGCGCATTCAAGCCGGGCGCGCTGCCCAGGGGAGCGACGACGCCCAATGTTGCGATCGCCGTGTCGAGTTCCGCATCCGACCGGCCGGTGACGACAAGGATGGGCCGACGGCTTCGAACGCCGGGAACAATCGCAATCATCGGTCCGGCGACGCTGTCTACGCTCGCCTGATCGATCCTTCCGGCGATGTCCGCGACCGTGCCGAGAACGAGGTCGACACCATCATCGCCGAAGTCCTCGAACTCCACGACCGCCTGGGCGAACCGCCCCGCCAGGACGACGCCCTGCACGGCGCGGCCGAGTCGCTCGACGTCCTCCGACCTGAGCAAACGCTTGCTGTCGATCCTGATATTGATCGGCACGGCGCCGTCGGGGCGAGGTCCGGTCGCGGCGATATCGGCGAGGTCCGGAAAGCTCGTCGCAGCATCGGCGAACACGATGCCGGTCTCGGCGGGATCGACGCGGGTCCACAGTTCATCGGTTGCGTCCACGGAGCAATCGACCCGGTGCCTGTGATGCGCCGCAATTCCGACGGCGTTCCAGCCCGTCCGCAGCAAGCCCGCGGGAATGTCGAATTCGGTGATCCGCAAGCCGTACGCTGCGCCCACCGGTACGGCCTTCACGTCTGCGCCATTCACGGACACCGTAAGCGTGCCGCTCTCCGGCACGACCGAAACCGAAGACAGCGTGCCGAGCCGGAAGCGAGCCCTCGCGTCGACCTGCCTGCGCGTCACGTAGACGGGCGCCACCATGCTCGCCTCCTCGCCGGACAGGCGTGAACCTTTCGACAGGGGCGGCAGGCGCCGAAGCGGTGCGGCACTCGATTGCGCGGACGGGCCGGATGCTGTCGAGGCCCCCGCTCGGGAGGCGGGACGCTCCGCCGCGCGCTGCATTTCGGCGCCGTGCACCGGGCGCATGGCAACGCCGATCACGGAAATGATGGCCACCAACGACCAGGCGAACCATGCGTGATGCATTTCAATTCCTCGACGTTGCGCAACGTGTCCGACGTCTCGGCGATGCCCGCGAAACGCGTTCCGACAATTCCGCGGCATCACGGCCTCGGAACCAGCAGGGGAGCGCGGCCGAACGGAAGCGACAGCTCGTCTGCGGCCGCAAGGCCATGGTTCGTCACGCCGGCCGTCGACGCCGAAGGTGAAATGGACGGCGCCTCGACGAGCGGCGGAACCGCACCGGCATCGGCAGGCGCGGTCGGCATGCGGCTCAAATCGCCCGCACGGCCGGGCGGAGCTACGGCCTTTGGCGCCGGACCGAGTGTGGCGAACAAGCGCCAGGCGCTTTGCCGGTGGGAAAGCAAATAGGAGAGGGCTCTCGCCGGCTCGCATACGGCCCACCGCAGGAACACTGCGGAGCCGCGAAGGATGCCCATATGCTTGCGGCGTTTCGCCAGGAACTTGGCCAGCGCTCCGGCGTCGCCATACATGAGGTCGGCGAGCACCAGATAGTCGGCCGGCGAGCGAACCGCGAACTTCAGGCCGATGACGACGCTGTCGCCATCGCGCTCGGTGCGGGCCCATACGACGTCGAGCGCCTGCGTTCCGGCATCGTCGCCGACACCGTCGATGGTCAGCCGGCCCCGGGACGTCGCGGCCGGGCGCTCCATGAACCCTGCGGCAGCGACCCTGATCGCACAACCGCCAACCGATACGTTCTCGATCGACACGTCGGCTGTATGGAAGTCGAAACAGACCTGGCCGCGCCGCTTCACGACGAGGCGGGGATTGCGGCGAAGCTCCCGCCGCTCCGCAACCACGCCAAGCGCCGCTCCGGCGATGACGAGATTGAACAGCGCCCACAGTCCCACCACCAGCATGGCATCGGTGACGCCCGGCTCGAATGCATAGCGCCACGCAGCGGTGGCCACCCCGAGCAGGAGCACGACGAAGCTCGCAATGAACGGCCAGGCCCGTTCGGACAGATGGTCGGAGTCGAGCGGGCCCCCCTTTGCGGTCACCTTGAAGGTCGGCTTGCGCGGGGCTACGACCACTGAGGCGATCGCTTTGGCCAGGTACATGCCCTGAACGTATTCATAGAGTTCCGACATCCACGGCCAGCGGACGTGTCCGAACAGCTCATTTTGAATCATCGTGCTGACGACGACATAGGTCGCCGCATAGGCGACCGCTTCGTCCACGGTGGAAACGAAGAGCTTGATGTCGAAGAAGATATGCATCAGCGGCGCAAACATGAAAATGAGGCGCGGCAGCGGAAACAGCCAGTAGGTCATGTTCGAGAGATAGGCGAGCCGCTGGATCGGCGTCAGGCCCGGCTCGAGGACGGGGCTCTTCATCAGAAAGAGCTGGAACATCCCCTGGCACCAGCGCGACCTCTGGTCGATGAAGGATCCGAATGTCTCCGGCTGCAGGCCGGCGGTCAGCGGCTTGTCGACATACACGCTCGTCCAGCCGGCCCGGTGCAATTCGAATGCCGTCTCGCAGTCCTCGGTGACGGTAATGCCCGAGAAGCCGTTCGTCGTTTGCAGCGCCGCTCTCCGCAGCAGCGCGGCGGAGCCGCAGAAGAACGACCCGTTCCATTTGTCGAGGCCGCGCTGGGTGACCGAATAGAACATTTCGTTCTCGGACGGCATGCGGTCGAACGTCCGCAGGTTTCTCTCGACCGGATCCCGATTGAGGAAAACATGGGGAGTCTGGACGAGAAACAGCTTCGGGTCGCCCGCGAAATGGCCGATGGTTTCCCGAAGGAACGACCTGAAGGGCACGTGGTCGGCATCGAACACGACGACGATCGGCGCGGCCGAATGAGCGAGGCCGTTGTTCAGGTTTCCGGCCTTGGCCTGCTCGTTTCGCGGCCTGGTGAGATAGCTTGCTCCGAGTTCCGCGCATAAGATCTGCAGCGCGCGTCTGCGCGACCGCGCCCGGCGGGCCTTGGCCGGATCCGGGTCGGCGCATTTCTGGTCGGTCCCTCCGTCGTCGAGCAGCCAGACCTTCAACTTGCCGACGGGATAGTCCATCGAACGCGCCGCCGCGACGGTCATCGCGAGGATTTCCGGGTCCTCGTCGTAGCTCGGAATGAACACGTCGACGTCGGGAAGTTCCGCATCCCGAACGGATGGGGCGTCGTTGCGTGCGAGCGGATCGGCATTGATGATCAGGCTGACGGCGAGCACGAAGGCGCAGTACAGTTCCGCCAGCGCGAGCAGCGTTCCGAAGGTGAGGCCCAGCACATCGTCGAAATCGGGCAGCGTCTGCGTCGCCCGCCAATACACGTAACGCAGGATGATGAAGGACCCGAGCGCCAGGAAAGTCCAGCGCATGAAGCGTCCGCTGCCGACGCTGCGGATGAGCATCATCGCGAGGATCACCGCGACCCCGAGCCCGAGTTGCGCCCGCACCCCGACCGGCTGCCAGAGAAACACGGATGCAAGGGATGCACACAGCGCCCAGCCGGCCCAACGCAGGACCGACAGGAAGCCGGACACCCGCGCCGCATTCGCCGCGAGCCACGGCGCGCTCGCCGGTCGAAGCCTCGCGGCGGGGTCAAACGCGAGAGAACTCAGGTCGACTTGGCTCATCGCATTTTCCCGTCAAAAGCCGGCCCGGACTTCGAGCGTTCCGTAGTAGCCATCCTTGTACGAACGATCCCACACGTAGCCCGCCGCGATGCCGAACTGCAGGCTGCCGAACTGCATCCCTGAGAAATGCGCTCCCAGCCGCGTCTGGCCGTAATAGTCATCGCCGAGAACGGTCAATTCGGGACCGAGATAGCCTCGCCCGAAGGCCCAGTAGCCGGCCCTGAAGCGTGCGTAATAGGCGTCATAAGCCGTCGAATACGACCCGTATGCGGACAGCATGGTTTGGTCGGTCGGCCGGAGAAAGGCGTCGAGCGCCGTCTTGAAGCCGACCTTCGTACCGGTTGCGCTATTTACGGTGTCGGCCGCCGGAACCGTATTTTCGCGGACGCTGACGCCGACATAGGCCGCAACGGCCGCGTTGTTCCAGACCTGCTGGTAGCCAGCGAGCGCGCCGCCCTCGAACTGCTCGCCGCGGGCCAGCGAGTCGAGGGGCCCTTGTTGGTAGCCGTAGGTTCCGCCGAGGCCCTCCAGCTTGAGGCGAAAGCCGCTCTGCTGGAGCGTTCCTCCCCCGACGGCGATGGTGCCGGCGGCATAGGCGAACTGAGATTGGTTGGTGGTCAGAGTCGTAGATGCGTCGACGGCGACGATCCAGTCGTTGCCGGGAACGACTTTGGAGGCCCCGGTATACCAATCATCCGCAAGCGCCGGGCCGCAACAGAAGACGGCCAGCAGAGAGACAGCGACACCGGGACGGCCATGTCCATTCACCGCGGCGCCCCCGGAATGGAGCAACAAGCGCTCAGACGATAACATCGGGGAATCTCACCGTGTGGCAGCCCGCAGGCAGAGGCCCATGACCTCTTCTTGCTTACCAAGCTGTTATATTCAACGGCTGAAACAACGCTTAAACATCGTGGTAAATACGCTATGAAGTTTTCGGCGAGCGACGATGCCGAACGCCGCGGTTCGGCATTTCGGACCAAATCTGATTGCCGTTGTCGACGAAATGCGTCGCCGGGGAGAGCAAAACGGTTATGCGGCCGTAAATAACCCGCTTACAATCCATTCGATGACGTTAACCGCGGCAGCACGGGAATTAATCGATCGAGCGGACAGAGCTCCATTCCCTCCTGCGCGCCGGTGGACGAGGGATCCCCCGCGCACGAACGACGAAGTCGTCGAACGCCGAGATGATTCATTTACTACGATACATTTGTCGAAAATTGTCCTGACTTTTTGCATCGCGATTAACCTGGCCGCAACAGCCGCCGCCTATCCTGGCATCTGGTTCATTTGACCGGGGCGAGACACAGCGCTGGCGGGGACCGAGGGCAAACAGCAACGTCATAACAGGAGCACACCATGATCAATCTCGTGAAGCGCTTTGCAAAAGACGAATCCGGCGCGACCGCGATCGAATACGGCCTGATCGCGGCCGGCATTTCGGTTGCCATCATCACCGTCGTCAACACGTTGGGTTCGCAGTTGAAGAGCACCTTCACCAACATTTCCTCGCAGCTCGCCACCGCCGGAAAGTAAGCGACCTCACCGCAGCGAGCGACTTGGTCGCATGGCCGGCGTCCTGGCGCGAAGCGCCGGGACGCCCCACGGGCCCGGCATGCGCCGCGACATCGGTCGGCATCGACACGCCTTCGTCAGGCGATCGGCGACCGCCGATGCTTCGATCGTCGCAGTGTCTCAAATGCCACAACCAACGATATTCGTGCGCGAGACGCGATGTTCCGCGGCGCGGAAACGCGGCGCGTGAGCTAAGCTGGCGTCGCCTGGGGATGCGGAAGTGCCGGATCGCATTCTTCGGGGGAATGGCTGGGCGTGTGGCGTAGTTCCTACCGAGCGCCGAATCGTAAGCCAAATAGTGGTCGGAATGGCGGATCAACTGCCCCTCCGGCTTTTGACGTGCCACGTCGGTGGATCGTGCGGTTCCGGGGATCCCGATTGGAGCGACAGGATGAACGACCGTCACATAGAATTCAGGGTCGCTGTGCGCGCGCGGGACGGGGGCCGCTACATCTATCAGATTTTCACGCTGGCCGGCGAGCCTCGCACGTTTCGCAGCGACAGCGAAAGCTACGCCACTCCGGCCGAGGCCGAGCGCGCCGGCTACGAGGCGGTGGCCGTGTTGAACCGCGCCCCGCGGTCCGGCTTGGCATCGTAACCGAAGCGACCGGCAGGTCGCCGGCCAGGCCCGCGCTCGAGTTCACCGCGCGTTCGTCGAGCTTGATCGGCCCGAACCGATCGGTTTCATGGATCGCCGGGACCTGCATCGTCACCCGATGTCCTCCCGCGCCGTGGGGCGGGTGCGAAAAACCACGAAATGCGACATGCTGAAATTGACCACGAAGCTGGCCAGGACGGCGATGCCCTTTGCGGCGAGCAGCGGTATGAGATCCTTTGCGTTTTCCTCAGGGATGAAACTGGCGGCGATGACCAGCGTGGTGGTGTTGGCTATGTATCCGAGCACGCCCGACGCGAGGAAGGTTCCGTACGACTTCCAGCGCAAGCGCCGTCCCGATTCCGCTGCGAAGGTAATGTGTGAATTCATGACATAGGAGCACGACACCGCCACCAGCCAGGACGTGGTGTTGGCGGTGACGAGCACGATGCTTTCGTGGCTGGTGCAACCGCAGGCGTCGGCGAATGCCTCCAGCGGCCGCAGCGCCGCCGGGGTGGCGTTGATGAACCAATTGGCGAGAAAGAAAACAGTCGTATCTATCAGGACGTTGACCACGCCGATCAGCGCGAAGCTCACGGCCTTGCGAAGCATCACGAGATGCGGCTCGACCATGGCGGCGGCGCGGGGAAAGACGGCTCGGAAGCGCTCGATCGGAATCTCGACGGGAATCATGCCCTCGCTTAGCACGTCCGGTGCTGCACTGCGATGCTGCGTTCTACTAAATGGAACCCGTTTTGGGCTATGATGTTTCCGACACGGCCTTCGGCTGCAACGGAAAGACGATGAGTCCTGACCAACGAGACGACGCCCGCATGGCCCGCCGCCCGCCCGCCCCGGGTGGCGTCGGCCTTTCGATTATCATCCCCGTCTATAACGAGGCGGCGGGCCTTCCCGCGTTGCATGCGAGCATCTGCAAGATCGCGGCCGGTCTCGCCGCCGAGCGCGGGCTATCCTGCGAGATCGTCTACGTGGACGACGGCAGTCGCGACGCCTCGCTGGCGGCGGCGCTGGCATTGCCGGCGCAAGGGGTCGATGTCCAGGTCGTGTCGCTGTCGCGCAATTTCGGCAAGGAAGCGGCGCTGCTTGCCGGCCTCGACCACGCCCGCCTGGGCGCGTTGCTGTTCATGGATGCCGACGGCCAGCATCCGCCCGCACTGATCGAGACCCTGATCGGCCACTGGCTCGATGACGGCTATGACGTCGTCTACACCGCCAAGGCTCATCGCGACACCGAGTCGATGGTGATCAGGCTCGGCGTGAAGGCGTTCTACTCCCTGATCAACTGGGGCGCGCGCCAGCCGATCCCCGAGGATGCCGGCGATTTCCGCCTGCTGTCGCCGCGCGCCGCGGCGGCGCTGCGCCAGCTGCCCGAGCGCAATCGTTTCTTCAAGGGCCTCGCGAGCTGGATCGGCTTTCGCCAGTTCCGCGTCGATTACAATCCGGCCGAGCGCGCCCACGGGCGCTCGACCTGGAACCTCGGCTCCCTGGTCGGGCTCTCGGTCGAGGGGCTGACCTCGTTCTCGGTGGCGCCGTTGCGGATCGCGAGCCTGCTCGGCATCCTGCTGGCGGCGGGCGCGCTGGTGTTCAGCGTCTGGATCCTGATCGAGACCTTCGTCTACGAGCAGACGGTGCCGGGCTATCCTTCGCTCATCATCGGCATCATGGTGATCGGCGGCGTCCAGCTCCTGATGATCGGCGTGATGGGCGAATACATCGGCAAGGTGCTGTCCGAGATCAAGCACCGTCCGGTCTATTTCGTCGCCGAACACAAAGTCAAACGGGCCGCGGACGCCGGCGAACCGCCGCACGCCGCGGAGGCGGCGCGGAACGCGGCCGAATGACGCTTCGTCGGTTCCGGCTGTGCGCCGACGATTACGGCATCTCCCCGGCGGTGAACCGCGCCATTCGCGATCTCATCACGCGTCGACGCATCAATGCGACCTCGGTGATGCTGTGCGCGCCGAGCTTCGATGCGGGGGAAGCCGGCGCGCTCGATGCCGCCATTGCCGGCTCGGGCGCGTCGCTCGGCCTGCATTTCACCCTCACCGCGCCGTTCCGGCCGTTGAGCGCGTATCGTCCGCTCGCGGCGGACGGGGGGTTCCTGTCGCTGCGACAGATGCTGATGCGCGGGCTCGCGCGGGCGCTCGACGGCCGTGCCGCCGCCGTGGAGGCGGAGCGGCAGATCGAGGCGTTCCGATCCGCATTCGGGCGACCGCCGGATTTCATCGACGGCCACCAGCATGTGCATCTGCTGCCGCAGGTCGGCGACGCGCTGCTGAGAGTGATGAAGGAGCGCACGCCGCACGCCTGGGTCAGGCAATGCGGCCGGACCTCGCCGCTGCTCAAGCGGCGCGGCCATGCCAAGGCGCATCTGCTCGATGTGCTCAGCCGGCGCATGCGTATGCGCTGCGCGACGGTCGGCGTCGCCACCAATCCCGGATTTGCCGGCGCCTATGATTTCGGGCGCGGCACCGGCTACGACGCCGTGTTCGAATCATTCCTCGAGGGCTTGCCCGAGGGCGGCGTGGTGATGTGCCACCCCGGCTTCGTCGACGCCGAGCTGGAGCGCCTCGACCATCTCACCGCCATGCGCGAGCAGGAATACGCCTTCTTCGCGGGCGACCGATTTCCGCAATTGCTGGCGGAACGCGGATTCGCCCTGGCCTGAACGGACCTGCATGAACCGCCGTTCATCGCAAAGGGCGCCTGACCCCGAAAACGCCGACATTTCCGGCAGGAACAATGCGCCAGGTCGGCGCACCGCCCCCACTTCCAGCGCGAGCAAGGCTCCCCATATGAAAGCCGCGCCGGGCCCGCCGGCCAGAGGAGATGAACCATGACGCCGCAGGAACGACAGATGGTCGCGGACCTGTTCGACCGCCTCGCCTCGCTGGAAGGCGAACGACGCGATCCCGACGCTGAGCGCATGATCCGCGAAGGACTGGGGCACGCACCGAACGCCGTCTATGCGCTGGTACAATCGGTGCTGGTCCAGGACGAGGCGCTCGCGCGCGCCAATGCCCGCATCGAAGCACTCGAGCATGCCGCCGGCGGCGAGCAGGCCCAAGGCGGCGGCGGTTTTCTCGACACCATGCGCAACATGGTCACCGGGCGCGGCTCGGTACCCACCGTGCGCCCTGGTGCCGGCCAGGGTTCGAGCGGTGCTTGGGGGGCCCCGCCCCCGGCTCCGCAGCCAGGCTATCCACCGCAAGCCGGTTACCCGCAGCCGGGCTATCCCCAGCAAGGCTATCCGCAGGGCGCGCCCATGGGCGGCGGCATGATGGGCGGAGGCCATGGCGGCTCGTTTCTCGGCACCGCGGCGGCGACGGTCGCCGGGGTGGTCGGCGGCGCCATGCTGCTCAACGGCATCCGGTCGGCCTTCGGCGGCGGCGGCAACCAGGCGTTCGGGGGCGGGTTGGGTTCTCCGTCGCCCTGGGGCGGCAGCAGCGGTGGCGGCGAACTGTCCCGCGACGCGGGGGTGGGCGACATCGGCGGCCGCCATGGCCCGGCTTACGAGTCTCCCGCCCAGCAGGATGCGCTGCAGGATGCCCAGCAAGACCTCGAGGACGACGATCAGGCCGAGGATTACGCCGACGACAGCGCCGATTTCGGCGATGGCGGCGACAGCGATGTGGGATAGCCAGGGATAGGCCGGGACGCTTCTCGACCCGACCGGATCGCGCGCGGCAAACGTTTCCAAGGTGACGGGGCAGCTGGAGCCGCCCCGTCGCTTTCCCGCGGCTCAGATCACGATCACCCGGGCGCCCACGGGGACGCGGCCGTAGAGATCGATCACGTCTTCGTTGCGCATGCGGATGCAGCCCGACGACACCTGGGTGCCGATGGTCCAGGGCTCGTTGGAGCCGTGGATGCGGTAGAGCGTATCGCCCAGATAGAGCGCGCGGGCGCCGAGCGGGTTTTCCGGTCCCCCGGGCATGTAGTGCGGCAGGTCGGGCCGGCGGCGCAGCATCTCGTCCGGCGGCCGCCAGTCCGGCCATTCCTTTTTCATGGTGACGGTCTTGACGCCGGCCCAGGTAAAG
>DASYNT010000183.1:0-23210 GCA_036008405.1 Xanthobacteraceae bacterium
GCCGTCGATGTTGCGCACGCCGAGCTTGGCCATCTTCTTGTAGCGGTCCTCCATCTCGCGCACCGCCCATTTCAGCGCCACCACCGCTTTCTTCGGATCGGTGACGACCGGCGTGAGCAGATGCGGGATGCCGTCATAGACCGACAGTTCCAGCATTTTCGGATCGACCATGATCAGCCGGCACTGGTCCGGCCGCAGCCTGTAGAGCAGGCTCAGGATCATGGTGTTGATGGCGACCGACTTGCCTGAGCCGGTGGTGCCGGCGATCAGGAGATGCGGCATCCGCGCGAGATCGACGATGACGGCTTCTCCGCCGATCGTCTTGCCCAGGCACAGCGGAAGCCTGGCGCCGCTCGCGGCGTATTCCTCCGCGGCCAGCAGCTCGCGCAGATAGACCTTCTCGCGGGTCGCATTCGGCAGTTCGATGCCGATGACGTTGCGGCCGGACACCACTGCGACGCGCGCCGACAGCGCGCTCATGGAACGGGCGATGTCGTCGGCGAGCCCGATCACCCGCGACGACTTGATTCCCGGCGCCGGTTCGAGCTCATACAGCGTCACCACCGGCCCCGGCCGCGCATTGATGATTTCGCCGCGCACGCCGAAGTCGCCGAGCACATGCTCGAGCGCCACCGCGGTCTCCTGGATCGCCTCGGTGCTCGGCGCAAACCGATCGGTGGATCTCGGCGCAGCGAGCAGGTTGAGCGGGGGCAGTTCGTAGCCGTCGGGCGACTTGCGGCTCCCTTTGGGCGCCGGCCGCGACGGCTTGCGCGCGGCGCGCGCCACCTTCGGCGCGGCATCGTCGCCGCCGTCCTCGTCCTCCGGGTCCGGCTGGTAGGCCGGCTCCGGCGCGGTGTGCACCGCGAACCGCGGCTCGGCCCGCTTCGCCGGCGCCGTGGCGGCGCGCGGAAGCAGCATTCCGAAGCCGTGGGCAAAAGCGGCTGCGAGCGGACGAAACACTCGCGCCTTCAGGCTGAGGAAGTAGTGCACCACCCAGCCGATCGAAACCGACCCGCCTTCGTCATCTTCGCCTGCCTCTTCCTCTTCGTCGTCCACATGCCGCGGCTTGTCGGGTCGGTGGAACCCGAAGCCGGCGGCGATGACGAGCATGGCGAAAGCGATGACGCCGAACGAGACGGCAGCCACCGTGCGGCCGGTCCCGAACAGCGGCCCGCCGACCACGGAGGCGATGGCGCGAATCACCGCATCGCCGATGACGCCGCCGATCCCGGTCGGCAGCGGCCACTGCGGCGTGCGCGTCAGGCAGGAGGCAAAGGCGGCCGCGGCGACGAGGCCGATCATCCAGGCCGGCACGCGCCAGCGCATGCGGTCGAGCCGGCGATGGGTGAACAGCCGCCAGCCCCAGGCCGCGATCGGCAGGATGATGGCGATGGTGGCGAGCCCGAACAGTTGCGTGGCGAGATCGGCCGCGATCGCGCCCGGCGCCCCCAGCAGATTGCGCACCGGCGCGCTGGTGGCATGGCTCAAGCTCGGATCCTTGACCGACCAGGTGGCGAGCGCCGCGGCCGCGCCGCACGCTGCGGCGATCAGCGCCAGCCCCACCATCTCGCGCAGGCGACGATGAATGATGGCGCGAAAATCGTCCACCGTGAACGGTCCGTGATAATTGCGCTCCGCCGTCGACATCGCCACGGGTTCAAGCTCCGTTCATCCGAGCACGGCGACGATGCGATGCAGCGCTTCCGCCGTCGTCTCCCTGTCATGCACCATGGCGACGCGGATGAAATCCGCGCCGGGATTGCTGCCGTCGGCCTGATCGCGGGCGATGTAGCGTCCCGGCAGTACCCGCACGCCGGCGTCCCGCCACAGCTTCGCCGCCGCCGCCTCGCTGCCGCCGAGGGGGCCGACGTCGAGCCACAGGAAGAACCCCCCGGCCGGCCGGCGGTAGCCGTAGCGGTCGCCGATGATCTGGTCGGCCATGTCGAATTTCTGGCGATAGAGATCGCGATTCGCCTCCACATGGGCCTCGTCGCCGAACGCCGCGATCGCGACCTCCTGGACCGGGATCGGCACCTGGGGTGCGGCCACGTTTCGCAGCTCCAGAAACTTGGCGATGAAGCGGTGGTCTCCCATGACGAATCCGACCCGGAGGCCGGGGAGATTGGAGCGCTTCGACAGCGACTGAAACAGGACGACATTCTCGAACAGATCGCCGGCGGCCTCGAGCGCGCCGGCCGGGGGCGCCACGGTGTAGATTTCCGAATAACACTCGTCGCAGAACAGCAGGAAGCCGTACCGGCGCGCCATCGCGGCTGCGCGCTGCAGATAGGCGAGGTCCGCCACCGCGCCCTGGGGATTCGACGGGGTGGCGAGGAACATCGCCACGGTGCGTGCGAGCAGCGCGCCGTCGAGGGCATCGAGGTCGGGCAGGAAGCCGGTCTGGCGCGTGGTGGGCAGGTAGACGATCTCGCAGTCGGCCGCCGCGGCGCCCGCCGAATAGGCCGCGTAGAACGGGTTCGGAACCAGGATCGCGGGCCGGCCCGCGCGATTCGCGACGTGGCGCCTGGCGGCGATCGCGCCGAGAAACAGGCCCTCGCGGGACCCGTTGAGGACCAGGACCTCGCGGTCGGGATCGGGAATGCGGCCGAGCCGATAGCGGCGCGCCGCCCAATCGGCGGCGGCACGGCGGAATTGCGGGGTCCCCTCGTTGCGCGGATAGCGCCCGAATTCGTTGATATGGGCGGCGATCGCCGGACCGACGAAATCGGGCACCGGGTGCCTGGGCTCGCCGACGCCGAGATCGATGACCGGCCGGCCCGGCGCGACACCGGCAATGAGTTCGGCGAGGCGCACGAACGGGGAGCGCGTGTCGACGATCCGACCGGTCGAGAGGGGGAGTCCGCGTTCGGCGCTGTTCATGGACATCTGCTTGACCCGGCCTGACGCGGCCGCCTCGCGAAACATAGCGGCGGCGAGGTTAAGGCGCGATTAAGGTTAAACACTTGAAATTGTTAGAGCCTGCACAAAAGGAAAGTCGAAACAACGTCTTATCGCGACGGCCCCGGCCGTGTCAGCAAAATTGTACGGTGATCTGGATGGCGGGCCCCGGGGCGAGGTTCGGCTGCTTCGCCGGATTCGCACATGCTGGCGAAGCCCGCGGGCACCGATAAGGCGAAAGGGCTCGTGGCCGATCAAAACCACGGCGCCAATATGCGGATCAAAGGGCGGAAACGATCAACTCCGCGAAATCTCCCGGCGTTCCCCGCAGTTTTGACCAGCCTGGGAATAGATCAACGCGACGGAAGCGACAGGTCGCCAGCCTCATGGGGTTGGGGTCAAGGGCGCGTGGCGTCGCGCGCGAACTCCACCTCCAGGGGGGCGAGTATGGCCTGTGCGCTGGTGGCCGCGCCGACCTGGACCGGCATCTGGACGAAGTGGAACCAGCAGGTCAGGGCCTTGGGGCCGGCCGGCGGCGCCGCAACGGAACCCGCGAACTCGCGGCAGATCCGGACCCGGCCGTCGGCCTCGATCTCCATCCGATCCCGCGACTCCCGGCCGAACCGGGCGACGGCCAGAGCCGTGCAGCGGGACCCGTCCATGACGTGGGCCCACCCCTCGGCCGACGCCGCGTCGGGGCGCGAGGCCAAGGCGAACGGCGCGAGGTTCCCGTCGGGCCCCTTTCGGACGACCCAGGGCCGCCCGAGGCCGGCCAGACCCGGCGCGTCGCCGGCCTCGAGGATCATCTGCTCGCGGTCCCGCAGGACGCCGTAGACTGTGTCGGCGGCCCCGAAGTCGACCAGCGTCGGAGCCGGCTCGACTTTCAATTGAAGCTCGACGCGCATTCCGGCGACGACCCCGAGCGGGTCCTCGAGCCGCCAAGCCGTCTCGACCCAGCTCTTGGAGCTGGGGAAAGTCAGGTCGGCCGACGTCGCCGCCGGCCCCGCGCCCGGCAGGTCGACATTTCCCTCGAAGTGGAGGGAAGCGGCGAACGGCCCTTGGCGCGTCGCCGAGGCGGGCGAGGGCCGGCCCTGCGGGTCGCGCCCCCAGGTGCAGGCGCGCCAACGGCCCGGCGGGTCGTCCCTGTGCCGGATGGAGAACCCGCCCGAGCTGGGCACGACGTATGAAAACCGCGCGTTCTCCACGCCTGACACCGGGCCCGGCAGCCTGTCGCCAACCGTGTACGTCAGCGAGCCCCCCGCCGTCACCCGGAAGGCTTCGCCCTCGCGTTCGACCCGGACCGCCCGCTTCGGCTCCGGCCCCGGCTCGACCCCGTCGCCGACCTCGACGACGTAGCGTTCCGTCTCCAGCGGGCCGACGCTTGAGACGAAGTCGAGGGCCAGCGCCGGGCGGCCGTCCGCCCCCGCGACCCGGCGGAACTGCGCGTCGATCGGCCGGCCCTCCCGCAGCAGGCGGGCGTTCCGGTCAGGGAGGTCGCCGGGCAGGAGCGCGTGGACCGGGAAGCCGAACCGCCGCAGGCCGGCGGTCTCCCGCAAGACCAGGCCGACCGCAACGACCTCCCCGCCCGCCGCGCCCGCGACGGGCGCGGCCAGCAACGTCGACAGCCCGGCCTTCAAGACGTCCCGGCGCATCCAATTGTCGTGGTTCGCCATCCGCTCCCTCAGCCTCCAGCCCATCATCTCGGGGACGCCCCGACGCGACGTCGAGGACGGGCTCTCAGGAATCGTGGCACGGGCGTCCGGCCAACTCAAGGGCCTACCCCTGACGCGGCGAGGTCCTCACACCTCCTTCCAAGTAGTAGCGGCGTCCTCGAGCATGACATCCAAATTGAAGGCACTGCCATGTATGATTTCTGGGCTGCCGTTCTTTCGTCTACGTCTTAGGGGGTGCGGGTTGTCGATGCGGCTCGCGTGAACGAGACCAGGATCGATGCCGTCAGTAGCGCTGTGGAACCAACTGTTTTGATTTTGCAGGATGTCGCGCTAGCCATCGCAACATTAATCAAGGCTAAACGGGACGGCGGGCTAACCATCGCGGTCAAGCCGCGTACAAGAAAGAGGCCCTGGCTCGCGCCAGGGCCTCTCCATGACGGCGGGGACAGTGCCGGGTATTTGCCCCCTCCGTATTTCTGAGCGAGGCTATGCAAATCCCGGGCCGGCCCGCTACAAGTCGTAGGCGCGCTCGCCGTGGTCGGTGAGATCGAGACCCTCCCGCTCGGATTCCGGCGAGGCCCGCAATCCAACTAGGACATCCACGACCTTGTAGAGAACGAGAGAACCGAATCCGGACCACACCAGCGTGGTGCCGACCGCCTTGCCCTGGGCGGTAAGCTGGGTCCACATGTCGTAATCGGCGATCTTGCCGGTGGCGTAGTCCATGATCCCGGTGCCGCCGAGCATGGGACTGACCAGGATGCCGGTGGCGAGGGCGCCGCCGATGCCGCCGATGCAGTGCACGCCGAACACGTCGAGCGCATCATCATACCCGAAGGCGTTCTTGACGACCGACACGAAGAACAGGCACACCACGCCGACCACGAGGCCCAACACGATCGCGCCCATCGGTCCGGAAAAGCCGGACGCCGGCGTGACCGCGACGAGGCCGGCTACGGCGCCGGAAAGCACGCCGAGCATGGAGGGTTTGCCCTTCGAGATCCACTCCGCGAACATCCAGGACAGCCCTGCTGCGGCGGTGGCGAGAAAGGAATTGACCATCGCGAGTGCGGCACCGCCATTGGCTTCGAGGTTGGAGCCGGCATTGAAGCCGAACCAGCCGACCCACAGGAGCGAGGTCCCGATCATGGTCTGGACCATCGAATGGGGCGCCATCACCTCCTTGCCGTGCCCGATCCGCTTGCCGACCGCGAGCGCCCCCACCAACCCCGCGATGCCGGCATTGATATGCACGACGGTGCCGCCGGCAAAGTCGATCGCGCCCCACAGATAGACTTGGCCGCCGTCGGCCAGAACCTCGTCGAGCCTGGTCTGGGCTGCTTTCTTGGCTGCTTCGTCGGTAGCCGCGGCGAGCGCCTTGGCGGCGTCGGCAATGGCGTCGGGGCCCGCCCAATACCAGACCATATGCGCGATCGGGAAATAGATCAGGGTCACCCACAACGGGATGAACAAGGCGACCGCGGCGAATTTCATGCGCTCGGCGAAGGCGCCGACGATGAGTGCCGGAGTGATCGCGGCGAAGGTCATTTGGAAGCAGAAATAGATGAGTTCGGAGATGTTGGCCCCGACCGAGAAAGTCGACGCCGTGGAAGCGGGCGTTATGCCCGTCATGAAGGCCTTGGAAAGGCCGCCGATATAGGGCGAGCCGCCGGTGAAGGCGAGGCTGTAGCCGTACAAAGCCCAAATCAGGATGACGATGCAGACGGTGTAGAACACATGGGTGAGCACGCTCAGCATGTTCTTGGAGCGCACCAGGCCGCCATAGAACAGCGCCAGTCCCGGTATCGTCATCAGCAGGACGAGGACCGTCGAGGTCAGCATCCAGGCATTGTCGCCCTTGTTGACGACGGGCTCGTCGGCCATTGCGGCAGTCGCGGCGAAGACAGCGGCGACCAGAGCGGCGAGCCCCACCCGGTGGGCAGTCTTGAATGTCATTGCTGCGAGGGCTCCTGGCGGAATTCGAGACGGCTCACAGCGCTGCGGCATCGGTCTCGCCGGTGCGGATGCGCACCGCTTGCTCGAGGTCGAACATGAATATCTTGCCGTCGCCGATCTGGCCGGTCTTGGCCGCCGCGGCTATGGTGTCGATGACCTTGTCCAGCTGGTCGGCCGCAACCGCGACCTCGACCTTCAATTTCGGCAGGAAGCTCACGGCATATTCGGTGCCGCGATAGATTTCCGTGTGTCCTTTCTGACGTCCGTAGCCCTTCACCTCGGTAACCGTCATGCCGTGCACCCCGATCGCGGTCAGCGCGTCGCGGACCTCGTCGAGCTTGAACGGCTTGATGATGGCCATCACGATTTTCATCGTTTCCCTTCCCCAGCTATGGCCCGCTCTGATACGCAGCAGACTGGGCAATTTCGACCCGGCGGGGCAATCGATTTTTGGCGGATGCCGGTGCGTTCGCCGCCGTGGAGCAATCAAGCCTCGTGCCAGTTTCCGGAACGGCGCATGCGGTTGGCCAAAACAGATCGTTTTTTGCGGGCTAAAGGTCGGGCATGCATCGCCCGGCGGCACGCGGCCAGCACCACGGCGACGGTAGCGGGCATAGTGCCTAAAAAATAGGCAGGCTTAGGGGGGCTGGGAGCAATCACGGCTAGAGTGCGTCGCTATCGGTTTCGCTGGTACGGATTCGCACCGCGTGTTCGAGGGTCATGACGAAAATCTTGCCATCGCCGATTTGCCCGGTACGGGCGGCGGCGGTGATCGCCTCGACGGTCTTGGCGGCGCGGTCGGACGACACCGCCACCTCGACGCGAATCTTGGGCAGGAAATTCACCGCGTATTCGGCGCCCCGATAGATTTCCGTATGGCCTTTCTGCCGTCCATAGCCCTTGACCTCGGTGACCGTCATCCCGGTGATGCCGATCGGTGTCAGCGCCTGCCGGACATCGTCCAACTTGAACGGCTTGATAATTGCGACGATGAGCTTCATGGCCGTCGTTTCCTCCTGCCCGGGGCGTTGTCGATCCCGCCGCCCTTCCCGGCCGGGTCGGGAGGCATTGGGCCGTGCCGGTGTGCGCGTGTTGAAAATTCGAGTCAACGCCGCAAAATCAAGCATAATGCAACCAGGCTGCGGCGTCACGATCCGTGGGGCAATCCGCGACAGGCCCGCGCGGAACGCCGGCGGCGCCGTCAGCCCGGCTCGTGCCGCTCGCGGACCAGGCCTTCCTGCGCGACCGAGGCGACCAGCACGCCGTCGCGGGTGAAGATCAGGCCGCGGGAAAAGCCGCGCCCGCCCGACGCGCTCGGGCTGTCCTGGGCGTAGAGCAGCCATTCGTCGGCGCGAAACGGCCGATGGAACCACAGCGCATGATCGAGGCTCGCGGCCATGATTGTCTTTTCAAAGACGGTGCGGCCGTGGGGAATCAGGGCCGCATCGAGCAGCATCATGTCGGATGCGTAGGCGAGGGCGCATTGATGGATCGCCGGCACCGCCGGCAGCGGCGCGGTGGTGCGAATCCAGACATGGAATCGCCCGTCGGGATATTTCCGGCCGAGGTAGCGCTCGAATTCCACCGGGCGCAGCTCGATCGGGCGCTCGCGCTCGTAGTAGCGGCGCACCGCATCCGGCATCATCGGCAGCACGCGATCGCGGATGTCGGCGTCGCTCGGCAACTGCTCCGGTCCCGGCACCTCCGGCATCTTGGCCTGATGCGTCAGTCCGGGCTCGTCCACATGGAACGACACCGACATGGAAAAGATCGCGCGGCCGTGCTGGATCGCCACCACTCGGCGGGTGGTGAAGCTGCGGCCGTCGCGGATGCGGTCGACCTCGTAGATGATGGGGACCTTGGGATCGCCCGCCAGCAGGAAATAGGCATGGAGCGAGTGCGGCGGCCGGTCGGCGAGGTCCTCCACGGTGCGACAGGCGGCGACCAGGGCCTGCCCGATCACCTGGCCGCCGAACACCCGCTGCCAGCCCTGCTGCGGCGAGCGGCCGCGAAACAGGTTCACCTCGATCGGCTCGAGATCGAGAATGGCGACGAGGTCCTGGACGGCTGAAGTCATCGGCGATCTGTCCGCCGGCCATTCGCAAGGGGCTGCGAGGGGCTGATCGGTCTGGTGCGAAGGCACTTGCAGTCACGCCCGCGCAAGCGGCGTAGTCAAGGGCGCGGTGGTTGCTTGCGCTGCCTGCGGCGCCCGTTCTCGCATTGCCCCTTCGCGCCGGTTTACACATGGCGCGGGATCAGCGCGTAATGGATCACCGATATCGGTGGACCCATCCGAGGCCATGACGCTTTGCGCGCAACCTTCCAGACCGAGGTCCTGATCGCCGGCGGCGGGTTCGCCGGCCTGGCGCTGGCGCTGGCGCTGCGCCAGGCGCTGGGGCCGCGTTTTGCCGTCACGCTGGCCGATCCGGCCCTCGCCCGCGGCGAAGATCCGCGGGCATCCGCGATCGCGGCGGCGCCGCGCCGCATGTTCGAGGCGCTCGGCGTGTGGGCCGCGGTTGCTCCCCATGCCCAGGCGATCCTCGACATGGTGATCACCGACAGCCGCGTCGACGATGCAGTGCGGCCGGTGCTCCTCACCTTCGAGGGCGAGATCGAGCCCGGCGAGCCGTTCGCCCACATGATCGAGAATGCGCGGCTGGTGGCGGAGCTCGCAGCCAAGGCCGCCGCCGCGGGGGTGACCCTGGTCTCCCAGCCGGTGAAGGATTTCGCTGCCGCCGGCGCGGACGTGACGGTCGAACTCGGCGACGGCTCGACCTGGGCGGCCAATCTCCTGGTCGCCGCCGATGGCGGCCGGTCGCGGCTGCGCGAACGGGCGGGCATCGCGGTCCATGGCTGGCCCTACGGACAGTCGGCCATCGTGACCACGGTCGCCCATGAGCGCGATCATCGCGGCCGCGCCGAGGAGCATTTCCTGCCCGGCGGTCCGTTCGCGATCCTGCCCTTACGCGACAACCGCAGCTCGATCGTGTGGACCGAGCACACCGCCGATGCCGAGCGGTTCGTGGCCTCGCCCGATGCGGCGTTCCGCGACGAGCTGGAAAAGCGCTTCGGCCTGCATCTCGGCGACATCGCCCTTGCGGGTCCGCGCCGCGCCTATCCGCTGGGCCTGTGGGTGGCCAGGAGCTTCATCGCCGAGCGCATGGCGCTGGTCGGCGATGCCGCCCATGTCATCCATCCCATCGCGGGGCAGGGCCTCAACATGGGCCTGCGCGACGTCGCGGCGCTGGCCGAGGCGGCGGTCGATGCGGCGCGGCTCGGCCTCAACGCCGGCGATGCCACGGTGCTCGAGCGCTATCAGCGCTGGCGCCGTTTCGACACCATGGCCATGGGCGTGTCCACCGACGTGCTCAACCGGCTGTTCTCCAACCAGTCCGACGCGCTGCGGCTGGTCCGCGACATAGGCCTCGGCCTGGTCGACCGCCTGCCGCCGCTCAAGCGCATGTTCATGCGCGAGGCCGCCGGCCTCAGCGGCGAGGTGCCGAAATTGCTGCGCGGCGAGGCGTTGTGATACTTGTACGGACGGCCGCTACGTCAGCGGAATGCTGGAGACGTGGTCGCGGAACGCCTTTCGCGCGGCAATCGCCGCGTACCAGCGCTCGAAATTCTCCAATGCCGGCCGCTCCGGCACCAGCTCGCGATAGCGGTAGCACATGATCGCGATCGGGATGTCGCCCATGGAGAAGGCGTCGCCGGCAGCGTATGGGGTCTTGGCGAACTGCTCGTCGAGGATTTTCACCGCGGCCGTGGTCTTGACCTTGCCCTCGTCGATCGCCTTCTGATCGCGTTGCTCGGGCGGCGTGCGGATCATGCCCCAGAACACCGGCGTAATGGCGGGTCCGAGCACCGAAAGCTGCCAGTCCATCCATTTGCTCGCCAGCGCGCGGGTGCGCAGGTCGGACGGCTCCAGCGTGCCGGCGCCGAATTTGGCCGCGAGGTAGCGGATGATCGAATTGGATTCCCACAGCAGGAATCCATCCTCTTCCAGGGTCGGCACGAGGCCGTTGGGATTCATGGCGAGATAGGCCGGCTCCCGGTTCTTGCCGAACGCGCCGCCGATGTCGATGCGCTCATGGGCAAGGCCGAGTTCCCCGACCGCGAACATCGCCTTCTGCACATTGGACGATGTGTTTCTCCCCCAGATCTTGAGCATGCTGATCCTCTGGCGTCTTTAGCATCCGGCAACGCCCGGCCATGACGTCGGCTCGTCGATCTCCGCGAAACAGGTCCTAGTCGAGCCGGCGCGCCTCTTCCGGGAGCATGATCGGTATTCCGTCCCGGATCGGATAGGCGAGCTTGGCGGAGCGGGAAATCAATTCCTGCTTGTCGGCGTCGTATTCGAGCGGTCCCTTGGTCAGCGGGCAGACCAGGATTTCCAACAGCTTGGGATCGACGGCGGTGGCGGGGCGGTCGGACGCGGGGGTCATGGCGACATCCAATTCGGTACGGTCGCCCCTTATCCCGGGTTCCGCCGCGCTATTCAAGCCTGCAGGCGGACGCATGCGCCGAAGCAACGGTCCGGCCGCGATCACTGCAGCGGCGGATCGCCCTCGGTGTTGGCGCGGGCGAGCGCGATCTCGGTGACTGCCACCAGGATTTCCGCCCGGGTCTTGAGGTCCGGTGCCTCCAGCAAGGCCTGCTTTTCCGCGGGATCGTAGGGCGACATCATGGCAAGCGCATTGACCAGCGCCTCGTTGGAGGCGCTTTCGATGCCGGCCCAGTCGGCCTTGAGGTCGTTGGCCTTGAGAAAATCGCTCAGCGCCGCGAGGAGCGCCTTGCGATCGACCGCGTCCTCGCCCTTGCGCGCGATGAAGTCGTCGGTGAAGGGCGTGAAGTCCACATGGCACTGCCGGTAGGCGGTGGCGACCTTCAACTCCTCGACGATGCGGAAGCGGGCGACGCCGGTGAGCTGCAGGAGATAGCGGGCGTCGCCGGTCTCGGCGAGCTGGGTGATCCGGCCGGCACAGCCGATCTTGTAGAGGCCCGGCCGCTCCGCGGTGCCGGGATGGGCGGGGTCGGGCTGGATCATCCCGATCAGCCGGTGGCCGTCACGCAAAGCGTCGTCGACCATCGCGAGATAGCGCGGCTCGAAAATGTTGAGAGGCATCTGTCCGCGCGGCAGCAGCAACGCCCCCGGCAACGGGAACACCGGAATGTCTTCCGGAAGATCGGCAGGACCGCGATAGACCGCGTTCATCGGCATCGCCGTGCTCCATGCTCTCGGCTTCGTGGTTCGCCGCTTTCAACAGGCCGCGGCGCAATGGGCGAGGTCGCGACCCGCCAAGTCGTGACAGGCCAAATCGCGCTGCACCGGCTCGCCGATTTCCAGCGCGCGAGGCGCCTCACGCGAACAGGATCGACGACAGGCTGCGCCGTCCGGCCACGGTGAACTCGTCGGTGGGGCCCCACGCCTCGAAGAACTGCACCAGCTGCTTGCGGGCGCCGTCATCGTTCCATTTGCGGTCGCGGCGCACGATCGCGATCAGGTGATCGAGCGCTTCCTGGCGCCGGTTGTGGCCGTTGAGCGCCAGGGCGAGATCGAACCGGGCCTGGTGGTCGAGCGGATCGGCCGCGACCTTCTTTTCCAGTTCGGCGATCGGGCCGAGTGCCGCGGCCTGCTCGGCCACCTCCAGCGCGGCGCGGGCCGCCGCCACCGGAGCTTCGCTGCGCTTGGCCTCGGGCACCTGGGCGAGCGTGAGCTTGGCCTGCTCGATCTCGCCGGTTTCCAGATAGGACCGCGCCAGTCCCGCCAGCGCGGCGACGTGGTCGGGAGCCTGCGCCAGGATCTCGGCGTAGATCGCGGCAGCGCCGGCGGCATTGCCGGCCGCCAGGGCGGCGTCCGCCTCCTTGAGCAGCTCCTTGTCCTCGCCGCCGATCTCCTGCTTGGTCAGGCGCTCGAGAAAGGCGATCACCTGGCCTTCCGGCAGGGCGCCGAGAAAACCGTCCGCCGGCTTGCCATTGACGAAGGCGATCACCGCCGGGATCGACTGGATGCCCATCTGGCCGGGAACGGCGGGGTGTTCGTCGATGTTCATCTTGACGAGCTTGATCTTGCCCTTGACCGCCCGCACCGCCTTTTCAAGGATCGGGGTGAGCTGCTTGCAGGGCCCGCACCACGGCGCCCAGAAATCGACCAGCACCGGTTGGCGGCGCGACTCCTCGATGACGTCCTTCATGAAGGACTGGGTCGTGGCGTCCTTGATGAGACTGTCCGCGGCTGGCGCCGCCACTCCGGCATTGGTCAACATCGGCCTTTCCTCGCCCCGCAACAGGTTGGTTTCCATGATCGGACCATGCTCCAGATACATCACATTTCAAACGAAATCCCCCCGGTCGCGCTGCGGCGCCGACAAAACACGGCAGCGGACGCCGCGGAAGGCAGGTGGCGTCGTCCCATAAGGCGTAATTCTTTCGGGTTAGATGGTATGGATCGAACCGATTGCAATCGCTCAGCCCGGCGCTACGACGGCCTCCGAGACGCGCTCGATCCGCGGCTCATGGCCGGTTGCCGCCAGGAATTTCAGCAATCCCGCCCGCGAGATCGAGGTGGTCATGGTGTTCACCAGGGGATGAAAATTGAGCGTCTCGAAGGCCAGCATGGCGGCATCCAGCACCACCCCGACCTAGCCCGCGGTATCGTTGATGGCCGCGAACGGGGTGACCGATCCGGGCTCGACGCCGAGGTGCTCGCGCATCGCCTGGGGCGAGCCGAACGAAAATCTCCCGGAGCCCAGGCGCAGATGCAGGCCCTTCAAGGCGATCGCCGCATCCTCCAGCGCCACCACGAGGGTGAACGCGCCGCGCTTGTCCCGCAGGAACAGGTTCTTGGTGTGACCGCCCGGGATCTGCCCGCGCAACGCCCGCGACTGCTCGACCGTGAACAGCGCCGGATGCGCGACGGTCGCGTGGGCGATGCCGAGGCGATCGAGCAGAGCGAACAATTCGGGGGGCGTGGCGGGCATTCCGGGGGTCGGCGGTTGATGCGGATTCGGCGTGGATCACGGTGTAGCCCCGGCGGCGCCCGTTCGCCAAATGGGAAACCGCCGCGGCCGGAAGCGGTTGCAAAGCGCGGCCCTATTTGGCATAGCAGGGCGGCCGGCGGCAAAAGCGCCGGCCCGGATGCGGGCGTAGCTCAGGGGTAGAGCACAACCTTGCCAAGGTTGGGGTCGAGGGTTCGAATCCCTTCGCCCGCTCCAGTTTGCTCAGTCGGATCCTTGCGTTGGGTGTGCACATGTCGCGTTTCACGGTCGGACTGCTGGCCAAAGGCGTCGAAAAATCGTCGCGTCCGATCGGCGGCGGGCGGCATGTGGCGCGGTTGTTCGTGCCCGCTTATGACCATGGCATCTCGATCAATGTCGGCGTGCGGCGCAGCCGCAACAGCGATGCGCGCCGTCGCCTCGCCCGCATGTTCGAGCAGCGGCGCGTGGTGTCGTAAATCGGTGTCATAAACAAAAGCCTCGGCGCCTCCTGCCGTGTGGCAGCGCCTCAATACCCCGCGGCGGCGGCCCCCCGCGCCCGCAGGTCGGCGGCGCCGACGAGGCCTTGTGGCGTCACCTCGATCGAATGCGCCGAGCCGAACAGGGGCCCGGTCGTCACCTGATGGCCCAGCGCCATCAACGCCCGGATCTTGTCGGCCGGAAAATTCCGTTCCACCACGACCTCGTCCGGCCACCATTGGTGATGCAGCCGCAGCGCCGCCACGGCGTCGCCGATCGGCTGATGGCCGTCGATGGCGTTCACGATCACCTGCAGCACGGTGGTGATGATGCGGCTGCCGCCGGGCGAGCCGGTAACCAGCACGGCTTTGCTGTCCTTCAGCACGATGGTGGGGCTCATGGATGACAGCGGCCGCTTGTCCGGCGCGGGCGCGTTGGCGGCCCCGCCGACCAGCCCGAAGGCGTTGGGCACGCCCGGCTTGGCGGCGAAATCGTCGAGCTCGTTGTTGAGCATGATGCCGGTGCCGTCGGCGACGAGGCCGACCCCGTAGTTGAAGTTGAGCGAATAGGTGTTGGCGACGGCATTGCCGTCCCGGTCGATCACCGAGAAATGGGTGGTGTTGCCGCTGCCGGGTATCGCAATGTCCGGCCGCATCTCGTGCGCCGGCCTCGTGTGGGCGGGATCGATCATCTTGCGCAGCTCTGCCGCGTGGTCCTTGGAGGTCAACCAGTCCAGCGGGACGTCGACGTAGTCGCTGTCGCCGAGATAGGCGGCGCGGTCGGCATAGGCGAGCTTCATCGCCTCGACCTGAAGATGCAAGGCCGCCGGCGAGCCGTCGCTGACCCGGGCGGAAGGATACCCTTCCAGGATGTTGAGCATCTCGACCAGGTGCACGCCGCCGGACGATGGCGGCGGCATCGCGACGATGTCATAGCCGCGATAGGTCCCGTGGATCGGCTTGCGGACGACCGCGCCGTAATTCTCGAGGTCGCGCCGGATCATGACGCCGCCGGCGCCGCGCACCGCGGCGACGATCTTGTCGGCGATCGGGCCGACATAGAAGGCGCGCGGACCGTCGCGGCCGATCGCTTCCAGGGTATCGGCCAGGTCGCGTTGAACCAGGATGTCGCCCGGCGCCGGGGCCGCGCCGCCGGGCGCGAGGAATATGGCAGCGGTCGCGGGCCACTGCGCCAGCCGCGGCTGCGCCAGCAGGAGCGAATCGAGCAGGTCGTCCTCGACCGGAATCCCCTCGCGGGCAAGCCGCACCGCCGGCGCAATGATGTCGGCGAGAGTGAACTTGCCCGAGCCATAGCGCTCCAGCGCCAGGGCGAGGCCGGCCACGGTGCCGGGAACGCCGACGCCCAGCCCGGTGTCGCGGGACTTGTCGGGATCCACCTTGCCGTCGGCATCGAGGAATACGTCGGAGCGGGTCGCGGCCGGTGCGGTCTCCCGGTAGTCGATTGCCACCGTCTCGTTCCGCCCGGCCAGATGCGCCACCATGAAGCCGCCGCCGCCGATATTGCCCGCCTTGGGCAGGGTGACCGCGAGCGCAAACCCGACCGCCACCGCGGCATCGACGGCGTTGCCCCCCCGTTCGAGCACGTCGAGGCCGATCCGGGTCGCCCGCCGGTCCTGGCTCGCCACCATGCCGTGCTGAGCGGTAGCCACCTGGGCGGCCGCGATCCCGGAGCCCTCCAGGACCAAGCGCTCCTGTGCCGCCAGCGGCGCGGCCAGCGGGGCCACGACGGCGAGGACGACCAGCAGGCGGGCGGCGAGACCAATGGAAACAATGCATTTGACGGGCATGAGCTGCGATTCGCCTTGGGTTTCGGGGGTGGAGGACAATGCGTTATCCCCGCTTCTGGGCGTGGTAGGCCGAATTCGGGCGCATGTCGGTCGCCGCAGCGACCCGGTTGGACATGTTGAAGAATCCGGCCACCGCCGCAATGTCCCAGATGTCGCGGTCGGAAAAGCCGGCATCGCGGACGGCTTGGCGGTCGGCTTCCTCGATTGCAAACGGCTGTGCCGTCAGCTTGGCGGCGAAATCGAGCATGGCGCGCTGGCGCCCGTCGAGCCGGGCGGCGCGGTAATTCATCACCATCAGCTCGCCGAGCACGGGATCGCTGGACAGCGCGCGCACGGCGGCGCCATGGGCGGTCAGGCAGTAATAGCAGCGGTTTTCCGAAGATACCGCGACCGCAATCATCTCGCGCTCGAGCTTCGACAGCCCGGATGGCGCAAGCATCAGGTCATTGTACATCGCGACGAAGGCTTCGAGCTTCGCCATGTCGAACGCATAGGCCTTCAGCACGTTGGGGACGAAGCCGAGCTTTTCCATGCATTTATCGAAATAGGCCCGCATCGCCGGGGTCAGCTCGGTGGGCGCCAGCGCGAGTGCGGTGATGACGGTGTCATCGCCGTCGGCGGCCGAGCGGGACGGAGGCGCCGGGGTTTTTGTTTTTGTGGACTTGCCGGCCATCGAGGCCTCCCTTTCGGTTGCCGCCGAGGCTAACAGGTTCGTTGTCGGGTGCGAAAGCCTGCACCCTTTCGCCCGGCCGCATTCAGGCGCAATCTCCACCCGGATTTGGGAGACATCCCATGAGCATGAGTACCAACCTCGACGAGCGGCCGGCGCCGGGCGCAGCCATGCCGGCGCAGACGGAGCTCGCCGCCGAGCTTACGACCGCCACGGCGGAAGAGCGTCTGGCGGAAGCGCTTTTGGCGCACGCCGGCGTCGTCCTGCACGAGCGCGCCGCCGATGCGCCGGAGGATTTCGCGGCGCAGCTGTTCGCCCATGCCGCCGCCGAGGACCTCATCCGCTATGAGGCGGCGGAGCTCGCGGACATTGCGGCGGCGACGTGGCGCTTCATCGCCGAGCGCAAGCCGGGGTTTCCGAAGATCCGCATCGCGCCGGCGCCGCCGGAAGACGGTCCCCGGCTCAAGAACGTCTCCATCATCGAGCTCGTCAACGACGACATGCCGTTCCTGGTCGATTCCGTCATGGGCGAGCTGACGGAGCGGGGTCTCGGCACCCAACTCCTGGTGCATCCCGTCTTTGCCGTCGGACGCGACGCTGATGGGGCGCTCGTGCGGCTTTCGACCGAGGTCGATCCGTCCGCCGCGGCGCGGCGCGAAAGCGTGATCCAGATTCATGTCGACCGCATCGACGATGAAGCGGCGAAGGCCGCCCTGATCGCCGCGCTCGGCCGCGTGCTCGCCGACGTCCGCCACGCGGTGGAGGACTGGCGTGCCATGGTGGATCGCGTCGGCGGGATCATCGATGCGCTCAAGGCCGATCCGCCCGCGCTGCCGGACGACGAGGTCGCCGAGGCGACCCTGTTCCTGGAATGGTTGAGGGACGACAATTTCACCTTCCTCGGCGTTCGCGATTATCGCCTGGAGGCGAACGGCAATGTCCTGGCCGCGGTTGCGAATTCCTCCCTCGGCGTCCTGCGCGGCGACGACGGCGGGACGATCGCGGCCGACGGTGGCCGGATCGAAATGTCGCCGCGGACACAAGCGGCGTTCAAGGAGCGCCGGCTGCTGCTCATCACCAAGACCAATACGCGCTCGCGGGTGCACCGGCGGGTGGCGATGGACCATGTCGGGGTCAAGCATTACGACCGCGACGGCCGGCTGACCGGCGGATTTCAGATCGTCGGCCTGTTCACCGCGACGGCGTACACCCGCTCGACCCGCAACATTCCTTATCTGCGCCGCAAGGTCGCCAGCGTGCAGGCGCGCACCGGCTTCAGCCCCAACAGCCATTCCGGCCGGACCCTCGCCCACGTGCTCGACACCTACCCGCGCGACGAGCTGTTCCAGATCGACGAGGACACCCTGTTCCACTTCGCCTCGATCATCCTCCAGCTCAGCGAACGGCCGCGCGTGCGGGTGCTGCCGCGCTACGACTGGTTCGAGCGCTTCGTCTCGGTCCTCGTCTACGTGCCGCGCGAATCGTATGGCAGCGGCGTGCGCGCCGCCATCGGCCAGCTGCTGGCGGCCGCGTTCGGCGGCGACGTCACATCGTTCGTTCCGTACTTCCCGGACGGCCCGCTGGTGCGCGTGCATTACATCATCGCGCGCGGCAACGGCGCAATGGCCCATCCCGACCGCGCCGAACTCGAATCCGAGGTGTCGCGCGTCATCAAGACGTGGCCGGATTTCCTGCTCGAGGCGCTCGCCGCCGCCCACGACCCGATTGCGGCCCGCGATCTGTTCGCGCGCTACGGCGAGGCATTCTCGCCGACCTATCGCGATGCGTTTGCCGCCGCGACCGCGGTGCAGGACATTGCGACCATCGAGGCGATGTCGGCCGAGGGTCCACTCGGCGTCGACTTCCAGCGCGGCGATGCCCACGCGGCCCGACTCAAGCTGTGGAGCCACGGCCGGCCGCTGCCGCTGTCGGAACGCGTGCCGGTGCTCGAGCATATGGGTTTCACCGTCGTCGACGAGAACACCTATCACGCCGAGCCCCACGGGCCTGATGCGGAGCAATTCTGGCTGCACGATATGCTGCTGGAATTCATCGGCGGCGGCGCCCCCGATTTCGAAGTGGCGAGGCCGCGGCTCGACGATTGCTTCGGCGCGGTCATGTGCGGGGATGCCGAAAGCGACGGCTACAACGCGCTGGTGCTGGTCGCCGGGTTGACGTGGCGCCGGGTGGCGTTGCTGCGGACGCTGTCGCGCTATCTGCGCCAGATCGGCGTGCCCTATTCCCAAGACTATATGTCGGCGACCCTCGTCAAGCATGCCGGCCTCGCGGCGCGAGTGTCGGCGCTGTTCGCCGCGCGCTTCGATCCCGGGCTCGCAATGTCGGATGCCGAGCGCGAGGAACGCCAGGCGGCGATCCTGGCGGAGATCGATGCCGGGCTGGCCAGGGTCCAGAGCCTCGACGAAGACCGCATCCTGCGCCAGTTCGTCAATGCGGTCCGCGCCGCGCTACGCACCAATTACTACCAGAAGGATGCCGACGGTGCCGCGAAGCACGTCATTGCCGTGAAGTTCGACAGCCGCAAGGTGGATGGGATGCCGCTGCCGCGGCCGCGCTTCGAGATTTTCCTCTGCTCGCCACGGCTGGAGGCGGTGCATCTGCGGTTCGGGCCGGTGGCGCGCGGCGGCATCAGGTGGTCGGACCGGCCGCAGGATTTCCGCACCGAGGTGCTCGGCCTCGTCAAGGCGCAGCAGGTCAAGAACGCCGTCATCGTCCCGGTCGGCGCCAAGGGCGGCTTCGTCCCCAAGCGCCTGCCGGCGGGCAATCGCGATGCGATCCAGAACGAGGGCATCGCGGCCTACCGCATCTTCATGGCGACGCTGCTCGACATGACCGACAATCTGGATCTCGAGCGCGTCGTGCCGCCGCCCGCCATGGTTCGCCATGACGGCGACGACCCCTATCTGGTGGTCGCCGCCGACAAGGGCACCGCGACGTTCTCCGACATCGCCAACGAGATCGCGCGCGAGCACGACTTCTGGCTCGACGACGCCTTCGCCTCCGGCGGCTCGACCGGCTACGACCACAAGAAGATGGGCATCACCGCCCGCGGCGCCTGGGAATCGGTCAAGCGCCATTTCCGCGAGATGAACGTGGACATCGCGGCGAGCCCGTTCACCGTCGCCGGAATAGGCGACATGTCGGGCGACGTGTTCGGCAACGGCATGCTGCGCGAGCGCACCATCAAGCTGGTGGCCGCGTTCGATCACCGCGACATCTTCATCGATCCCGATCCCGATCCGGAGCTCGGCTTCAAGGAGCGCACGCGCCTGTTCAACCTGCCGCGATCGAGCTGGCAGGACTACGACCGCTACCTGATATCGCCGGGCGGCGGCGTGTTCTCCCGGGCGGCGAAGGAGATCGTGCTCAGCGTGCAGGCCCGCTCCGCTCTCGGCCTGACGGTGCAGCGGGCGACGCCCCAGCAGGTCATGAGCGCGATCCTGGCGGCGCCGGTCGACCTGTTGTGGTTCGGCGGCATCGGCACCTATGTGCGGGCGTCCGGCGAAAGCAACGAAGCGGTCGGCGACCGCGCCAATGACGCGATCCGCGCCACCGGCGCCGAACTGCGCTGCAAGGTGATCGGCGAAGGCGCCAATCTCGGCATGACCCAGCGCGGCCGCATCGAGGCGGCGTTGCGCGGCATCCGCCTCAACACCGACGCCATCGACAATTCCGCCGGCGTCAACACCTCCGACGTCGAGGTCAATCTCAAGATCGCGCTGAGCATCCCCATGCGCGACGGAAGGCTGCAGCGGCCGCAGCGCAACGCCCTGCTGGCCGCCATGACCGACGAGGTCGCGGCCCTGGTGCTGCGCAACAATTACCAGCAGACGCTCGCGATCTCGCTCGCGGAGCGGCGCGGCCTGGAGGATCTCGGCTTCCAGCAGCGGCTGATGCAGACGCTGGAGAAGCGCCAATTGCTCGACCGCGCGGTCGAGTTCCTTCCCGACGACATGGAGATCGCGGAGCGCCGTCGGCGCGCCTCGCCGCTGACGCGCCCGGAACTCTCAGTGCTGCTCGCCTATGCCAAGCTGTCGCTCCATGACGACCTGCTCAATTCGAGCGTGCCGGACGATCCCTATCTCGCCCGCGAGCTCGGCCGCTACTTCCCGCCGTCGATCTCGGGCAAGTTTCCCGACGCGCTGGAGCGCCACCGCCTGCGCCGCGACATCATCTCGACCGGCCTCGCCAATTCCATGATCAACCGCGGCGGGCCGACCCTGGTGGTGCGCATCGCCGACCAGACCGGCGCATCGGTCGATCGCATCGCCGGCGCCTTCGCGGCGGTGCGCGACGGCTTCGGGCTGACCGCGCTCAATACTGCGATCGAGGCGCTCGACGGCAAGATCGCCGGCGCGGCGCAGCTCGAGCTGTTCGCGGCGGTGCAGAATCTCATGCTCGACCGCATCGTCTGGTTCCTGCGCAATGTCGACCTCGGCCGCGGCCTCGCCGGCATCGTCGCGCACTACCAGTGGGGGATCACGGCGGTGGCCGATACGCTCGACCAGCTGCTGCCGGAGGAGGCGATCCAGGCGCACGTCGCGCGCGCGGCCAAGCTCGCTGCCGAGGGCGTGCCGGAGGCGCTGGCCCGGCAGCTCGCCGATCTTCCTGCGCTCGCTGCCGCGCCGGACGCCGTTCTGATCGCCGATCGCACCGGCCAGCCGGTCGCCGAGGCCGCGCGGACCTATTTCGCGGCGGTCGCGTATTTCCAGCTCGATCGTATCGTCAGCGCCGCCGGCGACATCAAGCCGGCCGACTATTTCGACCGGCTCGCGCTCGACCGTGCGCTCGACACCATCGGCGATGCGATCCGGCGGATCGCGGCGGAGACGGCAACGTCTGGGAGCAGCGGGCCCGCCGCCGTCGCCGCCTGGGTCGCCACGAAAGGCGGCGCCGATCGCGTCCGCGAGGCGATCCACGAGATCGCCGCATCGGGATTGACGCTGTCCAAGCTCTCGGTGGCGGCGAGCATGCTCGGCGACCTCTCCCATACGGCGTGATCGCCGCCGTCAGGAGGCGTGCCCGCTTGCCCGATCGTCGCGGCACGCGATCTTCTCAAGCGCGGCCGGGCCGGCCCGGCATGCCGCGATCCGCGCGCCTCAATGTCGGAAATGGCGGGTGCCGGTGAACACCATGGCAATGCCGTGCTCGTTCGCCGCCTCGATGACCTCATCGTCGCGCACCGAGCCTCCGGGCGGTGGCGCCCGCCTCGATGGCGACCAGGAGCCGGTCGGCAAACGGAAAGAACGCATCCGACGCGACCACCGAGCCTTGGTCGCCGGCACCGCGCGTCCTGCGTTATCGCGCGATTGCAGCAGCAGCCCGCCGGCGACCGATTTGACGATCGTGCCCCGCGCGTCCGGCAGGCAGTCGGCAATAAACTCCCGGCGCCTCATATGTTTTCATCGATGGATTGTTATTTTCTGTGAGGCGATTTTGGCAAACAGTGCAGGGTGCCGCACGCGACACGTGGACGCCCGAGTCTGATCTCTGTCGTTGGTCACATTCGAGTGCCCGGGACAGTTGGCGGGTACCATTTCCCATAGACGAGCACCCTTGATATGGAACTAGAATGCGCTCCGAATCAGGAAGGCCGATATGGCGACGAAACAGGGCATACTTTTCGATGAACGATTTCTGGACCGCCATGCCGGAGCGATCATCACGGACACAGCCGTAGCTGTGGTAGAACTCGTTGCGAATGCCTGGGACGCGTATGCCTCCGAGGTAGAGATTTCCTGGCCCAACCGGAACAGCGGTGCGCGGTTTTCTATCTTCGACAACGGCAAGGGAATGACTGCTGCGATGTTCGACAGGCGTTGGCGTATACTCGATTACAACCGGCTGGCGGAAGAAGGCAGTCAAGTCGACCCACCCGAGGAGTTGAAGGATTTCGGTCCCTGTCGGACGTACGGCCGGAACGGCCGAGGTCGGCATGCCGCCTTTCGTTTCAGCGATCCGTATATCGTCAGAACTTGGCGGGATAACACAGAGCTGACCTACGAGGTAAGCCGCGGGACCACCACGGCCTTCAATATAGCGCTGGCGACGACGAGAAAGGGTATCCAAGGGCACGGCACTGAGATCAGCGCCACGACCTGCGACGGTGTCAATATGACAGCGGAAGAAGCGCGGGAGGTGGTCGGGACGCGCTTTCTCGCTGACCCAAACTTCAAAGTTTCAATAGACGGAACGAGGGTCACCTTCGATGATATCCAGGCCCTGCGCTTGAAGGAGGTGGAGGTCGATGCGACTCCATTCGGGGAGGCGCATCTTGTTATGATCGATACGGTAAGAGCCGACCGCACGACGCGTCAGCACGGCATCGCGTGGCGCGTGAACTCCCGTCTCGTCGGGACTCCCGGCTGGGTGGGGTTCAACGACGAGCGAATCCTCGACGGCCGCACGACCCAGGCCAAACGTTTCCAGTTTATCGTCGAGGCCGACTTTCTGGCGGAAGCGGTTCTTCCGGATTGGTCGGCGTTCGCCCAGGACAGCGAAGCTTGGCGCGCTACAAGGACTGCCGTCCACGACGCAATAGATCGGCTCCTCGCAACATTCACCGCAGAGCGGCGCCGGGAGGCGAAGAAAAGCGTCAGGGAAAAACTCGGCCAGACCGTGAGCCTGCTTCCGCCAGTTGGACGCGACCGCTGGGGCGAATTTGTCGACCAAGTTGTGGACTCCTGCCCAAGCATCAACACTGACGAAGTTGAGCAGGTGGCGCGTATTCTTGC
>DASYNT010000184.1:0-6770 GCA_036008405.1 Xanthobacteraceae bacterium
GTGGCAAACAGGGGAGCGGGCCATGGTAGCGACAGCGCGGACTACCTTGCTGCTGCAATTGGTGGCGCAGGCTAGCTGCGTGCAGCTGACTGGCTACCATCCCCAAGAATGGTACGACGCCCGCGCTACGTGCCGCCGGGAGTGAACGTACGCATACCGCAGAGCGAGCCCCCGGATGTCCGGGGCGCCTACCTGCGATCTTCTGCGCCTCCAACGTCAAGGCCGGAATCCGGCCGTCGGGCGGATCGACAACCTTCGACGTGCGCCCGCCGGTGTTCTCGTCCGTGAAGCGCATCGGCGGGGCAAGTGATCTTTCGTGATGTGTACCTATTAGGGAGATGCGCGTGCCGTTGAAGAAATAACCCCGGGCATCGAACCTGTCTCTGCCGAAACGCAACCGGTCTCAGCACGGCTCCCGATCCAAATTTCGGATATTGAAAAATCGTCGAGTAGAGACTTGCCGCGGGATTCGCGGCCTTCGGCGAGAATTCTACAAAACTCCTCGCCAGAGACCGGACTCCCGGCCGCTAACCCCCGGAAATGTCGCGGCTTCACAGAATAAGGGGACTCACCCGCAAGAGACTGCAATGGCTGGCTGGGGCGCCAGGATTCGAACCTGGGAATGGCGGAATCAAAATCGGCTCCGCCTCATCGAGGCTCATTTGCTCGTCGCGGCGTTTCTATTCGCTTGTCGCGCGGCCTGCCGCCGTCGCTCACGTCAGCGATCGACGACGCCCGCAAGCCATGGACCAGCAGGCGTTCGGGTGAGTGCGATGCCGCAGACGGGCGAGCGTTTCGAAAATACTTCGGTGGCTAATCGCAGAGACAATTCGCCTGACTTTCGACGTGAACAAACCGCGCTCGGAGAGCTTCGGATTTTGTGCCGCTTTGTGCCAGTTTTGTGCCGTGGAATTTTCGCCAGTGTTTTGTCATCAGCGGCGGAGAGGGTCTAACTCCTTGGAGATACAAGCGTTCCTGTTGTACAGCCTGGAAAGGGCTCGCAAGAAATGGAAAAGGCCGCGAAGGCGGCCTATCCATCTGACTTTATTGCGGAAAATTGGTTGCGGGGATAGGATTTGAACCTATGACCTTCAGGTTATGAGCCTGACGAGCTACCGGGCTGCTCCACCCCGCGGAAATCGTGAACGCGGGCTGTCCGCGACGTCGGGTATGTAGCAACCGATATGGCAGATGGGAAGACCGGTTCGCCGGAAACTGTCATAATGTTTTGATCTTTCACGAATGGCTGCATGGCGCGCAAGTTCGATCCCCTCCAAGACCCGGCAGCGCGCGCCCTTGCGGCGCTGCTGCATGATATCGTTGCGAGCGCCCGCAAGCCGCTCGATGCGCAGGGCATCACCGATGCGGTGGCGATCCACGACTTCCGCAAGGCGTTCAAGCGTTGGCGCGCGCTGATGCGGCTGATCGGCCCCGTCATCGGCGAGGAGGCGGAGGCGCTGCGGGTCGAGGCGCGCGACCTCGCGCGCGAAATGGCGTCGGCGCGCGACGGCCAGGCGGCGCTGGAGGCGCTTGCCGACCTCGGCGAGGAGGTCCCCGGCCTGTCGCCGCGCTCGCGCTCAACCATCCAGGGCAGGCTGTCGCAGCTCGGCGCCAGGGCAGAGGCGGCCATCCTCACGCCGGCGCTGAGGCTGCGCATCCGGGACCTCCTGGATCGCGCGGCCGCTGCGGTGGGGCGTTGGCCGACCGAGCGGTTCGACTGCCACGAGGCCACGCGCCAGCTCACCGCGACCTACCGCAGGGTCCGCGAAAGCGAACCTGAGGATTGGGCCGCGGCGCCGGCGGAGCACCTGCACCGGCTGCGCCAGCGCATTGTCGAGCACCGCTACCAGATGGAATTGATGGAGTCGGCCTGGCCGAAGCTCATCGAGGTCTGGATCTCCGAATCGCAACGGCTGCGCGACCGGCTCGGCGCCCACCAGGACCTGCACGTGCTGGCACGGCTCACCGGGCCGCATCAGCCGCTCGCCCATTGGCGCTCCCGGCTGACGGCGCCGATCGCGCAACGCCAGGCCGCCCATGCGGCGGCGGCACAGCGGCTCGCCGGCCGGCTGTTCGCCGAAAAGCCCAAGGCGTTTCGCGATCGCCTCGCGGCCTTGTGGAAGAACCGCATCGAGGCGCCGCATTGAGTCGCCCGGACCATGCCCGGTCGTTTCGAATCGGGCCGGCCCGAGCGAGTTTCGTCGTGAGCACTCCGTCGCTGCGGGCTCTATAACCGCACCTCGCCGGAGACGATCTTGTCATGGAGCGCGCCATCGAGCCGCACGAGGGCGTGCTCCCGCGGGTCGTCGAAGAAGATCGCATCGTCGGTTTTCGCGGGATCGAAGCCCTGCGCGGCGAGGTCGAGCTTCTTCTGCTTGAAGGTGGCCGTAACCTCGATGGTGTCGCGGATGCGCAGGAACAATGGCCGGGCGTAGTCGGGCAGCCGCGCCGCCAGATAGGCCCGCAGCGCCGCGAGGTCGAGATCGGGGTCGCACACGATCGTCGCCATGCCGGCGCGGCCCTCGCGGCCCGTTACCTCGACGCCATATACATTGGCCTCGTGAACCCCAGGAAAGCCGGTGATGGTCTCGGAAACCTCGGTGGTCGACACATTCTCGCCCTTCCAGCGGAACGTGTCGCCGATGCGGTCGATGAAATAGAAATAGCCGTCGGCATCCTGGCGCATGAGGTCGCCGGAGCGGAACCAGGCGTCGCCCGCCGCGAAGACGTCGTGCAGGATCTTGTGCCCGTTTTCCGCGGGGTCAGCATAGCCCTCGAACCGCATGTTGGCTTTCGCGGGATCCCTGAGGATCTGGCCGATCGCTTCGCCGGCCTCGCCGTTCGGCGCCGGTTCGCACAATCCCTGCGCATTGCGAATCGCCGCGCCGGTCTCGACGTCGAAGCGGACGATTTCGATCGGAAACCGATGCTTGAGGAACCACGGCACGCGGCCGACCGCGCCCGGCCTGCCGTCGAAGTTGAACAGGTTCACATTGCCCTCGGTCGCCGCATAGAACTCCAGAATCCGCGGAATCGCGAATCGCGACTGGAACCGCCCCCAGACGTCGGGACGCAGCCCATTGCCGCAGGCGAGCCGCAGCCGGTGCGCGCGCTCGCGCGGATGCGGCGGGGCTTCCGCGAGATAGCGGCACAATTCGCCGATATATTGGAACAGCGTGCAGTCATGGGCGACGATGTCGTCCCAGAATTCGCGCGCCGAGAACTTTTCGCGAATGAAGACCGAGCCCCCGGCGATCAGCGTCGCCCCGATCGCCACCACGCCGCCCGCGATATGATGCATCGGCAGGCAGTCATACATGCGGTCGTCCGGGCGCGTGTCCATCACCCCGGCGAAGCCGTAGGCCGCGAGCATCAGCCGGTAGTGATTGATGTTGGCCGCCTTCGGCATTCCCGTGGTGCCGGAGGTGTAGATGAACACCGCCTTGTCCTCGATGGTGAGCGCCGGCCGTTCCGCGGCCGCGAGCGGACCGCCTTCGAGCGCCGCGACCGCCTGGTCGATGCGGGGATGCCCGCCGGTCTGCAGTCCGCCTTCGCCGTGGATCCAGATCCGCGCGGCGGTCTTGCGGAACGGCTCGGTCGAAGCGAGCGCGCCGGCGAGTTCGGCGGCGGCGATCACGTGGCGGGGCGCGACGATGTCGATGCAGTAGGCGAGCGAAGCGCTGGCGAGGTTCGTGTTCAGGAGCGCTACGGTGGTGCCGGTGCGCGTCAGCCCGAGCCAGATCGCGTAGTATTCCGGCCGGTTCGGCATCAGCAGGGCCACCACGTCGCCCTTGCCGAGCCCCTGCGCCAGCGCCCAGCGGGAGTAGCGCAGCGAGCGTTCCGCCAGTGCGCGATAGCTGAAGGTCTCGCGATCAGACAGCAGCGCCGGCTTGTCGCCGTGCCGCGCCGCGAGCTCGTCGATCACCGCGGGAAAGATACGGGTCGGGTTGCGCACGATCGGTGCGGTGCGGCGCAGCGTCCGCAAGGCGCCGCGGAGATAGATGATATCGCTCCGCAATCGCTCGAACACCCTGCGCTCCGATGCGCTGCGGCGGCAGCTTCCGGGTGCACCATCACGGAGTCGGCGCACGGAGGCAAGCCCGTTCGGAGTGCGTTCGGTTCAGCGGTCGATGCCTCCGAACGGCACCAGCGGATTGTCGGCGATCGCCGCGCGGTCGGCGCGGTCGGGCGCGGCGGCGCCGACAAAGGCGTCGAACAGTTCGCTGATGGTGCGGGGATCGATGTCGCGAACGATGAAGACGATGCGGGTGCGCTGGTCGCCATCGGGCCAGGCCGGAAGCCGCGCCGGCGGATGCATGAGATGCTGGACGGCGTGGACCACCATCGGCGTCTGCGGGGCCTCGGCGATCTTCACCACCCCCTTCATGCGCAGCAGCTTGGGCCCGTGCATCGAGCGCACCAGGTCGAGGAACATCTCGAAGGCGCTCGCGGGCATGGCGGCTTCGGTGGCGAGACAGAAGGCGTGGATGTGGGCGTCGTGCCGGTTGGGGTCGTGTCGATGCGCGGCGCCATGGTCAGCCGGCAGGAGCCCCTGGGCTGCGGCGTGGGCGTCCGCATAGGCCTCGGCGGCAAGCCAGCGGCGCACATCGGGGGTCTTGGTGGCGGGATCGAACAGGCCGCAATCGAACAGGCGCGCGGCGACCGCCTCCCCCGCGGCCGCGTCGAGGATGGGCGCCGCCGGATTGAGCGCGCGCAGCCGCCTTATCAGGACGGCAAGCGCGGGGGCGTGGGGTTCGCCGACGAGGTCGGTCTTGGTCAGCACGACGCGGTCGGCGACCGCCGCCTGCTTGACCGCCTCCGCATGCGCCTCGAGGGTCGCGGCGCCGTTGACGGCGTCGACCACCGCGATGACGCCGTCGAGCCGGTAACGCATCACCAGATAGGGATGCACCATCGTGGTGTGCAGCACCGGGGCGGGGTCGGCGAGGCCGGTGGTCTCGATGATCACCCGGGAGAATGCGGCACGGCCATTGTCGAGATTGCGGGTGAGCCGCTCCAGCGCCTCGACGAGATCGCCCCGCATGGTGCAGCACAGGCATCCCGTGGACAGCAGCACGACCCCATCGTCGACCTGTTCCACCAGCAGGTGATCGAGGCCGATCTCGCCGAACTCGTTGATGATCACGGCGGTATCGGCGAGCGCGGGGTCCCGTAGCAGGCGATTGAGGAGGGAGGTCTTGCCGGCGCCGAGAAAGCCGGTCAGCACGCTCAGCGGAACAGGCGGGCCGGGCGCTCGCGCAACGGGCGCAACGGTCATTGCGCCTCGGTTCGCGGCGCCGAAGGCGCAGGCGGTGCAACCGGTTTCGGCTTGACGGCGGCGACCGTCGGCTTGGGCTTTGCCGGCTTCGGCGCGTCGGCGGCAACGGTCGGCTTGAGTTCCGACGTTCCCGCCGGCTTCGGCTTCGCCGCGGCGCCGGCGGGCTTGGGCTGGAGGGCCGCCGTCGGCTTCGGCTTTTCGGTAGCGGCCGGCTTCGCCGCCGCGGGCTTTGTGACCGCGGTGTCGGACGGCCATGGCTTCACGGGCGACGCAGCGGTGCCGGCGGGTCCGGTCGGTTGCGACGGCGCGACGGCCGCATGGACGGTCGGCTTTGCCGACGGCTTGGCTGAGGCGGTCGCAGGCGCCGGCTTGCCGGCCACCGCCGCCGCAACGGGCTTGCGCTTGGCGGGTTCGATCGTCGCCATGGCCGCGGACGGGGATCCCGGCTTGTGGGGCGGACCGACATGGACGTCGATCGGCGGCGAGGCAAGCCCGGAAGTCAGCAGCGCGGACGCCTTGGGCGTCGGGCTGTGCAGACTCGAGAGCAGGAACGAATGATCGTCGGTGCTCGCAGTGGCGGAATCGTCGTCGTCATCGACGCCCGGGCGGTGGTGGTGCTTGCCGCAGATTTCCTCGCGCAGATTGGGCGGGTCGGTGGCGATCGGCACCAGCGCATTCACGTTGCCGAGCGAGGGCGTCAGCCACGACAGCGGATTCGACGCAAAGCCGCGCTCGAACATTTGTGCCGCTCTGCCGGTGCGCGCCGCCGAAGATGGCGCTCCCAGTACCACCGCGATGAGCCGCTTGTCGCCGCGGGTCGCGGTCGCCACGATATTGAAGCCGGAGGCGCAGATGAAGCCGGTCTTCATTCCGTCGGCGCCGGGATAGGCATCGAGCAACCGGTTGGTGTTGCTCATGATGCGCTTGCCGAACCGGATCGCCCCGATATGCCAGTAGCCGTCATATTCCGGGAATTCGCGGATCAAGGCCCGCGCCAGAATGGCGAGATCGCGCGCCGACGTGATCTGTTCGTCGGCGGGCAGGCCGTTGGGATTGACGTAGCTCGTCTGGGTCATGCCCAGGCGCTGCGCATTGGCATTCATTTCGCTGGAGAATTTCTCGATCGAGCCGGAAACGCCTTCGGCCAGCACCACCGCCATGTCGTTGGCCGAGTGCACCAGCATCATCTTCAGGGCGTTGTCCACGGTGACCTGGGTGCCGACCTTGAAGCCCATCTTGGAGGGCTCCTGGGCCGCCGCATTCGGCCCGTAGGTGAACACGCTATCGAGCGTAATGCGCTGCTCGCGCACCGCCTTGAAGGTCACATAGGTGGTCATCAACTTGGTGACGGAGGCCGGATACCATGGATAGGTGGCGTTCTCGCCCTCGAGGACCTTGCCGGTGTCGGCGTCGACGAGAAGGCGCGCCTCGGCCCGGGCCTCGCCCCCATGAAGCCCGGACGCGATCAGGAGAACGGACGTCAGGGCGACGA
>DASYNT010000185.1:0-9224 GCA_036008405.1 Xanthobacteraceae bacterium
GCGGCGCGCCTGTTCAAGCTCAAGCCGCGCAACGAGACGCAGCGCCGCAACCTCGAGAGGTTCGGCAACCTCGTGGCTTGACGCCGCGGCGCGATGGCGAGGGCGCAATCATGTCGATCGATCGATGCGGCGTCATGATGACGCTCGCGATTGCAGCCGTGCTGGCCGTCACCGCGGCCGGCTCCGTGCGAGCCCAGGACGCGGTCGAGGTTTTCTATAAAGGCCGCCAGATCAATCTGGTCGTCGGTTACGGGCCGGGCGGCGGCTACGATCTCGCTGCGCGGCTGCTGGCGCGCCATATCGGCCGTTTCATTCCGGGCAATCCGTCAGTTGCGGTGCAGAACATGGCGGGCGCCGGCAGCCTGCGGGCAGCCAACTTCCTTTACGGTGCCGCGCCGAAGGACGGCGCCACGTTCGGGGTGTTCGGCAGCGACATCGCGATGATCGGCCTGGTCGGCGCTAATCCCGCCGTGCAGTTCGACCCGCGCCGGTTCACCTGGCTCGGCTCGTCGTCGAGCTTCGGCAACGATGCCTATGTGCTGATCGTGCGCGCCGACGCCAAGTCGCCGTCGATCGCCGCCGCGCGGCGTCCAGGCGGCGCTCCCATCGTGCTCGGCGGCACCGGGGAGGGCGCGCGTGACGCCGACGTGCCGAAGATTTTGCGCGACGCGCTCGGCCTCAACATCAAGCAGGTGCTGGGCTACCCCGATTCGCCGTCGATCTTTCTTGCCGTCGAGCGCGGCGAGCTCGACGGCCGCACCTTCGACCTGTCCGCCGTCAAGGCGGCGCGGCCGCAGTGGCTCAAACCCGACAGCGGCTTCAATGTCCTGCTCCAGTTCGCGCGCGCGACGCGCCATCCGGATCTCCCCGACATCCCCACCGCTCGCGAACTCGCGACCGAGGCCGACGCGCGCGCCTTGATCGAGTTTTCCGAAATCCCCCTTCTCACCATGGCGCGGCCGTTCGCGGCGCCGCCCGACGTGCCGGATGCGCGCGCCAAGGCGCTGCAGGCGGCGTTTCTCGCCGTCCATCGCGACGCGCGCTTCCTCGACGAGGCCGAGAAGCTCGGGATCGATATCAGCCCGGTGGGCGCCGATCAGATGGCCCGCGGCGTCGAACGCCTGGCCCAGGCGCCGCCCGCCGTACTCGACTATTTGAGGCGGCTGCTCGCGCGGCACTGACGGACCGTCGGGGCGCCGGTCACGTCCAACTGAACTCTCATGGCGGCCGGATCGCGCCGGTGCGATCCTTTCGCCGCGGGGTTGGCGATCGTGGCGCCGGGGTCCGGGCTGTCCGTATCCTGGCGCCGGAAACCTTGGCGAGGCCGTGTCATAGATACGTTTTCGACTTGACCCGTTCACGTTACGTGCCGAAATCGAACCGTGGGTGCGAGAATAAAGTCGAGCACCAAGCAACCGCTGGAACAATGTCGCCCCATTCCCTCCACAAGTGAGTGGCTGAATTGCCTCGACATTCGGATCACTCGGTGTCGTGGTCGGAGCGCCGGCGGAATCCGGTCGACTTGGGTTGCGGTTTGTGTTCCGAATCGGGGGCTGAGTCGAATTCGTCATCGAATGCCAGCAAGGGGAGCGCTATCATGTCCAAACGCGTAGCAGTCCTGGGTCTGCTCGCAGCCGCAGTGTTGGCGGGGCTATCGAGTCCCGTCGACGCGCGTCCGCGCAACGCGGTGCCCGGTCCCGGCGCTCCACGCCCGGTAATCGTCGGCGCGACCGGCGTCGGTGTCGCCGCCAGCTACTGGGCATTCTACGGTGGCGAATATCCCGCCTACGCAAGTCCTTACTATCGCGGCTATCTCGGTACGCCCTATTTCGCCGGTTATCTTGGCGGCGGCCCCTATTTTGGGTTCTACAAGACCATGGGAGTGGGCTGCGGCTGGCTGTGCTGACTTAAGGTCAGGCGCCCTCCCACCACGTTGCACCGATGGCGCCGCGGTGACGGTGGTTCCGATTCGATGGCGAGGCGGCGTCGGGCGTGCCTGGAGCGGGTGAGCCGGGGCGGCAGCAGGCCGCGTTTGCGGTTCGGGGGCAGCGCTTGTTGAGACATGGGTGGATCTGGCGCGGCGGCGCACGGCTGGGCTTCGCTGTCGCAGCCCTGTCGGCGGCGCCCGCCGTCGGCGCTGCGGATGCCTCCGGCCGATCGATCCTGTGGGCCCATTACCGTGGCGAAATCATCACCACCGCCGCCGTCCTGGTACTGCAGAGCCTGTTGATCGCGATCCTGCTGTTCGAACGGCGCCGCCGCGGCCTCGCCGAAGCCGAATCGCGGCGGCGCCTGTTGCAAGTCGCGCATTTGAACCGCGCCGCCACCGTGAGTGCGCTATCGGCCTCCATCACCCATGAGATCAACCAGCCCCTCGGGGCGATCCTCAGCAACGCGGAAGCGGCCGAGGAGCTTCTCAAGTCGGATCGGTTCGATCGCGGGCAGCTTGCCGCCATTCTCGCCGATATTCGCCGCGACGATCAGCGGGCGGCGGGAATCATCAGGAGCATGCGGGGCCTGCTGCGGCGGGGCGAGATCGTGTCGCGCCACTTCGATCTCAACGACGCTATTAAAGACGCGCTCGCCCTCATCGGGCCGGAGGCGCGCAGCAGGCGGATCGTACTGGCCGCCAACGGGGCAAGCGGCGTGTTGCTGGTGCATGCCGATCCCTTGCACGTGCAACAGGTCGTCTTGAATCTCGCGATCAACGGCATGGACGCCATGCCGGATGGCCGGTCGGACGCGCGCGCTTTGGCGGTCGAAACCGCGCGGACCGGCAATGGCGAGGCCATGGTGACGGTGTCTGACGCCGGGATCGGCATCCCCGAGGACGAACTGAAGAGCATTTTCGAGCCGTTCTACACAACCAAGCCGCACGGCACCGGTCTCGGTCTGTCGATCGCCCACGCCATCGTGCAGGCCTGCGGCGGAAGGATCTGGGCGGAGAACCGGCCGAATGGCGGGGCGATGTTTCGTTTCACGCTGCCTCTCGTCCGGATGCCGCCGGACGAGACGGCGTAGCCCCGCCGGAACGCACCGGAGCCAGGGTCATTGCGCGCTCGAGCTTTTGCCGCCGCCGCTCATGCGGTATGGCCGGGGTCGCCGTCGCTCTCCGGCGGCGTCCCGGTCTTGCGTTTCAATTTCGCCGGCGGCAGTTCCGCCGCACCGCGCGGTCCGCCGAGCTCGGCCTGGGCGATATCGTCTTCGGTCGGGCGATCGGCGACGCGTTCGGACTTGGGCTTCTTTGGCATGGCGGCTTCCTGCGGGTACCTGAGCGAAGCATATGGATCGAACCTAAACGAAAAACGCCCTCGGCCGCTATTGTTCCGGAACGAATCCGATAGCGCCCTGAAGTCCGTGATTTGAGCATCCTGCGAGCCCCGGAGCGCGTCGAGGCGCCTTGGTTTCGCCATTGTCCGTCCCACTCGCGCCGAAATTCTGGAGTTTGTGGAGGTCGGCGAACGCTTTTATGCCATCCCGATTCCCGCCGCCTCTGCAAGGAGACCAGCATGCGCCGCTTTTACGCCCTCGTTTCGCTTCTTCCGGCCTTGGCGGTGGTGTCGCCGGCGCCGTCCTACGCACAGCTCGTTTCCATCGTGATCGCCCCGCCGGTGCTGCCGGTCTATGTGCAGCCCCCCCTTCCCGCGCCCGGCTACATCTGGGCGCCCGGTTATTGGGCCTACGGCACCGACGACTATTATTGGGTCCCCGGCACCTGGGTTCAGCCCCCGTCCGTCGGCCTGCTGTGGACGCCGGGCTATTGGGGATGGAACAACGGCGTCTATGCCTGGAATGCCGGCTATTGGGGACCGACCATCGGATTCTACGGTGGTGTCAATTATGGCTTCGGCTATGGCGGGGTCGGCTATGAAGGCGGTTTCTGGCGCGGCGGCGTGTTCAGTTACAACAGGACCGTGAACAATTTCGGCAGCGTCAACATAACGAACGTCTACAACAAGACCGTCATCGTCAACAACAACAGGGTCGCCTTCAACGGCGGCGCCGGCGGACTCGCGGCACGGCCAACGCTGCAGGAGCAGGCCGCCATGCGGGAGCAGCACACGCCCGCCACGGCGATGCAATCCCAGCATGAACACACCGCCAGCCTCACCCGGGAAAATTTCGCCTCGGTGAATCACGGTTCGCCCACGGTCGCCGCGACGTCGAAAGCGGGCGAGTTCTCCGGCAGGGGCGTGGTCGGGGCCCGCGGCGCGGCGGCCGCAGGCGGCCTCGCAAAGGGGCCGGGAGCCGGAAATCCGGTCGGAAATGCCGCGTCAAGAGCCACCGGCAACGCGCCCGGTGGCGGCGGCAATCCCAATGCGCGCGCCAACGCGCTCGCCACCGGCGGCAACCCCAATGGGCGTGCCAATGCGCTTGCCAGCGGCGGCCCCGCCGGCGCTGGCGGCAATTCGCCGAACCGTGAATTCAAGTCGGCCAATCCGGGGGCCGGCGCCCAGTCCGGCAATCCGAAACCGCCCGGTGCGCCCGGCGGCGCTCGCCCGGCCGCTTTCGCTGCTCCACATCCAATGGCTGCGGCGCCGCGCGGCCCGGCCCCGCGTCCTGGCGGCGGGCACCCTGCCGGCAACAACCACAGGCCGGGTTAATTCCCCGTCGAGCAGCGTCTGCCGCCGCTGCGGCGAGCGAAAATCTCACCATTCTGATGCGCCGGCGTGGTTCCACGCCGGCGCATTGTCTTTGCATCCGGCATCGGCGCGTCGAAGTTCTCCGTGTCACTCATGCCCGCGGCGGCCCGGCGATCGACTTCGGATGCCGTGGTCCAGCAGGGCCGCAGCATCGCGGCGCTCGGCACGAATACGAACGGGGGGCGCCGACATCGAAGCCGCGTTCTGTTCTCGAATGCGGGCCGCGCGACGGGGCTTCCGGCATGCCCCGGGGATTGCTACGATGCGGCCAAGCGACAAAAGTCGGGCGCGCCCCGGCAGGGAGGATGCCATGCAGACACATCACTTGATGACGGCAGTTGCAGGCTTGGCGGCGTTGGTCGCCGCAGGAGTTGGCAGCGCCGCGGCACAGACCCGGACGACACTGGACATCTATGTGGTCGACGTCGAAGGCGGCAATGCGACGCTGTTCGTCGCGCCGTCGGGCCAATCGCTCCTGATCGACACCGGCAATTACGGCCCCGCGGCCTCGGTGCGCGACGCCGAGCGTATCATGGCGGCGGCCAAGGACGCCGGCCTCACCCAGATCGACAATCTCATCACCACGCATTGGCATGGCGATCATTTCGGCGGCATGGCGGAACTCGCCAAGCGCATCTCGATCCGCCATTTCATCGACCACGGCCCCAACGTTCAGCCCGCACCCGCGGTCGACGATTTCCTCCAGAACATCTATCCGAAGCTTTATGCCAACGCCAAGCACACGGTGGCGAAGGTGGGCGACAAGATCCCGGTCGCCGGGCTCGACGTGACGGTGGTGACGTCGGCCGGCGAGACGCTCAAGACCGCACTGCCCGGCGCCGGCGCGCCCAATCCCTATTGCGCCAGCTTCAAGCCCGGCGAAAACAATGCCGAGGATCCGATGTCGGTCGGCACCTACATCACCTTCGGCAAGTTCCGCACCATGCACCTCGGCGACATCACCAAGAACAAGGAATTCGAGCTGATGTGCCCGGTGAACCGGATCGGCACCCTCGACGCATTCCTCGGCCTGCATCACGGCGTCGACAGCTCGAGTTCGGAGGTCATGGTTCACCCCCTGCATGCGCGCGCGATCATCATCAACAACGGCACCCGCAAGGGCGGCCAGCCCGACGTGATGAAGGTGCTGCACTCCGCGCCCGGGCTGGAAGACCTCTGGCAGATTCATTTCTCGCAATTGAGCGGCCAGGAATACACCGTGCCCGGCATGTTCATCGCCAACCTGCTCGACGAGCCGTCGGCGGCAATGCCGGTGGCACCGATCGCCGCGCCAGCGCCCGGCCCGAATACCCCACCGCCGCCCGTCCATAACGGACCGGCCTATTGGATCAAGCTGTCGGCGCAGCCCGATGGCTCCTTCTCCGTCACCAATGCCCGGAACGGCTTCACCAAGACCTACGCGGCAATCAAGCCGGGCACGTAATACGGGTTCCCCCGCGACGCCCAAACCTTGCGAGGATCGCGCCATGGCGGCGCGGTCCGACGGGAGATCACCATGACGAAGAATCTGTTTCTCGGAGCTGCGGCCGGGTTGATGGCGCTGTCCGTCCACGCGGGGGCCGATCGCGCCGCGGCGCAGGCGCGAACCACGCTGGACATCTACGTGGTCGATGTCGAAGGCGGCAACGCCACGCTGTACGTCGCGCCGTCAGGCGAATCCGTACTGATCGATACCGGGAATGTTGCGCCTGATGCGGCGAAGCGCGATGCCGGGCGCATCATGGCCGCCGCCCGGGATGCCCGCCTGACCCAGATCGACCATCTCATTACCACTCATTGGCACGGCGATCATTTCGGCGGCATGGTGGAACTCGCCAAGCAGATCCCGATCCGGGACTTCATCGACCACGGGCCGAACATCCAGCCGGTGGCGGCCTTCGACGAGTTCTTTGCCAAGACCTATCCCGCACTCTACGGCAACGCCAAGCACACGATCGCGAAACCCGGCGATGTCGTCCCGGTCGCGGGGCTCGATTGGCGCATCGTCTCGGCGGCCGGACAGGTGCTCAAGACGCCGCTTGCGGGAGCCGGTGCGGCGAATCCGTCCTGCGCGGGCTTCAAGCCGCAGCCGGTCGACACCACGGAGAACGCCCAGTCGGTCGGCAGCATCATCACGTTCGGCAAGTTCCGGGTGGCGCAACTCGGCGACCTCACTTGGAACAAGGAATTCGATCTGATGTGCCCGAACAATCCGGTCGGCACCGTCGACCTGTTCGTGGTCTCCCATCACGGCCTCAACATCTCGAATTCGGAAGCGCTGGTGCACGGGATTCGTCCGCGCGTCGCCATCATGAACAACGGCACGCGCAAGGGCGGATTCCCGGAGCCGATGAAGATCATCCACACCTCTCCCGGCCTGGAGGACCTCTGGCAGATCCATTTCTCCCAGCTCAGCGGGCAGGAATACACCGTGCCCGGAATGTTCATCGCCAACCTGCTCGACGAGCCGTCGGCGGCGATGCCGGTCGCCCCGATCGCGGCTCCGACGCCGGGACCGAACACGCCGCCGCCGCCCGCGCACAACGGACCGGCATTCTGGATCAAGGTGTCCGCGCAACCCGACGGTACCTTCACCGTCACCAATGCGAGGAACGGATTTTCGAAGACCTACGGCGCCATCAAGGCGACGAATTAGGAGGGTTGAACCGTCACGAGCAGGCTTGAGCCGGGCTTGAGCCGCGCACCTCGATCGCGCGACATGGTCGGGACCGCGCAGGGCGGGTTCACTTCGATCCGCCGTCCTGCGTCAACGGCGGATTATGTTAGGCAATCCCTGCCGTCGGGTGGTTTTCGGCTTTGCCGGTCAGGCGGTTTTCGGCCCGGGCTTGGCCCTGCGAGTATGGCTCAATTGCTCCGGCGCAACAGTCCGATCCATCTCGTATCGAAGATACCGATCGTCAGCGCACCAATCGCGTATGCGACCATGTTCCAAGGCGAGAATATGCGTCCCAGCAGAATGGCGCCGGCGACCGTCGTGCGGAATTCATCGAGCCACGGCGAGTGATAGAGACGCGAAAGCTCGACCGATAGGGCGATCGCCATCGCCACCGCCAGTTTCCGAACCGAGCCGGCGTCGGGTCGTGCTAGCGCCACCAAGAAATACACCATGGCGCCCCAAAGGATTGGCCCGCTCCATTTCGCGACCGGCCAGGGCAGGCCTGATCCAGGAAGGCGACACAATAGCCCCGCCGAGATGATCACAGCAGTCCCCACTGCGTAGACCGCGCGGGACGGCCGCGGCTGCCCGTTGGCATCGTCGCGCAAGGCATTGTCGGGCAAAGAAGGGGTAGACAATGCGCCGGTCGCGATTGTGTCGGTATCTGCCGGTTCACGGCCTAAAGGCTCTTGGTTGCCGACGATCGCGGGACGTTTAAGCGGCGCCATAGGACTCGCTCGGGAGGCAAGGAGACCAATCCGCGCTCCGGCGCGCCGATCTATGAGATGGGTTGGCGATCATGAGCCCACGGGGCGCGAGCCGCGGCGCTCCAGAACCGTTGCGCATCGATGATCGTCAATCCGTCCTGCGTCCTCCAACCTCTGCGCCCTGCTGCGCTCGACGATCCGCAGCACGTCGCTCATCACCTGGTTGAGCTCGAAATCCTTCGGCGTGTAGACGGCGGCGACGCCGGATTCCATCAGTTCGGCAGCGTCGTCGGGCGGGATGATGCCGCCGACCACCACCGGCACGCCGTCGAGGCCGGCGTCGCGCAGGCGCGCCACCACGTCCTTGACCAGCGGCATGTGCGAGCCCGACAGGATCGACAGGCCGACCACATGCACGTCTTTCGCCCGCGCCGCGTCGACGATCTCGGCCGGGGTCAGGCGGATGCCGTCATAGACCACATCCATGCCGGCGTCGCGCGCGCGCACCGCGACCTGCTCGGCGCCGTTGGAGTGGCCGTCGAGGCCGGGCTTGCCGACCAGGATTTTCGGCGGCCGGCCGAGCTTGGTGGTCATGCGTTCGACCTCGGCGCGCAGATCGTCGATGCCCTGGCAGTCGTTGCGCGCGGCGTGGGAGACGCCGGTCGGGGCGCGGTATTCGCCGAAGCCTTGGCGCAGCACCTCGCCCCATTCACCGGTGGTGACGCCGGCCTTGGCGCAGGCGATCGAGGCCGGCATGATGTTCACGTTCGATTGCGCGGCGCGCCGCAATTCGGCGAGCGCCGCCGCCACCACTTTGGCGTCGCGGGCCTCGCGCCACTGCGCGAGCTTGGCGATCTGCTCGGCCTCGACCTCCGGCGACACCGTGAGGATCGCGCCTTCGCCGGCGGCGAGCGGGGAGGGTTCGGTCTCGGTGAAGCGATTGACCCCGACCACGATCTGCTCGCCGCGTTCGATCGCCTCGACGCGGCGCGCATTGCTCTCCACCAGCTGGGACTTCATGTAGCTGTTCTCGACCGCGGCGACGGCACCGCCCATGCCGAGAATGGCGTCGAGTTCCTGGCGCGCCTCGTGCTTGAGCGAGGCCACTTTCCTGGCGATCTCGGTCGATCCGGCGAAGATGTCGCCGTACTCCAACAGGTCGGTCTCATAGGCGAGGATCTGCTGCATGCGCAGGGA
>DASYNT010000186.1:0-5060 GCA_036008405.1 Xanthobacteraceae bacterium
CATTGGGAATGGCACGCGATCTCGTCCTACGTGGTGGTGCCGCTGGAAGCCGAGGCGACGCTGATCTTTTCCATGGGCGGCACCCATGCGGAGGCGGTGCGGCGCCAGGTCGAGCCGGCGCTCCGCGACGTGCGCCAGAGCCGCGGCGGGCGCTACGCCGAAGTCATGGTGGAGCGCATCCGGGAACTCGGTCTCGCCAGGCCGCGCATCGGCCTGGTCGAGATCGACCCGCGCCACAAGGACTACATGCCGGTGAACCAGTACAACGACCTGCGCGACGGCCTGCCCGACGCCGAGATCGTGTTCACCCGCAGCTTCATCCACGAGCTCGTGGTCATCAAGACCGCGGCCGAGCTCGACTGCGTGCGCAGGGCGGGCGTGCTGTGCCAGCGCGCCATGGAAGCACTGGTGGCCGCCGCGAGGCCCGGAGCGACGGAGTCCGACCTGCGCGGCGCCGCCGGCGCGGCGATCATGCAGGGCGGCGGCGACGTCGACTTCCTCATCATCGGCTCGACGCCGATGGCGAACCCGGCGCTGTTCTTCGGCAATCCGCGCCCTTCCGAGCGCAGGCTCGCCACCGGCGACATCATCATCATGGAACTGGCCGCCGGCTATCGCGGCTACACCGCCCAGATCGGCTCGCCCATCTGCGTCGGCGAGCCGACCGAGATGGTGAAGAAGTTCTGGCACGAGATCACCCTGCCCGGCTACCGCCGCATCATCGCCGAGATCAAGCCCGGCAACCCCATCGACAATGTCCGCATCGCCGCGAAATTCTTCCGCGACATGGGCGTGCAGTCGCGTCCGACCCAGATCCACGGCATCGACATCGTCACCGCGACGCCGCACGTGTTCGCCGAACGCACCGAGGCGCGCGACGACGACAAGGTCTTCAAGCCGGGCATGGTGACGATGGCGGAACCCAACCCGATCACCGCGGACGGCCTGTTCGGAATCTTCCTCGGCCACACCTTCATCGTCACCGCCGACGGACACGAAGTGGTGGACCAGTTCCCGCTGGAACTCGTGGTGGCGTGATCTGCTCCCTCGCCCCGCACGCAGGGGCGAGGTAAGGCTGCGAAACGACGATGGAGTCGGCTAATATTCGACCGCCGAAAGAAGACAGGGAGAACCGCCCATGCCGACCCTCCGCACCAATTCCGTGATCGGCGCCGTTGCGTTCATCATCGCCGCCGCCGTCGCCGCCCCCGCAGCGGCGCAAACCTGCAGCGGGCCGATGCGCAAGATCAATGTCGGGGTGCCGGTGGCGCCGCCGAATGTGGTGCACACGGCGCCGTTCATCGCCAAGGCGCTCGGTTTCTTCGCCCGGCGATGCGTCGACGCCAACATCATCCAGTTCGACGGCGGCGCCGCCGGCACGGCGGTCACCGCTGTCGGCCAGGGTTCCGCGATCTCGAACCTGCCCGACACCGCCATCGCCCAAGGCCTCAAAGCGAGGCAGATCTGGGGCCTCGCGCCGCGCCCGCCCCAGGCCTATGTGGTGAGCGCCGACATCAAGACCGCCGCCGACCTCAAGCACAAGCGGCTCTCGGCCGCCGGCGGCATCGGCGGCTTCAACTGGCTGGTGGGCCGCGCCGCCCTGCGCGCGGGCGGGCTGACCGTCGACGACGCCCAGTTCATCTCCCAGGGCACCGCGGGGCGGCTGCCCGGCTTCGTGGCGGGCCAGATCGACGCCGTCGCGCTGCACCCGGAAGACCTGCACATCGTCCTGCAGCGCAAGCCTGGCGCCCACGTGCTCGCGATGCTGTCCGACCTGTGGCCGCAATACAGCTTCAATGCCTATGGCGCCGCCGATGCCATGATTGCCAAGGATCGCGATCTCCTGCGCGACACCATCGCGGCGATGATCGAAGCCAACCGGACGATCTACCGCGACCGGGAAAAGGTCATCCCCATCATCATGGAGGCGACCCAGAAGCCGCGCGATGCGGTCGCGTTCTCCATCGACATACTGACCAAGAATTGCATTCTCTCGGTCAATACCGGCTTCGTGCGCGAGCGCACCGAATGGACGCACCAGAACAACATCGACATCGGCGACATCCCGCCGGAAAAGAAGCTGACCTTCGACCAGATCGCCGACCACCGGCTTGCCGAGGAGGCCGTCGCCTCGCTCGGCGGCCCCGTCACCATCGATACCTGCAAGGACTGATGCGGCGAAGCGCGATCGCAGCTCCAACCCACCACTCGATGCGCGCCGCCTGACGCGCACCGACGGCTCCGATCTCCACCGGCTCGCATCGCATTCGGTGCTGCATCGCAGCAAGCGCGGGTGCGACTTTCTGAAGCGGCAGCGCCGCGCCAGCCTGGCGCGCTCCGGTTGCATCGAGGCGGGGCGTCCGCAATCCGGACAGCTCGCATCGCTCTTTGATGCAGCCCGCTTTGATGCAGCGCAAGTGCTTCGCTGCGTCGCATCCTTATTATGGATTCGACAAAGACCCTGGAAGCCCTCTAAGAATGCTTCAAAAATAAGTCGCCCAATGGCCGGGGAGAGCCACCGCAATGGATTATGCAGCGTACTTTACCGATGCCCTCGCCCAGTTGCACAGCGAGCGGCGCTATCGGGTGTTTGCCGATCTCGAGCGCTTGGCCGGCCGGTTCCCCCATGCGGTGTGGCACTCTCCCCAGGGCAAGCGCGATGTCGTCGTGTGGTGCTCCAACGACTACCTCGGCATGGGCCAGCACCCCAAGGTGATCGGCGCCATGGTCGAGACCGCGACCCGTATGGGCACCGGTGCCGGCGGCACCCGCAACATCGCCGGCACCAATCATCCCCTGGTCGAGCTGGAGCGCGAGCTCGCCGACCTCCATCGCAAGGATGCGGCCCTGATCTTCACGTCGGGCTATGTCTCCAACCAGACCGGCATCGCCACCCTGGCGAAGCTCATTCCCAACTGCCTCATCATCTCCGACGCCTTCAACCACAATTCCATGATCGAGGGCGTGCGCCAGTCCGGCTGCGAGAAGGTGATCTTCCGCCACAATGATCTCGGCCACCTGGAAGAGCTGCTCGCGGCGGCCGGCGATCGTCCCAAGCTGGTGGCGTTCGAGAGCCTCTACTCCATGGACGGCGACATCGCCCCGGTGGGCGCGATCTGCGATCTCGCGGAGCGCTACGGCGCGATGACCTATTGCGACGAGGTGCACGCGGTCGGCATGTACGGGCCGCGCGGCGGCGGCATCTGCGAACGCGACGGCGTCATGGCACGGGTCGACGTGATCGAGGGCACGTTGGCGAAGGCGTTCGGCTGCCTCGGCGGCTACATCACCGGCAGCGCCGCGCTGATCGATGCGGTGCGCTCCTATGCGCCCGGCTTCATCTTCACCACCGCCCTGCCGCCGCCGGTTTGCGCGGCCGCGACCGCCGCGATCCGCCACCTCAAGTCGTCCGGCTGGGAGCGTGAGCGCCACCAGGACCGTGCCGCCCGGGTGAAGGCGGTGCTGTCCGCCGCCGGCCTGCCACTGATGGCGAGCGACACCCACATCGTGCCGGTGTTCGTCGGCAACCCCGAGAAATGCAAGGCGGCGTGCGATATCCTGCTCGAGGAGCACGGCATCTACATCCAGCCGATCAACTATCCGACCGTGCCGAAGGGCTCAGAGCGGCTGCGTATCACGCCGTCGCCCTACCACGCGGACGCCCTGATCGACGGGCTCGCCGAAGCGCTCGTCGAGGTGTGGGAACGGCTCGGCCTGCCGCTCAAGAAGCGCGCGCTGGCGGCGGAGTAGGTTTTCGCTCTCTGTTGCGATCCATGCGCTGAATCGATCCCGTCCCCCGTCTCCGATCCGAAGACGGGGGAAAGTCGCCGGCGGTGCAGGCGCCGCTGGAGCGTCTGCGATTGCACGGTGGCTCCCTCTCCCGCTTGCGGGGGAGGGTTGGGGAGGGGGCTCTCGTAGCGAGTCCGTGCCGTGGAATTGCCCCCTCCCTGACCCTCCCCCGCAAGCGGGAGAGGGGACGAAAACTGGATCGATTGTCGGCGGACGAGTCCTAATCGCGTCGCGATCCCTCGGACGTGAATTTCCAGGTCGGTATGGTGTCGGTGATCATCTTGGCCGAGCGGAGCGTCGCCTTGCTCAGCTCGCCGTAGCCGGCGATTTCGCGCTGGACGCGTTCGCCTTCGCTGACCAGGAAGTCGCGCAGGTTCTGCAGCTCGACGACCAGATTGTCGATCTCCTGCAGCGACGTGCCGGCGACGCGCTGCACCAGCGAGTTGACATTGTTCACCGCAAATTCGCTCGCCTCCGCCGCAACCCTGCGGGCGGGCGCGATGTCCTTGCGAATGAACTCGCGTATCTCTCCTTCGAATGCGGCACCGTCGACTTCGGCCACTCGTTCCGCTGTGTTTACGTTCATACTCGTTCCCCTTCCACTACGCGCGATAATGGATTTTTACGCCGCGCGTCCCCAGCACCAATGCGCCATCGGAGTTTGACACTTTGACGGCCGCACTACGGCGGACCCGCGCTATTTGCACAGCAAAGCGTGGCAGCACGCGCGACCACCGTGTGTCCATGCCGGAATGTGCCCGGTCCGCCTCGGGTTGAACGCCGAAGCTTCGTGGCGACGCTCTCCGCACGGTGGCGATCGCGCGCCGATTGCACGTGAACGCGTCGCCGCTCCGCGACGCCGCTCGACTGGGCGTCACTTGGGCGCCGCTCAGTTGTTCGGGAAATGCCGCTCCAGGCCCTGCCAGCCTTCGAAATAATCGTGCTGCAGCTCCGAGGACTCGATGGCATAGCGGGTGAGCCGCATGGCGAAGCGGCTCTCGAACATGAACGCCATGGTGTCCTCGAGCTTATGCGGCGCGAGCGCGGCCGCGGAGGCGCGCGCGAAGGTCTCGGCATCCGGCCCGTGGGCGGTCATGCAATTATGCAGGCTGGCGCCGCCGGGCAGGAACCCCTCGGCCTTGGCGTCGTAGACGCCCTTGAGCAGCCCCATGAACTCGCACATGACGTTGCGATGGTACCAGGGCGGCCGGAACGTATCCTCGCCGACCAGCCAGCGCGGCGGGAAGATGACGAAGTCGATGTTCGCGGTG
>DASYNT010000187.1:0-21071 GCA_036008405.1 Xanthobacteraceae bacterium
TGAACCGGGTATGGGCCTTGGTATGCACCGGCGTCTGAAGCCTCGCTTCCTTCCAGCTGCGGCCGCCGTCGGTGGATACATCGACCTTGGCGACCTTGCCCCCGCCGGACCACGCCAAGCCGGTAATCTGGACATAGCCCCTACGGGGGATTTCCAGTCCGGCTGAAGGCCGCGTGATCACCGATTTCGGCCCCCACTCGAAATGATACCAGCGCGACTTGTCGCCGATGTCGGCTCTCGAGATGGAATGATTCATGCCTTCGTTCCAGGTGTGGTAGGCTTGGTCCACCACCTTGATATGGCTCAGATACTTCACGTTGTGGGGGCCTTCCCAGCCGGGCACGATCATGCGGATCGGGTAACCCTGCTCACGACGCACCGGCTCGCCATTCTGGCCATAGGCCACGAAAACGTCGTCCATGGCCTTTTCCAGCGGAACCGTGTGGCTGAACTTGCCGGGGTCCGCCCCTTCGTAAACCAGCCAGCTCGCCTCTTTTTTCACGCCGGCCATGTTCAACAACACCGAAAGCGGCACTCCGGTCCATTCGCTGCAGCTGGCCATCCCGTGAATATACTGGACCGGCGGCCCCATGTTCGCATTGCCGTTACCATGGATCATGGGAGAGCTGTTTGCATGGCACTCCACGAAATGAACCCGCGATACCGAAGGCAGGCTCTTCAGGTCATCCATGCTGAAACTCAAGGGACGGTCCACCATGCCGTGGATCGTGAGGCGATGCTCCTTCGCATCGATGTCGGGGAAATGCGACGCGTGGTATTGCACGAAGTGAAGCGAGGCTGGCGTGATGATTCCGCCATAATCCTGCAGCGGCGTGTAATAGGTAATATGATCGACGCTCATTCTCGCGCCACGGCGCAAGGTCTCGCTGGAGCTCGGAGCATCTTTGGCCTTTTCTTCAGGCTTGGCCGTCTGGCCTCTCGCGGCCCATTCCGCGCCTGCACCTGCGCCTGCCGCCACACCGGCCAGCGCAGCAGCATGTTTCAGGAACCGCCTGCGGCCAGATCCATTGAACTCCATGATTGTCTCCCGTGATGCCAAAATTCCGGATTTGCGCGTCGCCTGGACCCAAATCTCGTCGCCGACCAGTGTTCAGTAAAACCGTCAACGTGTCAATCGGACCGCCGGACAGTCTTCCGCGCAGCTGTCGTCACCGCCTGCTTGAGGACGCGATGTTCGTCGAATTCCCGGCCAAATCGATCACGACGGCCGCCGGAGCGACGGTGCCGGTCACGTGCCGGATATGTAACGTGCGATCGCCTCCCGCTCGGCGGGCGACATCGCCTTCATGATGTTCGCCATGTCGGCATTGTTTTTCCGCTCACCATCGGCAAAGCGGCGCATCGCCTCCACCAGATATTCGTAGCTCTGGCCGGCCAGCCGCGGCCCGGTCAGGCCGCCGACGAAGTTCTGCTGATGGCAAATCACGCAGACGGCGACTCCGGCGGGCGCGGACGCGGAGGCGGCGGCAGCGGACCGCGCCGGCCAGTTCTTTTTCGCCAAATAAGCGGCTGCGGCCTCCAGTTCTGACGGCGTGAGGGCTGTGCTCATCCACGACATGACCTCGCTGTCGCGCGCTCCACTCTGGAAGTCATGCATCTGCTTCAGGAGAAAGGCCTCCTGCTGACCCCAGATGACGGGGACGTTCGCATTTCTGGGCACGCCCTCCGCGCCGTGGCACGTGTTGCAAACCAGCAACTTGGCGTTGAGGATGATCTGAGCCTCAGCGGTGTTTCCCGGCGAGGCCACCGCGGGCGCCTCATGCACCTCGGCGGCATTTGCCGGTACGGCCGGCGCGGCCAGGATGCCCAGAACACCAAGAACGCCCAGAACAGTCGGAACGTGATTGTTGATCATGTTGTACGCTGCCTTTGCTCGTGTGCCTGCAGTTCCGCGACGCGACCCAACGCGCTGGAACCACCTAAAACATGCCGCAGTCAAGCCACTGGCACAAGAAGCCCGACCGCTGGCGTCTTGCGCGGAGTCCTGCGGCAGACCCCGTTCCTCGACTCGATTCATGACGGGCGGCGTCATCCAGATCGCAGCTCGCCTCAACCTCCTGCGCAGTAGGTGCAGCCTGCTTCCTGCGCCCGATTGACTCCCCATGTCCCCGACGGGAGGACGGTGACGCCGGGGATCAAGTTGGCGGTCCATTCCTTCAGCGCTTCTTCTGCGGTCACGCCCGCGTTTGCGGCCAGCCGGCGGCTCTGGCCTCGCAGCGCAACGCCGCACGCGCCAATCACCGTACCCTTGGCGAGCAGACGGTCGAGGGCCATGTCGGCGTTCTGCAGCACACCGGGCTTCGGCTGGAAGTACGGATGCTTCACGGCGAACGCCTTGGTCTCCGGATCGAGGATCTTGAACGTTTCGCCGATCTTGTACTTCTCCCACATCGCGCTGCCGATTGCGAAGGGCAGCCCCTTGTGGCGGAAGACGATGACCGCCGTTGCGGACTCGTTCGGGGTGAGGAAGTTGTTGGTGAAGCCGAGGGGGAATCCCTCGTTGATGTCGTAGACGTCGAAGACTTGCCGATGGCGGCCTTTGAGCGTTCCCGGCCACTCCAGGCCGTCGGACTGAGCCGATTGGGCGCGTGCCGCGGTCGTTGCAAAGCCGAACAGGCCTAGCGTCGACATGGCAGCGATATGGCCGAAGAAGCTGCGGCGGGGTGTAACTTCGGTTGTTTGCTGCTTGCGATCGCGCATCTGCTCCTCCGTTGCGTGCCGTGAACACGCTCGCCGTGAACACGATCATTGTGTGTGGGCGTAGTGACGTCCAACACGCGCCGCTCTGTTCGCGGTCGGACTTCCCAGGCCAATTCTTTGTCTCAGCATAAACGATGGGCTCTTTCCCAGCAACAGCCTTCGGCAGGTGGTGCCAGTAGGGTGCCGCCCGAATCGGTTTGCCTGGCCGCAGGGTCGGCCGCATTCGGCCCGGCCGTTATCGCTGCGGTGCGCCAATTCGGCGCCGCACTGCGGCGCGCCGATGAATCGCGGCGACGCAAAGAATTCTACTTTGCATGGGGTTGTTTCATACAAAAAAGGATTCCACCCCCCACCTCCGATGCCCGCCGGTCCGGCAGCGAGCGCCGCTCACGCCCGCGGCTCGGCATGGCCGATCACGCGCTTGATGGTCGGGAAGCGGCGGCGCAGCCCGCGTTCCAGTTCGTCGACGAGCTCATGGACCTCGCTGACGGTGCGGGCCGAATCGACGTCGCAGTGAAAAATGACGATGCGGCCGTCGCCGGTATCGCGCATGCGCACGTCGTGAACGTTACGCAGCGCCGCGGTTGCCGCCGCGAGCGCCGCGAGTGTGCGCTCGACCTCGGCGACATCGGCCGCAGCCGCGTCGCTGCCGGCGGAGCCTTCCATCTGCAGCGGCTCGATATGGGTCTCCACCTCGATGACCGGCGCGATGCCCTTGCGGATCGCCGCTTCCAGACCGTCGGCGATGTCGTGGGCGGCGCCCAGCGACAGCGTGCCGTCGACTTCGAGATCGAGCGAGATGGTGAGCCCTTCGGGTATGGCGTGGACGGTGACATGATGCACCGGCAGGCCGCGGTTGCGCGCGATCACCATCACACGCTCCATCACGGTTTCGTCGTCGAGCGCGCGCGGCGTCACGTTGACGCCGATCTCGGCGTTGGGCAGCGCCGTCCTCACCGCCGCGCCGATACTCTCCTTCATCAGTTCGATGCGATCGAGCGGCAAGGTGCGGCTGGCGCCGACGTCGATCTCGCCGATCACGGTGCCGCCGACCTGGCGGGTGCGCACGCGCTCCACCGAGGCGACATTTCCCACCTTGCTGGCGATGGCGGTGATGCGGTCGGCGATGCCTTCGGGAGCGGTATCGGTAAGGGCGTCGATGGTGCGGCGACCGAGCCGCCAGCCGGCCAGGCAGACGAACAGCGCGACCACCATGGCGGCCGCCGAGTCCGCGAAGGGGTAACCGAGCCGGACGCCGACGAGGCCGATCAGGACCGCCGCCGACGACCACATGTCCGAGCTGAAATGCAGCGCATCGGCCTCCAATGCCGGGCTCGAGGCGTCGACAGCGACGCGGGCGAGCACGCGGGCGCGATAGAAGTCGACGCCGATGGAGGCCACGATCACCGCGAACGCGGCGGCGGTGGCCTCCACCGCATGGGGCCGGTCCCCCATCAATCGCCCGGCCGATTCCCACATCACCACGCCGGACAGAATAAACAGCAGGGCCGTTTCGGCGAGCGCCGCGATGTTTTCGATCTTGCCGTGGCCGTATTGGTGGTTCAGGTCCGCCGGCTTGTCGGCCATGCGCACCGCGAAATAGGTCATCACCGTCGCCGCAAGGTCGATCAGCGAGTGCGCCGCCTCCGACATGAGGGCGAGCGAGCCGGTGGCGACGCCGACCACGGCCTTGCCGAGCGTCAGCCCGCCCGAGGCGACGATCGAGCCGAGCGCGACGCGTTCCTTTTCGGTCGTCATGGAGCCCCCGAATCCAGGCGTGAATTCGGTTCACAATACCATTATAGCAAGACGGCCGGACGGGCTCGTGGCGGAGGCCGGCGCGGAGGAGGCCGATGGAGAAGGCCGAGATCAGGCCCGGCGTGTGGATGGCCTATGAGGACCATTGGTTCGGCCCGCCCTGGACCACGCCGGAGACCGTGGTCATGATCCACGGCAACGCGGAGTCCTCGCGGGCCTGGAGCCCGTGGGTTCCTCACTTGGCCGGCCGATATCGGGTCCTGCGTCCCGATCTACCGGGCTTCGGCGCCTCCACCGAGCCACCGGGATACGGCTGGAGCGCCGGCGAACTCGCGGCCGATATCGGGCGCTTTCTCGATGCTCTCGCCGTCGGTCGGTGCCACCTGATCGGCGCCAAATATGGCGGCTCGGCGTGCATGCAGTTCGCCGCCGATAGCTCCCATCGCCTTTCGTCGCTGTGCCTGTTCGGGTCGCCGTTCCGCGGCAGCGGCAGCGGCAATGCCGACGCCATCCGCGCCAAGGGCGTGCGGCAATGGGCGGCGGAGACCCAGCGCGCCCGGCTCGGCAGCGACGCGCCTCAGGCGCAGGTGCGATGGTGGACCGACGAACTCATGGGCAAGACCAATATGCGCGCCGCCTACGGCGCTGCCTCGGCGCGCGTCGACATGGATCTCGACGCCATGCTGCCGCGCATCAGCATTCCCACCCTGATGGTGACGACGCAGGAGAGCGGCCTGCAGTCGATCGCGGCCGTGGAGCGGCATGCCGCCCGCATCCCCGATGCCGAAGTCATCGTGCTTCCCGGCGACAGCTATCACATCGCCGCCTCCGCGCCTGACGTCTGCGCCGGGCACGCGTTGCGGTTCATCGATGCCGTGTCGCAGGGCCGCCGCGCGCCGCACAAGACCGTCGCCCCCGCGCAGGCCGGGGACTGACCATGGGCAATCCGCATTTTCCGAGCAGCCATTCCGCCGGCGAGGAATGCTGCAAGACCACGCCCACGCGCCGCGCCGCGGCCGGCGTCATCTTCGGCGCTGGTGCCGCCTCGCTCGCCGGCTCGCTTGCGCCCTGGGCGCGGCTGGCCGCAATGGCCGCGCTGGTCCCGGCACCGGGTGCGGCGCAGGTCGCCTATCCCGTCCGTCCGGTGCGGATCGTGGTGCCGTTTGCACCGGGCGGCGGTGCCGACCTGATCGCGCGCATGCTCACCCCGCATCTGCAGCAGCGCCTCGAGCAATCCTTCTTCGTCGACAACCGCGCCGGAGCGGCGGGACGGATCGGTGCGACGGCCGTGGCGAAGGCCGACCCCGACGGCCACACTTTGTTGATGACCACGGAGTCTTCGATCGTCATCGCTCCTCACATCGGCGTCGCCATGGTCTACGATCCGATCAAGGACTTCGCGCCGGTCTCGTTGCTCACCCGCAATCCCGTGGTCCTGGTCGTGCACCCCTCGGTGCCCGCCGCCACCCTCGCGGACTACATCGCGCTGGCCCGCGCAAAACCAGGGCAATTGTTCTATGCCTCGTCGGGAGCGGGTGGCCCGAACCATCTCGCCGGCGAAATCTTCAAGCAGATGACCGGCGTCGACATCGTCCACGTGCCCTATCCCGGCACCGGTGCCGCGATCCCCGCAGTGATTTCCAATCAGGTCGGCGCCATGTGGGGTTTTCTGGCGGGCCTGCTCCCGCACATCCGAAGCGGCGGCCTCAGGGCACTGGCGATCGGATCGAAACAACGCTCGCCCGCGCTGCTGGAGGTTCCGACCGTGGCCGAAGCCGGCGTGCCCGGCTACGAGGCGTCGTCGTGGATCGGGCTGCTGGCGCCGGCCGCGACGCCCCCGCCGGTCATCGCGCGGCTGTGGGACGCACTCGACGGCTCCATGAAGGTCCCTGTGGTGAAGGACATCCTGCTGCGCGACGGCTCCGATATCGTCGTCAGCACGCCCGAAACGTTCGGCCGCGTGATTCGTGACGACGACGCCAAATACGCCAAGCTGTCCGGCCAGTTCGCCACGGCGAAATGAACCGGGCAAATGAATCGGCAAGTGAATCGGCACGTGAATCGGCTCTTGCGGTGAATCCAACCGCTGGTTTGATGCGCAGCGGATTTTCAACGGGGCATCACAACAATGGACGCTCACCGACCGACCAGGGCGCTCGCCGCGTTTGCCGCCGGCCTCGATCCCCGCGGCTTGCCCGCCGAGGTGCGCGAGAAGCTCGGCTGGCTCCTGCTCGACTATCTGCGCGTCGCCTCGATCGGCGCGCGCCTGCCGTGGAGCGAGTGGGCGCGCGGCTACATCGCGGTGGTGGCGCTGCCGGGCGCCGCGCGCGTGCTGTTTTCGCCCGACGCGCTCAATCCCGAGCATGCGACCTTCATGAACGTCACCTTCGGCAGCAGCTTCGACGGCGACGACACCCATGTGGGGGCGATGCTGCATCCCGGCGTCGCCTCCTGGGCGGCGGCGCTCGCCGTCGCCGAGCATGCCGGCGTGTCGGGGCCGGAGGTGCTGGCGGCGGTGGTCGCGGGCTACGAGACGACGATCCGCATCGGCCTTGCGGTCCAGCCCAGCCACTTCAGGCGCGGCTTCCAGAGCACCGGCACCTGCGACGGCTTCGGCACCGCCGCCGCGGCGGGCCGGCTTTTGTTTCGCGGCGCGGGTGCCGCGCAGCGCATCGTCGAGGCGATCGGGCTGGCCGGCGGCTATCCCAGCGGCATCGCGCAATTCTATTACTCGGGATCGTCGGCCAAGCGTATCCAGGCCGCCCATGCGGCGCAGAGCGGGGTGGCGGCGGCGCTGCTGGCCCAGCACGGCTTCACCGGCCCGGCCGACATCCTCGAGGGCGCCGGCGGCTTCGCCCGCGCCTATGCGGACGGCTGGAATCCCGCCCTCATCGAGGACGGCCTCGGCACCCGCTTCCACCTGATGGATGTGCTGGTGAAATCCCATGCCGCCGCGGCCCGGGTCGCCGCCGGCATCGACGCCATGTTGGCGCTGCGGCGCCGGCACGGCTTCGACGCCGCGGACATCGCATCGATGCATATCGGCTTCCCCCGCATCATCCAGGGGCGCCTGACCAACAAGCATCCGGCCGATCTGCAGGCGGCGCAGATGTGCCTGCCGTTCAGCGTCGCGCTTGCCGCGAAGGTCGCGTTGCCGCCGGGGCGGATAGCCTCCCTCGGGGTCGCCGATTACGAGGCGGGCCTGGGCGACAAGAGCCTGCACGATCTCGAGGAGCGCACCACGCTCGATCTCGACGACGAGGTCGAGGCCGCCAGCAACGCGCTGTCGACCGCGGCGAAGGTCAGCGTGCAATTGCGCGACGGCCGCAGCTTCTCGCTGCTGGTGCGTGCCCCCAAGGGCAGCCCGTCCGACCCCTTCACCGGCGCCGAGCACGAGGCGCGCTTCACCCAGGAGCTGTCGCGCCGGGTTTCGGCGAAAGTCTGTGCCGAGATCGTGCGGATGTCGAAGGATCTCGATCGCCTCGACCCGCGCTGGCTCGGCCGGGTACTCAGCGAAGATGCCGCCGCCGGCGGATAGGGCGCGCCTGATGAATCCAAGGAAATGTGCTACGGTGCCGCCATGACGAAAGACCAGGTCAAGGCGATTTTAGACAAGGTTCTGACGTGGCCCGAGGACGAGCAGGAGCGGGTCGCCCGTTTTGTCCGCGAGATCGAGCGACGTCGCGGTGATGACGACATCACCGACGACGAATGGAAGCTCATCGCAGCGCGGGCGCAGCGGCGAGAGTTGGCGAGCGACGAAGAAGTCGAAGCGCTTTTCAACCGGTACCGCGGTGCATGAAGGTCCGCTATGAACGCGGCGCGCTCGCGGATCTCGAAGCGATATTTGAGTACATAGTCGCAGACAATCCGCGGGCGGCCGCACGCCTTGTCGCTCGCATCGAAGACGAGGCCACGCGGATTGGCGCCACTCCCTACATCGGCCAAGCGACCCGCGACCCCAAATTTCGACGGTTGCCGGTAGGCGACTATTTGATCGTTTACGAAGTTGGATCGGCGGAGGTCGTCATTCACTGCGTCAGGCACGGTGGCAGGCGGCGACCGTGGGAAGGGCAGGGGTGAGCTTGGTTGCAACCATTCCAACGAGCCGTTGCCGCGCAGCGAAAACGAAGTCGCCGAGCTCCGATCGCAGCCTGCATCGCTGGGGCTGAGGCGCAGCCGGCGCAGGTCAGCGCGCCGATCGGGAGGTGAGGCGACCGAACCGGCGTGCGAGTTCACGCACGATGTGGGCCGCGCCCCGGCCATTCCCGGCGCCGGGCTGTCGTGGCGTTTCGGCCGGGGGCGAGCAATCCGGTTGCGTCGGAACGGCGTCGTCTTGCGGCAGGCTGGTTTGGCCTGATGCCAGCGCCTGATAGCGTTCGGCGGTGCGCTGATAGTAGGTGCGGGAGAAGTCGGAGGAGGCGCTTTTGGCCAAGTCCGAGAATTCCGCCGCCACTTTGAGATATCGATCGGTCTTGCTCGATGGGTACGACATACCAGTCCCCTACATTCCCGTCAGAAGCCGAGACGGCGCCCCAAGTAACGCATCGGGTGCGACCGATTTTCCGGCCAATTGTGGCTATTGCGGGTGGCCATTGCGGGCAGGTCTTGACGGTTCGCGAATATGATCGGCTGTTGCAGGCGGGACACCCGGCGACTCGCAGAACAACCGGCGAAGAGCCGGACGGCGCCGGTTCCCGCATGCCGATTCAATTCCGCTCCACGCCCTCGCTGAGCCAATCGGCGGGTTCGTCGGGCACGGATTCAAATGCCGGCCCCGCTGCGTCCACAGCTTGCGGCGTCGCCTGCTCCGGGACGAGGCGACCGTGTTTCTCCGCCAGCTTCATCTCGCCCTCCGCCATGAAGAGGTACTGAACAGCGACGCGCCGATAGCAGTCGCTCAGGAAGCCCGGCGACGAACTTTTGGCCAGCTCGTAGCACTTGGCCGCTTCCTGCCGGTAACGGTTCGCCTTGCTCAATGAGTCCTGCATCGCCCCCGCCTTCGAATCTCCACCGGCTTTACGTGTCCGCGGAATTGGGCGGCCCGATGTCGCTCTTGCGGCGATACCCCGCTCCGCGCAATTGAAATGCTTCGCGGGCCGCGGGCGCCATCCCATGGTACCTTCGCACGGGCGGGCGGTGGTATTTTCGATGCCTGCATGGGCGACACGGAGGCCTCCCGCTTGGATCCCGAGTTCATCCGCGAACTGTTTGCGCAATTTCGCGTGGTGACGGTGCGGCGCATGTTCGGCGGCGCCGGCATCTTCGCCGAAGGCCTCATGTTCGGGCTCGTTTTCGACGGCGCCATCTATCTCAAGGTCGACGCCACCAACGTCGCGGACTTCGAGCGCGAGGGATGCGAGCCCTTCGTGTACACGCGCGCCAAGAGCCCCGGCCGTGTCGGCCGCCATTCGCTGTCATATCGGCGCATGCCCGAACGGCTCTATGACGATCCCGAAGAACTCGCGCTATGGGCCGGCCGCGCTTTCGCCATCGCGCAACGCAAGATGGCTACGCCGCGCGCGCGTGCTGGAAAAGCGGCGCCCAAACCGCCCGCGCAGGGGCGATGACGCGAGCGTGATCTGCGCCGGCGCAAAGGTCGCGCCTGTTGCTCGAGCCTGTTGCTCGAGCCGTTGCTCCCTTGCCGAGCGCTTCGAAGCCGATGCATATATCCCGCGTTGCACCCCCCGCCCGCAAAGGCGGATTGCGCCGAAACCGGATCGCCTCGCTTGAACGCCTCCGCGCATCGTTTCTGCGTCGCTCCCATGATGGAGTGGACCGACCGGCACTGCCGGTATTTCCACCGGCTGCTGACGCGGCGGGCGCTGCTTTACACCGAGATGATCACCACCGGCGCGGTGCTCCATGGCGAGCGGGCGCGGCTGCTGCGCCATGACGCGGCCGAACATCCGCTTGCGGTACAGCTCGGCGGCTCGGATCCCCATGCGCTGGCCGCCTGTGCGCGCATTTGTGCCGATGCCGGCTTCGACGAGATCAACCTCAATGTGGGCTGTCCCTCGGACCGCGTGCAGGACGGCCGGTTCGGCGCCTGCCTTATGGCCGAGCCGGCGCTGGTCGGCGACTGCGTCGCCGCCATGAAGGCGGCGGTCGCCATTCCCGTCACGGTCAAATGCCGGATCGGCATCGACGACCAGGACCCGGAGGAGGCGCTCGATGCGCTGGCCGCGGCCGCCGTCGCCGGCGGCGTCGATGCCGTGGTCGTCCACGCCCGCAAGGCGTGGCTGCAGGGGCTGTCGCCGCGGGAAAACCGCGACGTGCCACCGCTCGACTATGCCCGTGTGTTCCGGCTCAAGCAGCGCCATCCCGCGCTCCCGGTCGTGCTCAATGGCGGCCTCGATACTCTGGAGCAGGCAACGGCGCATCTCGGGCGCGTCGATGGCGTCATGATGGGGCGCGCGGCCTACAGGGAGCCGTGGCGGCTCCTCGCAGTCGATCCCATGCTCTATGACGTCGCGCCGCCGCTCGCCTCGGCGCGCGAGGCGGCCGCCGCCATGATCCCCTATATCGAGCGCGAACTGGCGAACGGTGTCCGGCTCAATGCCGTCGTGCGCCACATGCTCGGCCTGTTCACGGGGGTCCCCGGCGCCCGCGCCTTTCGCCGTCACCTCGCCAATGCCGCCGTGAGGCCCGGTGCCGGCACCGAGGTCCTGCGCGATGCGCTGGCCCTGGTCGCGGACGGCGCCGCATTCGCCGGCAGCGCCGCGGCCTGAATGTCAGTTCCTGTCGGGGTGACGGCACTCCGCGTCGCGCGGGTCCCTCCCATTGACTGCGGGCACGGCCCACCGCCGTGCTTGACCGGCCCGGCGGCGTTGGCGCGGCGCCGGCCGCGTCGGCGGCTATCTCTTGAAACCTCTGCGGAGCATTCTGCCAAGTCGGAAGGCATGATCTGTCCAATCGCCCTTGGGAGAGGGCGAGGATGTCATCTCCTTAACGCCCCGGCCCAACCGAAACATGATCCCGGTCCATGTCCCTTCGGGTGTTGCGTCCGGAGTGAGCTGCTCTTCCAGGCGTCCCTTGAGCCGCCTGGCATTGGCTTTCTCGTGTTCGGTGGCGGCCGGGTCCAAGAATACGGCGGCAAGAGCTCGCAATTTCCGGTGAATAGCCGCGGCAGACCTTGCATTTTCGCTTATTGGCATTTGCCACATCCTGCCATCGAATCCACCGCCACTGGACGTGCACAAGCTTGCGTGGAGGGGTGTGCCGAGCCGAAGCCGGAGCCACGAAGCACACCGACAGCGCGCTCGCAAGTACAAGTACCATGACGCGCATGAACATGAATATCTTCTTCGGAGCGGTCCAAGCGCGTCCGTTCCCATCGGCTCCCGGGATTTACTGATGGTTACTGCGAGGCCTGCAACAACATGTCCATTGGGCCGCGCCCCAAGGGCGCTACGGCGTCCCCCGCATCGTCACCTTGTCGCCGCGCACCTCCCAGCCCTGCAGCCGGGACAGGAAGCTCATCCCGAGCAGGCTGGTCCTGAGCTGGCCGGGCGGCGCGATCAGGGCCGGCACGGCGCGCTCCACGATCGATCCGACGGCGATGCGGTCGAGGGTCACGGGGGCGGCCTGGGCGCGTCCGTTGGCGGTTTCGACATTGACGGTGTAGTGGATCATCTCGACCGGCAGCCCGGCCGCCACCGCGGCATCATGGGTCAGCACCACCGATGTGGCGCCGGTGTCGAGCACCATCGGCACCCGCACGCCGTTCACCTCGGTCGCGACCTGGAAATCGCCGCCGCGGCTGCGCGCGACCTCGATGGTCTGACCGCGCGCCGCCGCGTGTCCGGGGACGAGCTCCGCCAGGATGCGGTCGCCGCCGTCGCGCAGCTCGAAGCGGAAGGTATAGGCGGCGACGAGCACGAGGGCGACAATCAACCACATCATCGCCTGCCGGAGCGCTTCGCCGAGGCGGTCGCGGAACAGCCGCACCACCGCTCCGGTGATCAGGATCAGAAATCCGATCCTGCCGATCAGCAAGGCGATGTCGCCGTCGCTCAGCGTTCCGCCGCCGACGTTCTGACGTAGCAGGAGGAAGGCCAACGCGCCGATGACGCCGAGCAGGGTGAGGGTCGTCAGCGAGGTGCGCAAGGCGGTCTCTCCGGTCTGTGGTGGCGTGGCCCGAACGGATGGCGCCCATCTGTTCCGGCGGGATCATAGCAATTATGCAGGCGGGCGGCGGCGATCAAGTCGGTGCCGACGGGTGCGGCGCCGCCCGGCGTCCGGACGGGGCGAAAAGCGGGCGTCATTCCTGCGGGTCTTTCTTGCGGGCGCGACGGCGGTGCGCGCGGCCGTATTTCATCGAGGCGAGCAATCCCCCGATCGGACCGGACGGGCGGGGTTCGCTCTGCGACGGACGCAGCGGCGGCGGATCGAAGATCAGGGGAGGCGCCGCTTCCACCACCGGTTCGAGTGCGGTCATGACACGCTCCGGCGGGAAGGTGACGATCACTTCGGTGCCCTCGCGCAGCTTCGATTTGAGCAAGAAGGTGCCGCCATGCAGCTCGATCAGGCTCTTCACGATGGGCAGGCCGAGCCCGGCGCCCTGTTCCGCCGATTTGATCGCGTTCGAGCCCTGTCCGAAGGTGTCCAGCACGATCGGTATCTCGCTTTCGGGGATGCCGGGGCCGTTGTCCCGGACGCTGAAATACTGCCCGCCCGCGGCGGTCCAGCCCACCTTGAGCCACACCTCGCCGGCTTGCGGCGTGAACTTGATGGCATTGGACAGGAGATTGAGGCAGATCTGCCGGGCCGCGCGCTCGTCGGCCCACAGCCGCGGCATGTCCGGTTCGAACCGATCGTGGATCACGATGCCGCGGTTGCTCGCCCGCAGCTTGAGGAGATGGCGGCATTCATCGGCGACCTGCACCAGCGCGACGGACTCCTCGTTGAGCTCGTAACGGCCGGCCTCGATGCGCGACAGGTCGAGGATCTCATTGATGAGCCCGAGCAGGTGAACGCCGGAATTGTGGATGTCGTCGGAATAGTCCTTGTAGGCGCGCACGGCGTGGGCTCCGAACAGCTCGTTCTTCATTACCTCGGAAAAGCCGAGAATGGCATTGAGCGGGGTGCGCAGCTCATGGCTCATCTGGGCCAGGAACCGCGACTTGGCGATGTTGGCGGCTTCCGCATGGCGGCGCGCCTCGTCGGATTTCGCCTTCGCCTGCTCCAACTCGCCGATCAGCGCATCCTTCTCGGCGCGCGCCTCCAGGGTGGCGAGATTGGAGCCGTAGAGCCGGTTGGTGAGCAGCCCGAAATAGCACAGCGCCGTGAGCGCGAGCCCCGCCAGCACGTAGCCGTGCACGCTGCCCGCCAGAAGGTAATTGATGGCGACCGCGGTGGTGAGCGGCACGGTGGTCGCGAATACCGCGATCGGCAGGCTGGAGCCGAGCATGCTCGACACCGCGACCACCAGCAGCATCACGAACACGTCGATGATGTCCGAGCTCGTCCGGTCGTCGGCGGGATGCACGAGGTTGATCGTCCAGGCGAGCCCGAACAGGAGATCGAGCACGACGAAGGTGAGCCGGGCCCGCCTGATCGCGGTGTCGCTGGCCGGCTGCGCGAGGAATTCGCGGCACTTGACCATGCTCGCGAGCTGGATCGTGAGCACCATGGCCATCCACAATCCGGCCCAGGCGATGCTGGCCCAGTAGGTGGAGATGAGGCCGATCGCGGTGGCCAGCAGGATGACCCCGAGCGAGCCCGACAGGCGGTTCTGCGCATATTGGCGTAACAGCTCGTAGTCGAATGCCGGCCGCGTTCCCGATGTCGAGGTCAGCCGGTCGCGGGCGTCGCGCACCCGCTGCGACGCGACCCGCCGCTGCCTGGCCGCCGCGCTTTCAGGTCCCGCAGGCGTCGCCAGTGGATCGGTGTTCGCAAGGCTCATCATTCGGCGGGCGTGGTTGAGAAGCACCACAATCTCGCCCAAAATCCTTAAGGGGGTGCTTAGACCGCCCGCGCAATCCAGGATTCGTTATGGTTAACGAAGGATTGGTGAGGACGTCAGCGTTGGCTGCGCAGGCGGCCCGGGCGCGCCGCTCAGCGCTCCAGGCGCGCGAGCAGGCTCGACGTATCCCAGCGGCGGCCGCCCATCTTCTGCACCTCGGCATAGAACTGGTCGACCACCGCGGTCACCGGCAGGGTGGCGCCGTTGCGGCGCGCTTCGGCGAAGCAGATGCCGAGGTCCTTGCGCATCCAGTCGACCGCGAAGCCGAATTCGAACTTGCCTTCGACCATGGTCTTGTAGCGGTTCTCCATCTGCCAGGACTGCGCGGCGCCCTTCGAGATGGTCGCGATCAGCTTCTCGATATCGAGGCCGGCGCATTTGGCGAAATGCAGTCCCTCGGCGAGTCCCTGGACCAGCCCGGCGATGCAGATCTGGTTGACCATCTTGGCGAGCTGGCCCGAACCGGGGGCGCCCATGAGGTTGCAGGCGCGGGCATAGGCGGCGATGACCTTTTCGGCCCGCGCGAACGGTTCGGCATCGCCGCCGCACATGACGGTGAGGGCGCCGTTCTCGGCGCCGGCCTGGCCGCCGGACACCGGCGCGTCGATGCTCTCGAAGCCGCTCTGCTTCGCCGCGGCGTGAAGCTCGCGGGCGATCTCGGCCGATGCGGTGGTGTGATCGACGAAGACGGCGCCCTTGCGCAGGCCGTGGAAGGCGCCGCCGTCGCCGAGGGCGACTTCGCGCAGGTCGGCATCATTGCCGACACAGGCCATGACGAAGTCCTGGCCCTCGGCGGCCTGCCGAGGCGTGGCGGCGAGGCGGCCGCCGAACTGGACGACCCATTTCTGCGCCTTGGCGGTGGTGCGGTTATAGACGGTCACCTCGTGCCCGCCCTTGGTCTTGAGATGGCCGGCCATGGGATGGCCCATCACGCCGAGCCCGAGAAATGCCACCTTCGCCATACGGTTCCTCCCTGCAGCGCCCGGTCGGGGCCGTCGATGCAAAATTCGGCCTCTTGATGCGCTGGCCGGGCTCCCCGCGTCAACCTGGACCGCTCCCGCAACAGGCCGATCCACGCCGCCAGTGCCTCCTGATCCTTGGCCCGGTCGCGGCGCAGTCGCGACGCGCCATCGGTTGACCGCATGGCCGCGGTTCTTATGTTGTAGCTTGGCATCCGGCCCCGCGGAGTTTGGCCCGCGGCGGTCATGGAGTACGAAATGGCATTGACCAGCAGCGAGGTTCTCGCGAGCCTCGACGGCGTGAGCAGTCCCGAAGGGCTGTCGCTGCCCGAGACCGGCGTCCTGTCCGACATCCTCGTCGCCGACGGCAAAGTGTTCTTCTCGATCACGGTGAATGCGGCAGTGGTGCAGGCCTGGGAGCCGACGCGCAAGCGCGCGGAAGCCGCGGTGAAGGCGATTCCGGGCGTGGTGTCGGTCATGGTGGCGCTGACCGCGGAACGCAGCGCCGGCACCGCCACCCCGGCCGCGCCGTCCACATCGCCCACGCCACCCCGCGCCGGTCCGGCCGCCGCGCGGGCGCAGGGCCCGACCAGCATCCAGGGGGTCGACGCCATCATCGCCGTCGCCTCCGGCAAGGGCGGCGTGGGTAAGTCGACGACCGCCGTCAATCTCGCGCTCGGCCTGCGCGACCTCGGTCTCAAGATCGGCGTTCTCGATGCCGACATCTACGGTCCATCGATGCCGAAGCTGCTCGGCATCAAGGGACGCCCGCAGACCCGCGGCGGCAGGACGCTCATTCCCATGGACGGCTACGGCCTCAAAGTGATGTCGATCGGCTTCCTGATCGAGGAAGAAACGCCGATGATCTGGCGCGGCCCGATGGTGATGTCGGCCTTGACGCAGATGCTGCGCGAGGTGGATTGGGGCGAACTCGACATCATGGTGGTCGACATGCCGCCCGGCACCGGCGACGCCCAGCTCACGATGGCGCAGCAGGTGCCGCTCAAGGGCGCCGTCATCGTGTCGACGCCCCAGGACCTCGCCTTGATCGATGCCCGCCGTGGCATATCCATGTTCAACCGCGTCAATGTCCCCGTGCTCGGCATCGTCGAAAACATGAGCTACTTCCTGTGCCCGGAATGCGGCACGCGGTCGGATATTTTCGGCCATGGCGGCGCCCGCCGCGAGGCCCAGCGCGTCGGCGTGCCGTTCCTCGGCGAGGTACCCCTGCACATGGATATCCGGGAGAAGTCCGACGCCGGCCTGCCGGTGGTCGCCACCATGCCGGACGGGCCGCATGCGCGAATCTATCGCGATATCGCCGCGCGCGTGCGCGAGCAGCTGGCCGGCCGGGCCGGCAAGGCGGCCCCCAAAATCGTCATCGAGGCGTGACCGGCGGCCGGGAGAAACTGCATGTTTCGGACAAGATCATGCGCGAAACTCGCGTGTTGGAGCGCTGTCGATTCGGCTTGAAACGGGGGCGCGCCGGGCGGTCAGGCTGAAATACCGCAGGTTGACAGGTGTTCGGGGCCGACGCCGGCGTTTCCTGCCGGCCGGCGGTCATGCTAACAACTGGCCGAGGGGCCCCGTGCCCCGCGGCGAGATTGCGCGGAGAAGACGATGAAGCGTCGCGAGTTTCTCAAGACGGCGGGCATTGGAACAGCGGCGACCGCGATTGCCAGACCGGCCATCGCGCAATCGACGCCGGGACTGAAATGGCGATGCGCGTCGAGCTTTCCGAAGGCGACGCTCGATATCCATTATGGCGCGGTGGAGGTGTTCGCCAAGGCGGTGGCCGAGGTCACCGACAACAAATTCCAGATTCAGGTTTCTCCCGGCGGATTGAACGCGGCCGACGCGGTGAGCAACGGCACCGTCGAAATGTGCCATACCGCCTCCTATTATTATGTCGGGAAGGATCCGACCTATGCGCTCGGGACCGCGGTGCCGTTCGGGCTCAACAGCCGCATGCAGAACGCCTGGATGTTTTTCGGCGGCGGCATGGAGCTGATGAACGATTTCTACAAGAAGGCGAACATCTACGCCATTCCCTGCGGCAACACCGGCTGCCAGATGGGCGGCTGGTTCCGCAAGGAGATCAAGGAGGTCTCCGACCTCAACGGGCTCAAATTCCGAACCGGCGGTTATGCCGGCCGGGTGTTTCAGAAGCTCGGCTGCGTGCCGCAGCCGATCGCCGGCAGCGCCATCTATGGTGCGCTGGAGAAGGGCGACATCGACGGGGCCGCATGGGTCGGCCCCTATGACGACGAGAAGCTCGAGTTGCAGCGGGTCGCGCCCTACTACTGCTATCCCGGCTGGTGGGAGGGCGGCGCCATGCTGCACAACTTCATCAACATCGAGAAGTGGAACGCGCTGCCGCCGGCCTACAAGGCGGCGGTGCGCACCTGCTCGGAAATGGCGAACGCCTGGATGCTGTCGAAATACGATGCGGTCAACCCGCCGGCATTGAAACGCCTGCTCGGCGCCGGCGCCAAGCTGTCGCCGTTCCCGCCGGCCGTGATGGATGCCTGCCTGAAAGCGTCCCTCGATCTCTACCACGAGGTGGCCGCCAGCAATTCCGATTTCAAGAAGATCTATGACGCCATGATCGCCTATCGCGGCGACCAGTATCTGTGGTGGCAGGTCGCCGAATACACCAACGACACCTTCCTGATCCGTAATCGCACCAAGGTGTGAGCCCCACCGCGAGCACCGCGCCCGCAGCCTCATTGCGGCACCGGTCCGGCGGCCTTGACGATGCATGTTACGGACAGCAAGGGCGCGCGAGGCGCACCGTCGCGCATGCGACGGTCGGCGGCGCGGGTGACCTTGACAGACGGCCCTACGCCACCTGAATATATGTTGGTAACCGGAAGGAGGTTGACATGACTCCACCGGGTCAAAGTGCCGCCATGATTGCCGTCGCAGACGCTCGGGCGCCGGCATAGCGGCTTACATACGAGCGGCACGCCGGGAGCGGCCTCGCGGGTCGCATCAGTTGGGCAAGACCCCCATCCGGCCGTTCCCGACGGCCTTATTGCATTCCGATTTGATTGGGCGCCGACACGGCGCCTCGAATCGCATCGATCGATTGTCTTTACGGCAATGCGATGACATTCAGGTCGCCGGCATTGCGCTCGCTCAGAACGCCGCGGTCGCGACGCGAAACGTGCGACACTTCGACGATCCGTCGATCGCGGTGATCGATCCCTGGCAGACCTGAAGCCTGTTCCCGGCTGGGTCGTAATGCAGCAAACCCATTTGCGATCCGACCGTGAATCTCCACGCCACGTGCCATGCCTCGGATGTCGAAGGCGCGGTCCCCGGCGAGCAGTTGCCGACGGCGCCGCTCAATGCCGGACAACCCTGCCGGTCTCTCGACGGTCATGTGCGAAAGGATACATAATGTGGCTCACCATCCGAGCGGATTGGTCTCGAAAATCGAGTGTGAAAGGCCTGCCATGAAGATCGAGCGCCGGTTCGTCGCCGTGTTGACCGTCGCCGTTCTCGGTTGGCTTGCGATCGCGAGCGCGCAAGCTCGGGTGCTGTCGCAATGGGTCGAACTGGGCCCCGACGGTTCGTCGACCGTTCGAGCGATTGCGGATGACGCCTGTCCCTCCGTGTCGTTCGATGGCGCGCCGACGGCGATGGCGGTCCGTTCGGCGCCGGACCGCACGTTCGACAACGTCAAGGCTGCGGTGTTTGCGGTGTGGGGCTGCGAAGTCGCGGTGCCGCCAGGCACGGTGGCCGCCGTCCTGGGCGGCAAGGTGCTGCCGCTGGCGCGGCCGAACCCGCAACGCATCCTCATATTCGGCGACACCGGGTGTCGGCTCGAGTCCGGCAACGCGTTCCAGGACTGCAACGATCCGACGTCGTGGCCGTTCCCGGGGATCGCGGCGACGGCGGCGACCGCGCGCCCGGACCTCGTCATCCATGTCGGCGACTATCTCTATCGCGAGTCGGCGTGCCCGATCGAAAACCGCGGATGCGCCGGAAGCCCCTGGGGCTATGGCTGGGACTCGTGGAATGCGGACTTCTTCGAGCCGGCGGCGCCGCTGCTGGCGGCCGCGCCCTGGGTCATGGTCCGCGGCAACCACGAGGACTGCAGCCGCGCCGGCGAGGGCTGGTTCCGCTTCATGGATCGGCAACCGATGGAGCGCGCGTGCCGCGACCTCACCGGCGTTTTCGTGGCGCGACTCGGCGATTTCGGCGTGGTCGTGGTCGATGATGCAAAGGCTGCGGATCCCAAGGATGATCCGTCCGCGCTGGTGCGGCTGCTGCGCGACCAGTTCGTCGAGATATTGGCGAAGGTGCCGGCGGAGTCGTGGATGGTCAGCCACCGCCCGTCCAATTCCATGCGCAGCGCCGGACCCGGGGTCGAGCAGGACGAGGTCGAAAACCACGTGCAGCAGCTCGCATTCGGCCCGCTGATGCCGAGCGGTGTCAGGATGGAGGCGGCCGGGCACACCCATTTCTTCCAGGCGGTGTATTTTGGCGGCGCCCGCCCGCCGCAACTCGTCGTCGGCACCGGCGGCGACAAGCTGTCGGTGGTGCCGCCGGTCAGCATGATCGGCGCCGACATCAACGGCCTCAAGGTCGTGAACTCCGTCACCTATTCGGGGTTCGCCTACATGGTTTGGGACCGCCTCGGCGCGGTCTGGACCGGTACCCTGTTCGATGACGGCGGCCGCCCGATCAGCCATTGCCGGCTGTTCGATCGCGCGCTCACCTGCGGGCCGTGACGGCATCGCCCAGCCGCCGGCGTCCAGCGACATCGATACGGTTCGAACTCATCCCGAGTTGCGGCGGTGGCGCATCATGTCCGAGACGCTTTCTGACTTCTGGGCCGCCTCAGTGCCGCCACTGGTGCGTTGTTTCGGATCGGCGGCGATGGCGCTCTGAAGCGATTTGATCTCGAGCATGCTCCTGTCCGAAAGTGGCGGCCACTCAGGTCATGCAATTCAATTTTATGCAATGCCGTTTCAATTCTGACTTTGATTCTATCGAACGAGGGAGAAATAACTAAACCTGTGATGCTCTAGGTGTGAAAGGGGGAAAACCGCAAACTCCACCCGGACATCATGAATCCCACAGTGCTGCAACAGTTTCTACGCGACAGCGGCGGCAACCTGACCACCATGTTCGCGCTCACCTTGCTCCCCGTCCTCGGGTTGATCGGGATAACCGTCGACTATACGCAGTCTTCGACCCGGAAGGCGACGCTCGACTCCATTGCCGATTCCGCCTCGCTGGCCGCGGTCACGCCGGCGATGCTGGCGTCGACCGACCAGGCCTCGATCGACGTCGCGACGACCCTGTTCAACAGCCAGGTCTCCGCGGTCAAGGGCGTCGGTCCGGTGACGCTTTCGGTCACCGCGTCCGACAGCGGATTGACCCGCACCGTCAGCGTAAGCTACCAGACGACATCGAGCGCCTTGTTCGGCGGATTCACCGGCAAGAGTTCGCTGCCGATCGGCGGCACGTCGCAGTCGTCCGCGACGGTTCCGCCCAACATCGATTTCTATCTGCTGCTCGACAACTCGCCGTCGATGGCGATCGCCGCGACCACCGCCGGCATCAATACCATGGTCGCGAACACGCCGGACAAATGCGCCTTCGGGTGTCACGAGTCCGATACCTCGCCCAACGATTATTACGGGCTGGCG
>DASYNT010000188.1:0-23086 GCA_036008405.1 Xanthobacteraceae bacterium
GATGCCCGATCCGATCCATTGGCTCGGCCTGCGGCGGATCGACCGCTTCGTCTCCATGAGCGACATGAAGTACGACGCGCTCGTCTCCCAGGGTATCGAGATCGTCGAACGGGTCGCCATTCCCGACGCGCTGGTGCCGCCCGACGCCCATGTGGAGATCGATGCCAAGCGCGCGGCGGGCTATTACTCGCCGGAACCGGCGGCGCCGGGACCCGCCGGCACGGTCGGCCGGCCATTCGAGAAATATTGAGCGTGAGGGCCGACACCGACACCGACGCCGCGCTGTCGCTGCTGAGCGCCGCCGCCGTGCGCGAGCGGGCCGACCTGCTGCTGCACAAAGGTCTCGACGGCGAACTGGCGCATTTCCGGATCGATCTGCGCCGCCTCGAATCCGCCGCCGATCTCACCCTCGAGGTCACCAGGGCTGCCTATCCCGATCTGGATATTCCCTTTCATTCGCGATGGCGGCATTTCGTGCTCGACGGCCAGGATCGCTGGGCGAGCCTCGCCGGCGCCTCCGGTTGGCACGACCGCGCCGCCCGGGCCGAGTTCGATCTCGCCGTCATCAGCGTGCTGCTCGATGCCGGCGCCGGCCCCGACTGGCGGTTTCGCGATGCCACCTCCGGACGCGACATCGGGCGCTCCGAGGGGCTCGCGCTGGCGAGCCTCGCCATGTTCGCTTCAGGGGTGTTTTCGAGCCATCCCGGCGATCCGCTGCGCGCCGACGCCCGCATGCTCGAACGGCTGGCCGACGAAACGCTGCTGACCGGATTCCAGGTCGGCGACGCCAATCCGCTGCCCGGCATCGCCGGCCGTGCCGATTTGCTGCGCCGGCTCGGGCGCACCGTGGCCGCGGCGCCAGCGATTTTCGGCATGAAGGACGAGCCGCGGCCAGGCGGCTTGTTCGATCATCTCGCCGGCCTCGCCGCCGGCGGCCGCATCGAAGCCGCGACCATCCTGCGCGAGCTGCTGATCCATCTCGGGCCGATCTGGCCGTCGCGGATCGCGCTGGGCGGTATTCCCCTGGGGGACTGCTGGCGCCACCCTGCGCTACGCACGAGCGATGCCACCGACCGGCTGGTGCCGCTGCACAAGCTGTCCCAATGGCTCGCCTATTCCCTGATCGAGCCGATGCAGCGCGCAGGCATTGCGGTCACCGCCATCGACGGCCTGACGGGGCTTGCCGAATATCGCAACGGCGGGCTGTTCATCGACTCCGGCGCGCTGGTGTTCCGCGATGCCGAGGATGCGCGACGCCGGCACAAGGTCTCCGCCCCGCTGGTGGTCGAATGGCGCGCGCTCACCGTCGGCCTCCTCGACCGCCTGGCGGCGCTGGTGCGGATGCGGATGCGGCGCGATGCGCACGACCTTCCGCTCGCGCGCATCCTACAGGGCGGGACCTGGGCTGCCGGCCGCATGCTGGCGCGACGGCTGCGGCCGGACGGCGCCCCGCCGGTGGCCGTGATCAGCGACGGCACGGTGTTTTGAGCAAAGGGACGCGAACCATGGAGGGCGTGACCGTCGTCCGGCATCCGCTGGTGCAGCACAAGCTGACCCTGTTGCGCGACAAGAGCCGATCGACCAAATCGTTTCGCGAGCTGTGCCGCGAGCTCGGCATTCTCATGTGCTACGAGGTCACCCGCGACCTGCCGCTCGACCATGTCGAGATCGAGACGCCGATGGCGACGATGCGGGCGCCGCGGATCGCCGGCAAGAAGCTGGTGTTTGCCCCGATCCTGCGTGCCGGCATGACCCTCGTCGAGGGCATGCTCGAGCTGGTCCCGGCCGCGCGCGTCGCCCATATCGGGCTCTACCGCGACCCCGACACCCTGGTGGCGGTGGAATATTTCTTCAAGGCGCCGATCGACATCGCCGAGCGCCAGGTCATCGTCATCTCGCCGGTGGTCGCCACCGGCAACACCGCAGTGGCGGCAGTCGACCGGGTGAAGGAGCGCGGCGCCAGGGACATCAGGTTCGTCTGCCTCATCACCGTGCCGCTGGCGATGGAGCGGTTGCGCGGCATCCATCCGGACGTGCCGATCTGGACCGCGGCGATTGACGAGCGCCTCGACGAGAACGCCTACATCATTCCCGGCCTCGGCGACGCCGGCGACCGCGCCTTCGGCACGAAATGACGGCGCGCAAGCGTTAAGGGTTGGCGGGCCGTCAGTTTGGCCTTAAGACATGGGGTGCGGGAAGGTGGAAGGGCTTCGAGATGGGGTCGAGAACGCTGTCGCGCTATTTCGCCGGCCGCTTTTTCGTGTCGGTGGTGGCGGTATTCGCCGGCGTCTTCGTGCTGGTCCTGTTCGTCGACTACATCGACCTGATGCGGCGGGCCTCCGATGCACCCAAGGCCCAGGCCTCGATGCTGGTGCTGGTGTCGCTGTGCCGGGTTCCCCAGATCATGGAACGCCTGCTCCCGTTCAGCGTGCTGATCGGAGCGATGACCTGCTTCTTCAGCCTGTCGCGGCGCATGGAGCTCGTGGTCGCGCGCGGGGCCGGCATCTCGGTATGGCAGATCATTGCCCCCGCTCTCGTGGTCGCCCTGGGGCTCGGCGCATTCGGCACCCTGGTCTACAATCCGGTCTCGGCCAATCTCCGCGAGGTCTCGAAGCGAATCGAGGCGCAGATTTTCGGCCAGTTCCAGACCGCATTGGATTCCTATGACAGCGGCTACTGGGTGCGCCAGCGCGGCACTGACGGCGATTCGATCATGAATGCATTGCAGAGCCAGGAACAGGGGCTCAAGCTTACCTCCATCATCGCCTTCACCTTCGGCCCCGCCGGCGAATTCCGCGAACGCATCGAAGCCAAGAGCGCGGAACTCAAGCCGGGCGCGTGGGAATTAACCGAGGCGCGCGTCTACGCTACCAACGTGGTGCCGCAGGACTTCGAAACCTATTCGTTGCCGACCAAGTTGACACGCGAACAGGTCGCCGAGAGCTTCGCGGCGCCCGACACCGTCGGCTTCTGGCATCTGCCGACCTACATTCGCTTCGCCGAGGATTCCGGCCTCGCCGCCGCCGGCTACCGGCTGCAGTACCAGGTGCTGCTGGCGCGGCCGTTCCTGCAGGCGGCGATGGTGCTGCTGGCGGCTTCCTTCAGCCTGCGTGCGTTCCGGTTCGGCGGCGTGCCGCAACGCATCCTGCTCGGCATCGCCGCCGGATTCTCGATCTACGTGCTGTCCAAGGTGACCGAGGACTTGAGCAAGGCCGAATTGCTCTATCCGCTGCTCGCGGCATGGCTGCCGATCGCCGCCGGCGGGCTGTTCGGATTTCTCATCCTGCTGCACGAGGAAGACGGGTAGCGCGTTTTTCGTTTCGCTTGCCACCCGCTGCGGTGTTGCACTCACCCTCGCCCGTGCCGGTCGCGCAGCCGACGCAGGAATCCATCGACGAAGCCTTCGAGTTCCCCACCCGGCACGATTTCGCCTGCAATCCCGGCGGCGCGGCCGGCCTGGGCATCGATCTCCTTGTCGCCGACCATCACGCTTGCGGCCGCATCGACGGGCCACTGCGCGATGAGGTCGAGGATCATTCCGGGCGCCGGCTTGCGGCAGGAACACTCCCGTCGATAGGCGGCGACGACGGCGTCGGGATGATGCGGGCAATAGCGGATGTCGTCGATATCGGCGCCGATGGCGCGCAGGTCGTCCCGCATCTTCGTATGCAGCACCGTCACGGCGTCTTCACCGAACAGGCCGCGCGCCACGCCGGACTGATTGGTGACGACGAAGACATAGACGCCGGCGTCGTTGAGCCGGCGGATCGCCGTCTTGGCGCCGGGCAGCCAGCGGAAGTCGGCCCAGCGATGCACATAGCCGGTGTCTTCGTTGAGGGTGCCGTCGCGATCGAGGAACACCGCGGGGCACAGCACCGGCTTGCCAGGTTGCGCGGGCATCACTCTTTCTGCTGCGCCCCGCCCGCCGCGCCTATTGCGCCACCACGCCTTCGGCGGCGGTTTCTATGTTGAAGGCGGCGGCGAATAGGGCCTTGGTGTAGGGACTCTTCGGCGCCCTGAAGATATCGGCGGCGGCGCCCTCCTCGACGATCTTGCCGTGGCGCATCACGATCAGCTTGCTCGCCAGCGCCGCCACCACCCGCAGATCGTGGGAGATGAAGAGATAGGTGAGGTCCTTGCGGTGCTGCAGGTCGCGCAGGAGATCGACGATCTGGGACTGGATCAGCATGTCGAGAGCGCTGGTCGGCTCGTCGAGGACAACGAAGGTCGGCTCCAGCACCACGGCGCGCGCCACCGCGATGCGCTGACGCTGGCCGCCGGAAAATTCATGCGGATAGCGAAACCGCGTCTCCGGATCGAGGCCGACCTCGACCAGCGCACGCACCACGCGGTCCTCGCGCTCGGCTTCGCCGAGCTTGGGCTGATGCACCCGCAGGCCCTCCTCGATGATGTCGGCGATCGACATGCGCGGGCTGAGCGAGCCATAGGGATCCTGGAACACGATCTGCATGTCGCGCCGGAACGGCCGCATTTCCTTGAATTTTAGGCCCTGCAGCTCGCGTCCGAGGAAGACGATGGGGCCGTTGGACGAGATCAGGCGCAGGATCGCGAGCCCGAGCGTCGTCTTGCCGGAGCCGGATTCGCCGACGATGCCCAGCGTTTCGCCCCGCCGCACCTCGATGCTCACGCCGTCCACCGCCTTGATGTGGCCGACGAGCCTGCGCAGCACCCCGCGCTTGATCGGGAACCATACCTTGAGATCGCCGGTCCGGATAATGACGTCGCCCTGCGGATTGAGCGGCGCCGGCTGCACCTTGGGCTCGGCGGCGAGAAGAGCGCGCGTGTAGGGATGCTGCGGCGCTTCGAACACCTGTTCGACCGCTCCCTGCTCGACGATCTTGCCCTGCTTCATCACGCAGACCCGTTCCGCGATCCTGCGGACGATGCCGAGGTCATGGGTGATGAACAGGATCGCCATCCCGAGGCGTGCCTGCAGATCCTTGAGAAGCTGGAGAATCTGCGCCTGCACGGTGACGTCGAGCGCGGTGGTCGGCTCGTCCGCGATCAGGAGATCCGGCTCGTTGGCGAGCGCCATCGCGATCATCACGCGCTGACGCTGGCCGCCCGAGAGCTGGTGCGGATAGCTCTGCAGCCTGCTTTTCGGATCGGGGATACCGCACAGGGTGAGCAATTCGAGGATTCGCGCGCGCGCCGCCTTTCCGGCGACGCCGCTATGCAGCAGCAGGATTTCAGCGAGCTGCTTTTCGATGGTGTGCAGCGGATTGAGCGACGTCATCGGCTCCTGGAACACGATGGTGATATCGCCGCCGCGATGGCGCCTGATCTCGCGCTCGGAAACACGAATCAGGTCCTGGCCCTTGAAGAGGATGGAACCGGAGGGATGCCGCGCCGAGGGATAGGGCAACAATTTCATGATCGACAGCGCGGTGACCGACTTGCCCGATCCGGACTCGCCGACCAGCGCGAGCGTCTCGCCCTTGTTGATCTCGAACGATACCCGGTCGACCGCCAGCATCTCGCGCCCGCCGTGGCCGAACAGCACCGACAGATCGCGAACCGAAAGCAGGGGGGATGCGGACGCGTCCATGGCGCTCATTGGAAGGTCTTGCGCGGGTCGAACGCGTCGCGCACGGCCTCGCCGATGAAGATCAGAAGCGACATCATGATGGCGATGGTGAAGAATCCGGAAATTCCGAGCCATGGAGCCTGGATGTTCGACTTGCCCTGCTGCAGCATCTCGCCGAGCGAAGGCGAGCCCGGCGGCAGGCCGAAACCGAGGAAGTCGAGCGCGGTGAGTTCCATGACCGCGCCGGACAGGATGAACGGCAGCATTGTCAGGGTGGCGACCATGGCGTTGGGCAAGAGATGGCGGAACATGATGACGCCATTGGAGACGCCGAGCGCGCGGGCCGCCTGGATGTACTCGAAATTGCGGCCGCGCAGGAATTCGGCCCGCACCAACCCGACCAGCGACACCCAGGAGAACAGCAGGAGAATTCCGAGCAGGGTGAAGAATCCGGGCACCAGCACCGAAGAAATGATGAGCAACAGATAGAGCTCGGGCAGCGAGGTCCAGATCTCGATGAAGCGCTGGAACAACAGATCGGTCCAGCCGCCGAAATAGCCCTGTACGGCGCCTGCGGCGACGCCGATCACCGAGGATACGATGGTCAGGATCAGCCCGAACAGCACGGAGATGCGGAAGCCGTAGATCAAGCGGGCGGCAACGTCGCGCCCCTGGTCGTCGGTCCCGAGCCAGTTGTATTCGAGATCGTTGCAGCCGTTGAGGTGCTTGCGCTCGACCACATCCTTGCACTGGGCCTCCGTCAGCATCCAGGTCGGCGGCGACGGCGCCGGGGTCGGCAGGTCGAGATTGTGGGTGTTGTAGGAGTAGCGGATCGGCGGCCACAGCATGTAGCCGCCCTTGTCGGCAATCAGCTTCTGCAGATAGGGATCGCGGTAATCGGCGGCGGTCTCGAAATCGCCGCCGAACGTGGTCTCCGGATAGTCGATCACCGCCGGGAAATACGATTTACCTTCGAAGCTCACGAAGAACGGCTTGTCATTGGCGATGAATTCCGCGCCGAGCGAGCCCACGAACAGCACCAGAAAGATCCACAACGACCAGTAGCCGCGCCGGTTCGCCGTGAAGTTTGCCAACCGCCTCTGGTTGATCGGCGTCAGCGCGAAGCGGCCGCGCGCCGGTTTGACGGTCGCGCCGGCGGCGATCGCCTGGGGAGAAGTGGTGCGTGCGTCCACCTCACACCTCCCGCGTTTCGAAATCGATGCGCGGATCGACCCAGGTATAAGTGAGATCGGAGATCAGGGTGATCACGAGGCCGAGCAGCGAGAAGATGTAGAGCGTCGCGAACACCACGGGATAGTCGCGGTTCAGCACGCTTTCGAAGCTGAGAAGCCCGAGGCCGTCGAGCGAGAATATGGTTTCGATCAAGAGCGCGCCGGTGAAGAAGACGCGCACGAAAGCGCCGGGAAAGCCGGCGATGATCAGCAGCATGGCGTTGCGGAAGACATGGCCGTAGAGGACCTGGCGGTCGGTGCACCCCTTGGCGCGCGCGGTCAGGACGTATTGCTTGCGGATCTCGTCGAGGAAGCAGTTCTTGGTGAAGATCGTCAGTGTCGCAAAGATGCCGACGCCCATTGCGATCAGTGGCAGCGTCAGGTGCCAGAAATAGTCGAGGATCTTCTGCCACCACGGCAGCATCGCCCAATTGTCGGACGTGAGGCCGCGCAACGGAAACCAGTCGAGAAACGAGCCGCCGGCGAACAGCACGATCAGGAGCACGGCGAACAGGAACCCTGGAATGGCGTTCCCGATGATGACGACGCCGGAGGTCCAGACATCGAAATGGGAGCCGTCGACGATCGCCTTCCTGATACCGAGCGGGATCGAGATCAGGTAGGTGAGCAGCGTCGTCCACAGGCCGAGCGACACCGATACCGGCAGCTTTTCCTTGACCAGTTGCAGCACGCTCACGTCGCGGAAATAGCTTTGGCCGAAATCGAAGGTGGCGTAGTGCCCCAACATGAGGAAGAAGCGCTGATAGGCCGGCTTGTCGAAGCCGTATTGCTTCTCCAGGCGCTTGATGAATTCGGGATCGAGGCCCTGGGCGCCGCGGTACTTGGAATTCGCGGCATCGAGCTGGGAGGCGCCCTGCGCCTGGGCGCGGGAGCCGAAGTCGCCGCCGGCCGATCCGGAGATGCGTGAGGTCGCGCCGGTGTCGGCGCCGGAGAGTTGCGCGATCACCCGCTCGACCGGGCCGCCGGGGGCGAATTGCACCACCGTGAACGAAACCAGCATGATCCCGAACAGGGTCGGGATCATGAACAGGATGCGGCGCAGGATATAGGCGGTCATGGAACGTACTGGTTATCCCGATTTCTCGAGCTTCGCTGCCTTGGCGCCATCATACCACCAAGTCTCTGGAACGCCGCGTGAATAGCGCGGTTTGGTCGGAGGATGGCCGAACACGTCCCAATAGGCGACCCAGTGCGAGGGCTTGTACCAGTGGGGCACCCAATAGTAGCCCGAACGAATCACGCGGTCGAGCGCGCGCGCCGCCGTCACGAGTTCCGCCCGGGTGTCGGCGGCAATGATCTTTTCGATCAAGGCGTCGATGGCGGGATCGGCGATACCGGCCAGGTTCTGCGAACCTTTGGTCGATGCCGCCCGGGTCGAGAAATAGCCGCGCAGCGAATCCCCCGGCGTGGTCGAGAAGCCGAACCTGTCCACCGTGACATCGAAATCGAAGTCCTCGACGCGGGCGCGATACTGCACCGGATCGACGATGCGCAGCGTGGCTTCGATACCCAGCGTCCGCAGGTTCTTGATGAACGGCATGTGGTGGGGTTCGAAGGTCGGCTCGTCGATCAGAAACTCGAAGGTGACCGGCTCGCCCTTGGCGTTGACCCGCTTGCCGCCCTTGATGGGAAAGCCGGCATCGGCGAGAATCTGGGAGCCCTTGCGCAACAGCGCACGGTCCTGGCCGGAGCCGTCGGAAACCGGCGGCACCAACGGCTCGCCGAACACCAGGTCGGGCACCCGGCCCCGCCACGGCTCCAGCAGCTCGAGCTCCTGCGGGCTGGGCGGCCCCTTCGCCATCATGTCGGAATTCTGAAACACCGACTGGGTCCGCAGATAGGACCCGTACATGATGGTCTTGTTGGTCCACTCGAAGTCGAACGCATAATTCAGGGCGAGCCGGAGCTGCGGATTGGCGAATTTCGGCCGCCGCAGATTGATGAACCAGCCCTGCGCCCCCGAAGGCGTGTCGTCCGCGAGCTCGTCGCGCCGGGCCCGTCCGTCGCGCATGGCGGGGAAGTCGTATCGCGTCGCCCAGGTGCGCGAAGTGAACTCCTCCCGGAACAGGTAGTTCTTCGCGGTGAAGCCTTCGAAGCCGACCTCGCGGTCGCGGTAATATTCATAGCGCAGCGTGTCGAAATTGTTCTGGCCGACGCTGACCGGCAGCGTCGCACCCCACCAGTCGGCGACCCGCTGATACTCGATGAACCGGCCGGCCTCGAAACGCCCGACCTTGTAGGGTCCCGACCCCAGCGGCACATCGAGGGTCGATTCCTCGAAATTGCGGGTGGCGTAATAGGCCCGCGAGAAAATCGGCAGGCCGGCGACGAACAATGGCGTGTCGCGGGCGCGCTTTTCGACGAAGCGCACCACCAGGGTCCGGTCGTCGACGGCTTCCGCACCCGCCAATTCACGCAGACGCTGCTGGATGATCGGGTGGCCCTTGTCCTTGAGAATGTTGAGCGAGAACGCGGCATCCTGCGCGGTGATGGCGGTGCCGTCATGAAACCGCGCCTGCGGGCGCAGCGCAAAGCGGTAGACGAGACCGTCCGGCGAGATGCGCACGGTGCGGGCGAGGAGCCCGTACATCGCATCGGGCTCGTCGGCGGCAGAGTTCATCAGGCTGGCGAAGGTCAATTCCATGCCCTGGGCGGCGTCGCCGCGCAGGATGAAGCTGTTGAGCGAATTGAAGGTCAGAAAATTCTGGTTGTACTCCCGGCTCGGCCCGATCTGCGAGAACACGCCACCTTTGGGCGCTGCCGGGTCGACATAGTCGAAATGGCGGAAGTCGCGGGGATATTTGAGATCGCCGAATCCCGAAATACCATGCGCCTCGCCCTCGGCGGCATCGATTGCATCGCTCGCATCGGCCCGGGCGCCGGCGACGGCAGTCGCCGTGATCGCACCGGCGGAGAGGACCAGCACCTTGCGGCGGGTGAGGCCGTCCCCACGCCGCATCATTGGCGGCCCCCGGTCTTGGCGGCCTTGGCCGGGTCCCACCACCACACCGTCGGGAACGCCGAATTGCCGTATTCGGGAAGCATGTCCGGGCGCGAGAAGCGGTCCCAGCGCGCCGCCCGCACCTTGCCGTAAGTCCATTGCGGCACCACGTAGTGGTTCCACAGCAGCACGCGATCGAGCGCCTTGGTGGCGGCGACCAGCTCTTCCCGGCTCGTGGCGAAGACCAGGCGGTTGATCAGCTTGTCGACGGCGGGATTCTTGATGCCGGCGAGATTGCGCGAGCCGGGCCGATCCGCGGCCCGCGAGCCCCAATAACCGCGCTGCTCATTGCCGGGCGACAGCGATTCTCCCCACGACCCGACCACGATGTCGAAATCGAACGATCGTACGCGATTCTCGAATTGCGCGTCGTCGATGGTGCGCACGGTAACGCCGATGCCCAGCCGCTCCAATATGGGCTTGTAGAATAGGACGAACCGTTCGAACACCGGCTCGTCCAACAGGAACTCGACGGTCATCGGCTCGTCGGTCTTGGCGTTGACGAGCTTCTGGTTGCGGATCTCGTAGCCGGCTTCACGCAACAGGCGGGTCGCTTCGCGCAGATTGTTGCGCACCAATTCAGGTTTGCCATTGACCGGATTCTGGTACTCGGAAGTGAAGACTTCCGGCGGCACCTCGCCGCGCACCGTCTCCAAAATCTCGAGCTCGAGGCCGGTGGGCAGTCCGCTCGAAGCGAGCTCGGTGCCCTCGTAAAAGCTGGCGATCCGCTTGTACTGACCGTAGAAGAACTGCTTGTTCATCTCCTCGAAATCAAGCGCCAGATTGAAGGCCCGCCGCACCCGCGGATCGCTGAACTTGGCACGTCTGGTGTTGAAGGTGAACGACTGCATCACGCCGAAATTGCGGACCGGAAATTCCTCCTTGACGACCCGCTTGTCGGCCACCGCCGGAAAATCATAGGCCGTTGCCCAATTCTTGGCGACGTTCTCGTTGCGCCAGTCGACCCGGTCGGCCTTGAACGCTTCGAGAGCCACCGTGGTGTCGCGGAAATACTCGTAGCGCAGCTCGTCGAAATTATCCCGTCCGACATTTACCGGCAGGTTCCTACCCCAGTAATCCTTGACCCGCTCATAGACGATCGAACGTCCCGGCACGAATTCCTTGATCCGGTAGGCGCCGTTGCCGAGCGGCGGCTCGAGGGTGGTGGCGGCGATATCGCGCTTGTTGCCGGACTTGTCGACGCCTTCGAACCAGTGCTTCGGCATGACGTTGAACTGCCCGACGATCTGCGGCAGTTCGCGGTTGCCGGCGGAGTCGAAGGTGAAAGTGATGTCGCGCGGGCCGGTCTTCTCGACCTTCGTCACGTGTTGATAGTACGCAGAGGACTGCGGATTGTCCTTCCGGAACGCGTCGAACGAGAAGATCACGTCTTCGGGCGTCACCGGCGCGCCGTCGTGAAATTTCGCTTCCGCCCGCAGCCGGTATGTGACCGAGGAGAAATCCTCTGGATAGCTCATGCTCTCCGCCAGCAGGCCGTAGGCGCTCAGCACCTCGTCCATGGAGGAAACGATCAGGGTGTCATAGATGAGGTCGGCGCCCACGGCGAGGGTGCCTTTCACGCCGGCGATTACCGGGTTGAAATTGTCGAAGGTGCCGATGGCCACCTGGCGAACGGTGCCACCCTTGGGGGCATTGGGATTGACATAGTCGAAGTGCTTGAAGTCCGGCTTGTATTTGAGATCGCCGTACAGCGATATTCCATGTCGCCATTGGTTCTCTCCGGCCCCGGCCCGGACGGCCGTCAACGCCGGGATGGCGATCAAAAGTGCCGTGGCGCACGCGCGCAGAAAGAACTTGGCGTTCAATTGAACCTCCTCCAATCCTGTCCGCAACGCGGCGGTAGGCGCCGCGGGGGCAACATCATCCATTTTATCGTGTTTTTTGATTGCGGCGACACCATGCCGCAAGGTGACCGATTGCGGCGTGTCGAATGGCCGCTGGCCCACGCCGTCCGGCGGGCGAACCGATCGATCCCGGCACTGTTCCAACCGGCTACTGCTTGGCCACCGGGAGCGGCTGGGGATGCTCGGACAGCGAATTGAGATAGTCGATGACGTCGGCCCGCTGGCTGCCGCGTTGAAAGCCGCCGAAGGTCATCAGCGTGCCCGGAATAAAGCCCCTGGGATTCTCCAGGAATTTATTCAAGTCTTCGACGGTCCAATCGCCGCCCTTGGCTTTCATCGCCTGGGAGTACATGAAGCCGGGCTCGGAGGCCCGCGGACGGCCGACGATGCCGTAAAGATTGGGCCCGACACGGTTCGGGCCGCCCTTGTCGAAGGTATGGCAGGTGGTGCAGACCTTGGCCGCGCTCTCGCCACGCTCTATCGACGCGCTCGCCAGGAGCTTGTCGAAGGGCTCCTCTGCCGCCTTGGGCGCCTCGCCGGCGGCGGGAGCCTTAGGCACCTCGATCTCATAGCCGGGCTTTGCCGGCTTGGCAGGGGCGAAAATCGCTTCCGCGGTGATATTCAAGCCCACGAGAAACAGGCAGGTGCCGAGGATCGCACCGGCTATCTTGTTGAATTCAAAGGAGTCCATCGCCGAATCGTCCCCACGATAGGTGCCAGGGCGTCGGGCCGGGAGGTCCCCGAGCAGGGCCAGAGATAGCCGGTTTGCCTCCCCCGTGGCAACCCGTATAAGCGGGCCTCGGACTTGTAGCGACGGGACTTGCACCGGCAGGACTTGCACTTATCGACGCGGAGCTGGGCAGCGCGGATTCCATGGCGGGAAACGTCATCATTCTCATCCCGGCGCGGATGGCGGCAACCCGGCTCCCCGGCAAGCCGCTCGCCGACATCGCCGGGCGACCGATGATCGCCCATGTGATGGACCGTGCCGTCGCGGCCGCGATCGGCCCGGTGTTCGTTGCGACCGATTCAGCGCAGATCGCGGCCGCCGTGACCGCGGCCGGCGGACGGGCGATGATGACGCGGCCCGATCACGCGTCGGGCTCCGATCGCATCTTCGAGGCCCTGGAGCGGGTCGACCCCACCGCGGCGGCGGACATCGTGGTCAATGTGCAGGGCGACCTGCCGACCCTCGATCCCGCCGATATCCGCGCCGTGCTCGCCGCACTCGCCGATCCCGCCGTCGATATCGCGACCATTGCCGCTGAAATCCGGGTGGCGGAGGAGCGGACAAACCCCAATGTCGTCAAGGTGGTGGGCACGCCGGTCGGCCCGGACCGGCTGCGGGCGCTCTACTTCACCCGCGCAACCGCGCCGTTCGGCGAAGGACCGCTGTATCACCACATCGGCCTCTACGCCTACCGACGGACGGCGCTCGCTAAATTCGTGCGTCTCGCACCATCGCCGTTGGAGCGGCGGGAGAAGCTCGAGCAATTGCGGGCGCTCGAAGCCGGCATGCGCATCGACGTCGCCATCGTCGGATCGGTGCCGCTCGGCGTCGACACTCCGGAAGACCTCGAACTCGCACGCGCGATGTCGACTTCGCCGTCCAATCCCGCATAGAGCGCGCAAAGTCTGGAATTCGTCCGAACCGCCTGCAACTTAGGAAACCCCATGGCCGCCGCGACCGCAGCAGTGAAGATCGTGTTCCAGGGCGAGCTCGGAGCCAATTCCCACATCGCGTGCCGGGAGGCCTATCCGGACGCCGAACCGATCCCGTGCCCGACTTTCGAGGACGCCTTCAACGCGGTCGCGAGCGGCGAAGCCGATCTCGGCATGATCCCGATCGAGAACTCGGTGGCCGGCCGGGTCGCCGACATTCACCATTTGATGCCGGGCGCGGGCCTCCACATCATCGCCGAATGGTTCCTGCCGATCCGCAACCAGCTCCTGGCGCTCCCCGGCGTGCGGCTGCCCGAGATCAAGTCAGTGGAAAGCCACATCATGGCGCTGGGACAGTGCCGCAACACCATCCGCAAGCTCGGCGTGAAAAGCATCGTTGCCGCCGATACCGCGGGCGCCGCCCGCGAGGTCGCCGAACGTGGCGACCGCAGTTGCGCGGCGATCGCCTCGCGCCTCGCGGCCGAGATCTACGGCCTCGACATCATCGCCGAAAACATCGAAGACGAATCCCATTCGACCACGCGCTTCGTGGTGCTGTCGCGATCGGCCAGGCGGGCGGCGCGCGGCAACGGACCAGTGCTCACCACCTTCGTGTTCCAGGTTCGCAACATTCCGGCGGCGCTGTACAAGGCCCTGGGCGGCTTTGCCACCAACGGCGTCAACATGACCAAGCTCGAAAGCTACATGCTCGAAGGCACGTTTTCCGCCACTCAGTTCTATTCCGATGTGGACGGCCATCCCGACGACCCCGGCCTTAAGCTCGCGCTGGAGGAACTCGCCTTCTTCTCGCAGCCGGATTCGCTGAAGATACTCGGCGTCTATCCCGCCCACCCGTTCCGCAAGACGATCGGCCAGGGAAAGTAGCCTGGAGCCTTTTCCGACGACTCGACCCATAGCGATAGGAGACCATGACTCATGGCCGCTCTCACATTGGCGCAGGCCAACCGCATCATCGGAGCAGTCCTCGACCATGGCGGCGCACTGGGGTGCCGGCCGCTGGCGGTGATCGTGGTCGAGCCCGGCTGCAAGGTGAAGGCTTTCCAGAAAGAGGATGGCGGCTCGATGATCCGGTTCGAAATGGCGTTCGGAAAGGCCTATGCGGCGCTGGCGCTCGGCCGCTCCTCGAAGCTCGTGCGCATCCGCAACGAGGAGAAGCCCGCTTTCATGCGCTATCTGATCGCCGCCAGCGACGACCAGATCTTTCCCGAGGGCGGCGGCATGTTGATCCGCGATACCGGTGGCGAGGTGATCGGCGCCGTCGGCGTGACCGGCGACACCGAGGACCGCGACGAGGAACTGGCCATCCACGGGATTCATGCCGCCGGCCTCAAGACCGACGAAGACTGCAAGGACATGGGCCGCGGCACCAATCCGCGGCTGACCGATAAATAGCGCCACTCCGGCCTGCTCCACTCGGCCGCGCCCGGCCGCGCAAAACGGTCGATATACGCGTCAGGACAAGTACTTCAATCATCCGGTCCAGGACGCCAGCGCGGCTTTACGCCGCTTTGGCCATGGCTCGTTTCGCCGGCCCCTCCCCGCCGCGTTATCAGCCGGGTTTGTCGCAGTCCCCATCATGGAATATGCTGGCACGTGCTTCAGGAAGCCCGCGACTGGGGGAGGCGGCCACACCATGAAGACGATTCTCGTTCCGATCGAGTCCCATGAGGCGATCCGCCCGGCATTGGAGACCGCGCTGATGCTGGCGCGGCGCTTCGACAGCTATGTCGAGGGGTTTGCCTTGCGGTTCCGGGTCAATGAATTTGTCGCCGTCGACATGGCCGGAGCCATCCCGTTGGAGTCGCTGCGCGACGAGAACCTCGAAGAGGCCCGGCGCGCCCGCCAGATTTTCGAGTCCTTCATGGCCGAGCAGGCGGTGCCGCGCACCGGCACGGCGGCTTCGTCCTTGTCATACGGATGGCTCGACGAAGCGCCCGAAGGCGAAGGCTTCGTCGGCAGCTACGGCCGGGTGTTCGACGTCATCGTCATGAGCCGGCCTGAAGCGAGGACCATCGGCCTGCACGTCAGGGCGCTCGAATCCGGCCTGTTCGAAAGCGGCCGGCCGGTGCTGCTGGCGCCGCCTTCGCCGCCGCGCCAGCTCGGCACCAATGTCCTGATCGCGTGGAATTGCAGCACCGAGCAGGCCCGTGCCACCGCGCTGGCAATGCCGCTGATCAGGAACGCCGAGCGGGTCACGGTGCTGTCGGTCAAAGGCGGAACCGAGGTTCCCGGACCGCCGGCCGACCAGGCCGTCCAGTACCTGCAGCGCAATGGGATTGCGGCCACCCTGTCGGTCGTCGACGTCGCCGGCCGCACCACCGGCGAAGCGGTCCTCGCGGCAGCGCAATCGTTGAATTGCGACCTGCTCATCAAAGGCGCCTACACCCAGAGCCGGCTGCGTCAGATGATCTTCGGCGGCGCGACGCGGCACATCCTCGGCCATGCCACCCTGCCGGTGCTGATGGCGAACTGAATATCTCGCCCGCCCCTCAGCGGGTTCACTCCGAAGCCGCTCGCGCGACCTCGCGCCGGTATTCGTTCCAGATCGCCTTCGCTCCGAGCGTCGCGACGAGCGCGCCATGGGCGGCCCGTTCGGCGTCGGACAGCCGGGGCGGCAACGCAAATGGGCGCACCCCTATGCTGCGGCTCGATTGCGTCGCCGCGGCCGGCGCCAGCGCCGCCGAAACCAGGCCGAGCTGGGCCTGGCGCGCCCCGATCAGCTCGAGATAGACCTCCGCCAGAAGCTCCGCGTCGAGCAGTGCCCCATGCTTGGTGCGGCGGCTGTTGTCGATCCCGAAACGCTGGCACAGATCATCCAACCGGTTCGATCCGCCGGGATACTTGCGCCGCGCCAGCAACAGCGTGTCGACCAGGCGGTCGCGCGATATGGCCGGCAGGTTCAGCCGTTCCAGCTCGGCGTTGAGAAAGCCGAGATCGAAGCTCGCATTGTGGGCGACCAGCGGGGCATCGCCTATGAAGTCCATCAGCTCGGCGGCGATGTCGGCGAACAGCGACTTGTCCTTGAGAAATTCGAGCGAGAGGCCGTGCACCGCAAACGCCTCGGCGGGCACATCCCGTTGCGGATTGAGATAACGGTGAAAGGTCTGGCCGGTCGGGAAGCGATTGACGAGTTCGATGCAGCCGATCTCGAGCAGCCGGTGACCCTGATAGGGGTCGAGCCCGGTGGTTTCGGTATCGAGCACGATTTCGCGCATGGCCGGCTTCTCACCGCCTCGAACCGGGCGGGCTGGTGTAATTCGTTGATCTCACGCACGATCCTGCCAAAAAGCCTACCGCCTCCCAGGATCCTGCGACGGCGTCGGTTCCGATCGGCCGCTGCGAATCGGAAGTGATTCCACTTCGCGCAGGATGGCATGAACCTGGGTCCGGGCGTAATCGTACCCCTTCGAAGTATCCACGACGAAATCGGCACGCCGGCGTTTTTCCTCGTCCGGCATCTGCTTGGCGAGCATGGCGCGAAACTTTTCCTCGGTCATGCCGGGGCGCTCGAAAGCGCGTTCCCGTTGCATCTCGGGCGGCGCCGACACCACCACGACGGCGTCGACCCGGCCGTCGCCGCCGGTCTCGAACAGGAGCGGGATGTCGAGCACCGCGACCCGCACTCCAGCGTTCCGGGCCGCGTCGAGGAAGCGCAACTCCTCCCGGCGCACCAGAGGATGCACGATCGCCTCCAGGCGTGACAGCGCCGCGGCATCGCCGAGCACGGCGTTGGCGAGCTTGGCGCGATCGACGCCATGATCCCCGGTGGAGCCGGGGAAGGCCGCTTCGACCGCTGCGGCGGCCTCGCCGGCATAGAGACGGTGCACCGTTTCGTCGGCGTCATAGACGGGCACGCCGGCCTCCGCAAAGAAGCGCAGGGCCGTACTCTTGCCCATTCCAAGCGAACCGGTGAGGCCGATCACCACCATGGCATTCATCCCATCAGAGATCCCTCGCGTCGCAGGAAGGCGATGAGTGCCAGCAGGGGCAGGCCGAGAATGGTGAAATGATCTCCCTCGATGCGCTCGAACAGGTGAATGCCGAGCTTCTCCAGCTGATAGCCGCCGACGCTTTCCAGCACCGCGCCACCGGCCGCGTCGAAATAGGCGTCGAGAAACGCATCCGACAGGCTTCGCATCGTCAGGCTTGCGGTATCGACCGCATCCAGCAGCACGTCCTCCCCGCGCACCACCGCGACCGCGGAATGGAGCTGATGGGTGTTGCCCGAAAGCGCCATGAGTTGCGCGCACGCCGCGGCGCGATCGCGCGGCTTGTCGAATCGCCGGCGCCCCAGCGCCAGGGTCTGGTCGGCGCCGACAACCAGCCGGCCCGGCCTGTCCAGTGCAACCGCCCTCGCCTTCTCCCGGGCCAGCAAGCGGGCCGCCTCGGCTGGGCCGAGCGAGCCGGCAGCCGCCTCCACAGCCCGCTCGTCGACATCGGGCAGGATGATTTCGACCGGCAGGCCGGCCGCTTCGAGCATCGCCCGGCGTGGCGCACTGCGCGAGGCGAGCACCAGCGGCTGGGCGGCACACCACAGCGGCATCGCTCATTGCACCGGCAGGCGGCGGCGATCGGCGAGCAGCGACATGATTGCCGCCGCCGTCTCCTCGATCGAGCGCCGGGTCACGTCGATCAGCGGCCACTCATGCTTGCTGCACAGCCGCCGCGAGAAAGCGATCTCCTCGGCGACCGCCTGGCGATCGATATACTGGTCGTCGTCACGGTGGGCGTTGAGGCCGAGCAGCCGATTCTGCCGGATCTGCACGATACGCTCCGGACTGGCGAACAGCCCGACCACCAGCGGCCGGCGCACTGCCTCCAGCGCCGGCGGCGGTGGCATGCCCGGAACCAGTGGAATGTTGGCAGTCTTGACGCCGCGGTTGGCGAGATAGATCGAGGTCGGCGTCTTGGATGTCCGCGACACCCCGACCAGGATCACGTCGGCGATTTCGAGATCGTCGGCAAGCTGACCGTCGTCATGCATCATGGTGTAGTTCAGCGCGTCGATCCGCTTGAAATACTCGGCATTCAAAATGTGCTGGGCACCGACCTTGTGGGTCGATTCGGCACCAAGATAGGACTGGAACAGCCGCAATACCGGGCCGAGAATCGACAGGCAGGGCAACCCGAGCTCCCGGCACCTGTCTTCCAGCCGGGCGATCAGGGACTGATCGAGAAGCGTATAAAGGATCACCCCTGGAGCGGCCTCGATCTCGGCCACGACCCGGTCGAGCTGCTTGTTGGTGCGGACCGCCGGATAGACATGTTCGACCGGGGATGCATTGACGTATTGGGCGCAGGCCGCCCGGGCAACCGTGATCAACGTCTCACCGGTCGAGTCCGAGACGAGATGAAGGTGGAAAAAGCTGGCATTGCGATGCGACATCGGCGATTGCCGTTGAAATCCTGTGGATCGATGGGGAGAAAGCCACGCCTGCGACCGAAGAGCAAGCACGCCCTCGGGGGCACTGCATTGCCGTCCACATAGCCACAGGCGCGACCATGCAGGCAGAGAACGATTCTGTCGTGTGGATGATCTGGAAGAACAGCCACCGCCTGCACCTGGACGGACGCGATAAGCATTTACAATATGGGATGATTTTACCGCTATGCTCGGTCCCGCCATCACGGTGGGCATTAATCGACGTCTGTGGGCAACCCAGGCATCACCTGTGCACCGTGATTCATGAGTCTTATCCAACCTCAAACAACAACAACAACCAGAATCTTCTCTTGTTTTTAGAATGGACCGATCGATGCCTTCCTCGTGTGTACAGCCGGCAATCCTGAAGGTACTCGATGGCCAGGCCTGCTCCTGTCCGCCGATATGGTTGATGCGCCAGGCAGGACGCTACCTGCCCGAATATCGGGCACTGCGCGAAAAGGCGGGTTCATTCCTCGATCTCTGCTTTAACGCCGATCTGGCTTCCGAGGTAACGCTGCAGCCGGTCCGAAGGTTCGGGTTCGACGCCGCGATCTTGTTTTCGGATATCCTTGTGGTTCCCTATGCCCTGGGCCAGCAGGTATCGTTTACGGTTGGCGAAGGACCGCGTCTCGCTCCGACCATCAGTGCCGACGGATTGGGTGCGATTGCGGGCGAGATCGATCTCGGGGCCCTCGCACCGGTGTTCGAGACGATCAGGAGGGTACGAGCCGAATTGCCGCGCAAGGTCGCATTGCTGGGATTTTGCGGAGCGCCTTGGACGGTGGCGACCTATATGGTCGCCGGATGCGGTACGCCTGACCAGGCGCCCGCCCGGCTGTTCGCGTATCGCGACGCGGAAGCCTTTGCCACGCTGATCGACGTATTGACTGAAGCGTCCGTGGACTATCTTGCCGCCCAGCTCGAAGCCGGTGTCGATGCCGTCCAGCTGTTCGATACCTGGGCGGGGGTACTGGGTCCCGACGAATTCGAGCGATGGTGCATCAGGCCTGCGAAACGAATTGTCGCAGGCCTGCGACGGCGGATCCCCGGCGCCAAGATCATCGGATTTCCGCGCGGCGCCGGCACGTCCCTGAAAGCCTATGTGGAAGGCGTCGCTGTCGATGCCATCGGGCTGGATTGGATGATCGATCGCAATTTTGCCCGCGATGAGATCCAACGCTACCGCCCGGTCCAGGGCAACCTGGATCCGCTGGCCTTGCTGGCAGGCGGTGCCGCTCTCGATCGCGAGGTCGATGCGATCCTGCGGTCGTTCGCCGGTCGTCCCTTCATCTTCAACCTGGGGCACGGCATTCTCCCGGAGACGCCGATCGCCCATGTCGAACGCATGATCGCACGTGTTCGCGGCTGGAAGCCGCAGGAGTCGATGGCATGACCGCGGGCCTGTATCTCTGGCTGAAGGCGTTGCACATCATCGCCATCATCGCGTGGATGGCCGGGATGCTCTATCTGCCGCGGCGGTTCGTCTATCACTGCGAAGCCGCTGTGGGATCGGTACAGTCGGAAACCTTCAAGGTGATGGAGCGACGCCTGCTGCGGGCAATCATCAATCCGGCGATGATCGCGAGCTGGGTACTGGGCCTGTGGCTCGCCTGGAGCGGCAATTTTCTGTCCGCTCCCTGGCTTCACGGCAAGCTGGTGCTGGTGCTCGCCATGTCGGCGGTCCATGGCATGCTGGCACGATGGACCAAGGATTTCGGCGCCGACCGGAATCGGCACAGCCAGAGATTCTTTCGGATCATGAACGAGGTGCCGACGCTTCTCATGATCGGCATCGTCATTCTAGTGGTGATCAAGCCGTTTTGAGGAAAAGCGGCCCGACGGTTCGGGAACCCTTGCAATGGTTCTGAACTTTTCCTATGTTGGGCCCATCTCACCGAACGCAGGCAGATACTTTCGAGGGCGGCCCGAGCAGGGACCCACCCGGTGTATCGGGCCAGAGGTTTAGCGTCTCGCTTCGCCAACAACCTGCGTCCCTTCCCTTCCATCTCCGCGATCGGCGTTTTTTCGTCGGTCGTCCATAGGATCACCCGCATGCGGGAAATGAAGCTCCAGGACCTCAAGTCCAAATCCCCCACCGAATTGCTCGTTTTTGCCGAAGAACACAGCGTCGAGAATGCCTCGACCATGCGCAAGCAGGAGCTGATGTTCGCGATTCTCAAGCAGCTTGCCCAGAACGAAGTCGACATTATCGGCGAAGGCGTGGTCGAAGTTCTCCAGGACGGCTTCGGCTTCCTGCGCGCTCCCGAGGCGAATTATCTGCCGGGACCCGACGACATTTACGTTTCGCCCTCGCAGATTCGCCGCTTCGGCCTGCGCACCGGCGACACCATCGAGGGCGAGATCAGAAGCCCGAAGGAGGGCGAGCGCTATTTCGCCCTCCTCAAGGTCAACACCATCAATTTCGAAGACCCCGAAAAAGCCCGCCACAAGATCAATTTCGACAACCTCACCCCGCTCTATCCCGATGAGCGGCTGCGGATGGAGCACGAGGATCCGACCAAGAAGGACCTATCGCCCCGCGTCATCGACATCGTCGCCCCGATCGGCAAAGGCCAGCGGGCACTGATCGTGTCGCCGCCGCGCACCGGCAAGACGGTGCTGCTGCAGAACATCGCCCACGCCATCACCGCCAACCATCCCGAATGCTACCTGATCGTGCTGCTGATCGACGAGCGGCCGGAGGAAGTGACGGATATGCAGCGCTCGGTCAAAGGCGAGGTGATCTCCTCGACCTTCGACGAACCGGCGGCGCGCCATGTGCAGGTCGCCGAGATGGTGATCGAAAAGGCCAAGCGCCTGGTCGAGCATGGCCGCGACGTCGTGATCCTGCTCGACTCCATCACCCGGCTCGGCCGCGCCTACAACACGGTGGTGCCGTCCTCGGGCAAGGTGCTGACCGGCGGCGTCGACGCCAATGCGTTGCAGCGGCCGAAGCGATTCTTCGGCGCCGCCCGCAATATCGAAGAGGGCGGCTCGTTGACCATCATCGCCACGGCCCTGATCGACACCGGCAGCCGCATGGACGAGGTGATTTTCGAGGAGTTCAAGGGCACCGGCAATTCGGAATTGATTCTCGACCGCAAGGTCGCCGACAAGCGCACCTTCCCCGCGATCGACATCACCCGCTCCGGTACCCGCAAGGAAGAGTTGCTCACGCCGCCCGACGTGCTCAAGAAAATGTATGTGCTCCGCCGCATCCTCAATCCCATGGGCACCATGGACGCCATCGATTTCCTGCTGGATAAGCTGCGCAACACCAAGAGCAATGCGGAATTCTTCGAATCGATGAATACGTAGAGATGGACTCGGGCCCCCCGCACCTTGTTCGTCCTCGAACAAACCATGGCCCCGAGTTTTAGGCAGGTCACGCGGACGCGGGTTGTGTCCGTAGCTCGGCGACGGACTCGGCCAGCACGCCTGCCTCGGTCACCGGTAGGGAACAACGTTCGCCGGCGCATATGAGGGCCACGGTTTCCCCCGGTGCAACGGAGACTGTGCGCGCCGGATGCCCCGACGGCAAGGCCTCGCTACCGGCGGCCCGCGCCACGATGCGGTCGAGATAAGGCATCGCGAGCGCAGCATCGGCGAACAGATCCGCTTGCGGCCCGACCGCGACGATCTCGACGGCGCGCAGCCGCAGGTCGAGGGCGTTGAGCAGGCTGGCGTGGAGATACATGCTTTCTGCCGCGATCGGCAGCACGCCATCGAAAAGAATGTCGGCGCGCTCGCGCCAGATGTCGTCGCCGGAGAGAATGGCAAGGCGGGTCAGGTTCTGGGCGGCCAGCCCGACCGGATTGGGGATCGCCTCGTCGATCGTGGAGTCCGGGCGCACCACCAGTCCCTCCGCATCGTCGGCGGTGAGGTAGTAGCCGCCATTGTCCTTGTGCGCATAGTGGCGGTCGAGCGCAGCCTGCCAGGCCAACGCCGCAAAGAGATATTCCTGCGTCCCGGCGGCTTCGTGAAGCGCGAGCGCCGCCCGGATCATGGCCGCATAATCGGACGCGAGGCCCGGCAGCACCAATTTGCCCGCCCGGCACGAATGGCCGAGCCGGTCGCCGCGGGTCATGTGCTGTGCGATGAAGGCGAAGGCGCGCCTGGCCATCGCAAGCCATTCCGGCTTCTTCAACATGACGCCGGCATTGACCAGCGCTGCGATCATCAGCCCGTTCCAGTCCGCCAGCACCTTGTCGTCGAGGCTGGGGCGAACCCGGTTGCTGCGCGCCGCCAGAAGCGTTCGGCGCAGCCCGGCAAGCCGGGTGACGTTGTCGGCACGGCGCTTCTGCGCAAGAA
>DASYNT010000189.1:0-11270 GCA_036008405.1 Xanthobacteraceae bacterium
CGCCAACGCGACGATCAGCTCGTCGGCGCCGCGCCTGGGGGCGCCGTGCCGGTGCGCCGCGACATTCTCGATGAGGAGGGCGGTCGCGAGCGTCTGCACCGCCTGCCAGCGGTTGAAGCTGTCGCTGTCATGGGCGGCGAGAAAAGCGAGGTCGCCGTCACGCAGGTTGGCCGTCAGCTTGACGGGGGCCGAGAAGCCGCGATTGAGCGACATCACCGGGCGCTCGTCGAGGCCGCCGAACACGAAGGTCTGCTTCGCCTTCGTCAGCGTGATCACGCCGCGCTCGAGCGCCGGGCCGCCCGCGAGCATCACCGGCCGGTCGCGGCCGTCGGGCCCGAGGAAGCCGATCGCCAGCGGGATGACCATGGGTTCCTTCACCGGCTGTCCCGGCGTCGGGGGCAGCACCTGGGTGATTTCCAGCGTGCAGGTCCTGGCCGCGGCATCGTGGTGGGCCTCGACCACGATCTCCGGGGTGCCGGCCTGGCGGTACCAGCGCATGAACTGGGTGAGGTCGTAATCGGCGGCATCGGCGAAACAGTCGACGAATTCGTCGACGGTGGCGGCGCGGCCGTCATGGCGCTCGAAATAGAGATCCATGCCGGCGCGGAAGCTGTCCGGCCCGAGCAGGGTCTTGAGCATCCGCACCACCTCGGCGCCCTTCTCGTAGACGGTCGGGGTGTAGAAGTTGTTGATCTCGCGATAGACCTCGGGCCGCACCGCATGGGCGAGCGGGCCGGCGTCCTCGACAAACTGGTGCGCGCGCAGCGCCCGCACGTCGGCGATGCGCTTGACCGGGCGCGAGCGGATGTCGGAGGTGAATTCCTGGTCGCGGAACACGGTCAGGCCTTCCTTGAGGCAGAGCTGGAACCAGTCGCGGCAGGTGATCCGGTTGCCGGTCCAGTTGTGGAAATATTCGTGGGCGATGATCGCCTCGACGCTGTTGAAATCGGCGTCGGTCGCGGTCTCCTGGGAGGCCAGCACGTTCTTGTCGTTGAAGATGTTGAGGCCCTTGTTCTCCATCGCGCCCATGTTGAAGTAGGACACCGCGACGATCATGAAGATGTCGAGATCGTATTCGCGCCCGAACGCCTGCTCGTCCCACCGCATGGCGCGCTTGAGCGCACCCATGGCATAGCCGGCGCGGCTCTCCTTGCCGGGCTCGACGAAGATCTCGAGCGCGACCGTGCGGCCGGACATGGTGACGAAGCTGTCCTTCACCACGCCCAATACGCCGCCGACCAGCGCGAACAGGTAGCTCGGCTTGGGGAACGGATCGTGCCACACCGCATAGTGGCGCGCGGTGCCGGGGATACCGCCGGCCTCGACCCGATTGCCGTTGGCCAGCAGCACCGGCGCCTGCGCCTTGTCCGCCTCGATCCGCGTGGTGAACACCGCCATGACGTCGGGCCGGTCGGGGAAGTAAGTGATGCGGCGGAACCCTTCCGCCTCGCATTGGGTGGTATAGGCCTCGCCCGAACGGTAGAGGCCCATCAGCTTGGTGTTGGCGGAAGGGTCGAGCTCGGTCTCGATCTCCAGCACGAACGGCCGGTTGGGCGGCTGCAGGACGGTGAGGCGTTCGGGCGTCGCGACGAAGGCGTCCGCGGCCAGCGTCTCGCCGTCGAGGGCGACCGAACGCAGCACCAGCTCGTCGCCGTCGAGCACGACGGCGGCCGGCGCCGCGGCCTGCGGATTGGGCATGAGCGCGAGCCTGGCGCGCACCCGGGTGCGGGTGGGGTCGAGCGCGACATCGAGGTGGACCGTCTGCACCAGCCAGTCCGGCGGACGGTAGTCGGCGAGACGGACGGGAACGGCCTGTTCTGTGCGCATGCTCTTCACACCGGACTGAATGAAAAAAACCACCTTGGTTTAATTGGTTCGCAGCCGCTTTCATAGGTCGGGCCGGCGCAGATTTTGCCGCATGCCGACTTGGCAGAACGGCGGACCCGATGGCCTCGGCGGCGCGGTGGCGGCCGCTCCCTCACCCTGCGTGCGGACGCGTGCGGGGAGAGTGCAGCCTTGCCGCGCAAAGATGTGTCTGCCCGGCAGGTCTCAAGGATGGTCGCCGCTGAGCGATCTGATGGATTGAGCGAAACGGATCACGGTTCCCTCGCGACGGTGCAGGCGTGATCCTGCAGCTCTTCGCCGCTCGCGGCGCCGCCGGCGGCGTCCGCGCGCGCGGCGAGAATGAGGAAGCCGCTGCGGTGCCGGGCTGATTTTTCCCCGACCACGACCAGCGAGTATTTCCCCATGCGGGTGCGTGCGTGCGGCAGACGCGACGCCAGCAGCTTGAAGGGGTTGGCATCGAGGCGATCGCCTTCGACGCGCATGGCGAGGTAGCGATGCCCGAGGAGTCTGGCTGGAAGCGGCTTCCACTGGCGGCCGATCCCTGCCTGCTGCCGCCGCAGGCTGTCTCGCACGTCGGCACGCACGCAATCGATGTGGATATGAAGCTGGTTCTGCGAGCGTCCCTCGGCGGAGTTGACGGCGAGGCTGGTGTCTTCGGGAGGCAGCGCGCGGTGCAGGCGGCGTTCGACGAAGCGGCGCTGCCGCCACGCGTGCGAAAAATAGTTTTGCCCATTCGGCGCCAGGACGGCGGGGCTGTCGATGCCGGAGATTCGCGATGTCGGGATGAGAAGGTACTGCGCCGGTCCGACGATGTCCTTCAACACGGCGTATCCGCGCCTGACGCCGTGGCGGATATGGACGGCGGCGCAGGGATCGGGAGCGCCGGTGCGCAGCCTTTCGGGGACGCATTTGCCGTGGACGATGTTCCACAGCGTGTTCGGATCGGCGGCCTCGGCGCCGTCGGGCACGAGACAGGTTGCGCCGAGCAGCAGCGCCGCCGCCAGCAGTGGCGCCGGACTTATCTGCGTCATCTCGGCTTCCCTCCCGTTCCCGCGGAGTCCGGTCATTCCGGCCGGATATTCGCGGCCTTGATAATCGGCCACCATTTTGCGATCTCCGCCCTCTGCAGCGCACCGAGCGCGGCCGGCGTCTGCTGGTCGCGGGGCGGAATGTCCTGGCCGAGGTCGGCGAGGCGCGCACGCGCCGCGGGATTGGCGAGGGCCTCGACCACGGCCGCGTTGAGCTTTGCGATGACCGGCCCGGGGGTTCCGGCGGGGGCCCACAGCGCCGTCCATACCGAGATGTAGAATTCCGGCAGGCCGGCTTCGTCCACGGTCGGAACGTCCGGCGCGGAGGCGAGCCGCTCCTTGGCGGTGACGGCATAGGCCTTGATGGTGCGGTTGCGCAGCTGCGGCAGGGAATTGGCGGCCTGGTCGAACATCATGTCGATCTGGCGCGCCACCAGGTCCTGCATCGCCGGGCCGGCCCCGCGATAGGGGACGAACAGGAAGCGGGCGCCGGTGGTGTTCTGGAAGTAGACCGCGGCGACGCGATGGGACATGGAAGCCATCCCCACCGACACTTTGCCTTGGTTGGGCTTGAGCCAGGCGATCAATTCCCGGAGGTCCTTCGCGGGGATTGCGGTGCTGGAGACGATCACCTCGGGATTGGTGGCGATCAGCGCAACCGGCTCGAAATCCTTCAGGAGGTCGTAGGGCAGCGCGTAGGCCGCGCCATTGAGCACATGGGTGCTCCATTGGCCGATGCTCAGCGTGTAGCCGTCGGGGGCGGCGCGGGCGACCCGGCCGACGCCGATGACGCCGTCCGCCCCGGTCACGTTCTCGACGATGACGGTCTGACCCAGCGGCGCCCGCATGCGCTCGGCAACGATGCGCGTGATGGTATCGGTCGGTCCGCCGGCTGCGAACGGCACCACCATGGTGATGGGACGCGTGGGATAGCTCTGGGCGTCGGCGGACGGGCCGCCGGCGCACGCGATGACGAGCACGACGGCGCCGATGAAATTGCAATTTCTCATGTCATGATGCCTCGTGGTCGGGTTTTGCCCGCAATCTACTTCATTTTCGGCGCGGCGGTCGACGGCTCGACGACATCTGTGCGTACGGCGTCAGGGCGACGGGATGGTAGCGCTGGGGCCGGTCGGGTAAGGTCCCATCCAGCTGGCGCTGTCGGCGCCGTTGGAGGCCGACCAACGCTCCCGAATCTACTTTCGGCTGATGGAGGAACTTCACATGAGGAATTCGGTGTACTTGTCCGCTGCCGCCGCCGCACTCTTGCTTGCGGGGGCCGCGCTGTTCGCCCTGCCGGGCCGCGATGCAGTCGCCCAGGCCGGCGGCATCTATGTCAACGCGGTCGACCTCGACATAAAGCCGGGCGACATGGCGAAGTTCATCGATGCCGTCAAGGAGAACGGCGCCGCGGCGGTGAAGGAACCGGGCTGCCGCGAATTCAACATCACCGTGCTGGCCAAGGACCCGAACCACGTCTTCCTCTATGAAGTCTATGACAACGAGGCCGCGCTGAATGCGCACCGCGCGACCGACCATTTCAAGAAATTCGCCGCCACGACCGCCGACATGGTGGCCAAGCGCGACGTGCGCGCAATGTCGGTGGTCGCGTTCAATGCCAAGGGTCATTGAAATCCGGCGGTGCATCACGTGAGAGATGCGGGATACCGCTTTCGGGCGCGCGCAGGCACGAGCCCGGTATGAGCGCGCGCCCTTTCGCCTGCCCGGCAGGGGGTGTAACGTGGATTGATCAATAAGCCGAAACAAGGCGCTTGGGACACAGCCACAAACCTGGGAGGATTTTGCAATGAGCGGCACGTGGAACCGTCGCAGTTTGGGGATCGCTCTGGTCGCGGGGATGACAGCCCTCTTGGCAAATCCCTTGGTTGGAGCCGCCCAGTCGAGTCGCGAAGCCGATGGCGCTCGCCTGCTCAAGGGAGCGAGCGACCTGCACTTTCACATGGATCCCTGGACCCCCGGCGCGCTCAACGGGCAGGGCAGCATCGCGGATGTGCGGGTGGCGCGCGAGCGCGGCATGCGCGCACTCGTCATCAAAGACCATAATGAGCCGACCGCGCCGCTGGCCTACCACCTTCGCCCCGAAGTGCCGGGACTGGAACTCTATGGCGGCTTTGTCTTGAACCTCCCCAATGGCGGGGTCAATCCGGCGGGCGTCGAGTTCATGGCGACGCGCATCAAGGGAGAGCCCGGACGCATCGTCTGGATGCCGGCCGGAGATACCGCGAAAGAGGTGCGCGCGTCGAAGACTCCGGACGGGCCCTTCGTGGCGGTGTCGCGCAACGGCGAGCTGCTGCCCGGGGTGAAGGAAGTGATCTCGATCGTCGCCAAGCACGGCTTGGTGATCGCCTCGGGCCACATCGTGCCCGAGGAGGCCCTAATGGTGTTCCGCGAAGCGAAACGTCAGGGCGTGCAGCACATGATCGCCACCCATGCCTTCGACCTCGCCGGCAAGATGACCGTGGAGCAGATGAAGGAAGCCGCCAAGCTCGGAGCATTCATCGAGTTCGACTTCAGAAATACGCTCGAGGGCGGGCGCATGGATGCGATTCGCGCCGTCGGCCCCGAGTTCTGCTTCATTTCGGAATTCTGGACCAAGGTCGATGCCCCCAAGGAGTATGGCGGGCTCGCCGGCATCGGCGCCTTCGCGGAGGCGATGCGGGCCCATGGATTCACCGACAGGGAGCTCGACCTGATGTTCAAGGAAAACCCGGCAAAGGCACTGGGTCTGGCAGCGACGACGGTGTCATCGAGGCCTTGAGCGTCCGTTCCCACCGCTGAGCGTTTCGGGAATCCCTTCGGCCTGGAGAGCATTGCGGGATTCAAACGATGGGCATGCCGGTACGATGTTTCGGCGTCTGAGGACGCCGAAACAAGGCCGAGGGCGATTGCGTTCCGTAGCAGCGATTCCGTTCCATAGCATCGAGGAGAATGACATGGCCGAAGCCATTCGCACCACGTACCTGCGGGCCGCATCGCTGGCGGCCGGCATACTCGCGCTGACGGGCACGCTGTCCGCCCAGGAGGCGGTGAAGCATCTCAACCCGGTGATCGAAAAGCTCGCCGCCGGCAAGCCGTTCATCGGCTTCCAGACCGGTGATCTGTCGCTTCAGAACGCCCGCACCCTGGCCCGCGCCGATATCGACTATGTGTATCTGGAGATGGAGCACGCCCCGATGGATTTTGGCGGGCTGCAACAGTTCTCGGTCGGCATGATCGACAAGGCCACCATCCTCAAGAAGGGCAACGCCCAGCCGAACGTGGCGATCTTCGCGCGCTTTCCTCCCTATGGCCGCGAACAGGCGCAGTGGTTCGTGAAACAGGCGCTGGACATCGGCCTGATGGGCGTCATTTTCAACGGCATCGACGATGCGGAGCAGGCGCTGCTGGCGGTGCGGAACATGCGCTACCCGCAGAGAAAGACTTCCAAGTATCCCGACCCGCCCGGATTGCGCGGCTACGCGCCGGGAGTCGCCGTGTGGTGGTGGGGCGTCTCGGACGCCGAGTACGAGCGCCGGGCGGACCTGTGGCCGCTCAATCCCGATGGCGACCTGTTGGCCATCATGATGATCGAAACGGCCGAAGGCTTGAAGAACGCCGATGCGATCGCGGCGGTGCCGGGTGTCGGCGCGATCTTCGTGGGCGCGGGCGGCGATCTCCACCAATATCTGGGAGTCGACAGCAACGCGCCCGAAGTGGAGCAGGCCTTCCAGGCGATCCTGAGGGCCTGCCTCGCGCACAACGTGGCATGTGGGATCACTGCCCTGAGCGGCCAGGCTATCGCAAGGCGGCTTGCCGAAGGTTGGAAGATGATCCGCACCACCAATGGGGCTTTGGTCCAGTGGCGCGCGTCTGCGGCCGCGCGATAGATTCTCGCCCTCGCTCCTCTCACCGGCCATGTCCCCACCCGGCGAGGGGAGACAGCCGGTCATGACGTGCTTGCGAGTGCCGTGAGCTTTTGCCCGTGAACGCGCCATCGAGCAGCCTTCGGCCGCTCTCCAGTCGCCCGTTGGGCTCGATGTGAACCGTTGATGGCGACGGGTCGAATTGGGGCTCTCGACGCGGCTGAACAGACGTAGCAAGATGCGGCGCCGCCCCCACGGCGCCCGGTCGGGAGTCCCCAGTCATGGCCATCAACATCAAGGTGAATGGCGCGATGCACAGTGTGCCGGCCGAGCCGGATACGCCGCTGCTCTACGTGCTGCGCAACGATCTCGGTCTCAACGCCGCCAAGTTCGGCTGCGGGATTGCCCAGTGCGGCGCCTGCACGGTGCTGGTCGACGGCAAGCCGGTGCGCTCCTGCGCGACGCCGATCGACACGCTCGGCCGGTCCGAGATCACCACGCTCGAGAGCCTCGGCACCATCGAGCGGCCGCATCCGCTGCAGGCGGCGTTCATGGCGGAGCAGGCGGCGCAGTGCGGCTACTGCATCCCCGGATTCATGATGGTGGCGAAGGCGCTGCTCGACCGCAATCCGCAGCCGAGCGAGGCGGATGTGCGGCAGGGGCTGGCGGGGAATCTGTGCCGCTGCGGCGCGCATAACCGGATTGTCCGCGCGGTCTTGCGGGCGGCGCAGATGGGCGGGAGGATCTGATGAACGCGATCTCACGGCGCGCCTTCGCCGCCGGGCTCGGCGGCATCACGCTCGCCTTCACGTTTGCTCCGCGGCTCGCTTTCGCGCAGCAGCCCGCAAGGCTCCCCGGCAGCCTCGGCGACAACCGCCTGCTCGACGCCTGGATTCGCATCGGCAGCGACGGCAACGCCACGGTCTGTACCGGCAAGGTCGAACTCGGCCAGGGCATCGTGACGGCATTGGCGCAGATCGCGGCGGAGGAGCTCGACCTGCCGCTCGGCCGGGTGCAGATGATTTCGGGCGACACCGAGAGGACGCCGAACGAAGGGGTGACCGCCGGCAGCCAGTCGATCGAGAACAGTGGCACGGCGCTGCGGCTCGCCGGCGCGCAAGTCCGCGCCATCCTTCTCGAGCTCGCCGCAAAGCGCCTCGGCGCCGATGCGGCTGCGCTGAGCGTGGCCGAGGGGGTCGTCGCCGCGCCGGACGGGCGCAAGCTCAGCTATGCGGAGCTCGCCGCCGCGGCCGATCTGCATCGCGAGGCGACGGCGCAGGTGCGGCCGAAGCCCGCTTCGGCGCACCGGATTGTCGGCAAGCCGATCGCGCGGCGCGACATACCGGGAAAGGTCACCGGCGGGATCGCCTATGTGCACGACCTGCGGCTGCCCGGAATGCTGCACGGCCGGATCGTGCGACCGCCGTGCTACGGAGCGAAGCTCGAAGGATTCGACGAGGTGCGGATAGAGGCGACGCCCGACGGGGCCCCCGCGGTGCGCGACAGCAGCTTCCTCGGCATGATTGCCGAGCGGGAAATGCTGCACAGCCGGACCGTGCGGCTGTCGGGCGACCGGGCGAAGCTCGAAGGATTCGAGGCGCGGGTCAAGGCAATGCCGGGCGTGGTCGCGGTGGTGCGCGACGGCAGCTTCCTCGGCGTGATCGCCGAGCGCGAGGAGCAGGCGATCAAGGCGAGCCTGGCGCTTGCCGAGAGCGCGAGATGGACGGCGGGGCCGCCGCTCCCGGACCAGGCGCACATCTACGATCGCCTGCTGGCGCTTCCGACCGAGGACAAGGTCGTGAACGAGAAGCAGGCGGCGCTTTCCGAGGGCGTGAAGTTCGTCGAGGCGACCTATCGCAAGCCTTACATGGCCCATGCGTCGATCGGGCCGTCCTGCGCGGTCGCCCAATTGAGCGACGGCAGGATGACGGTTTGGACCCACAGCCAGGGTGTCTTCCCGCTGCGCGGCAATCTCGCCATGGCGCTGAAAATGCCGGCGGAGAACATCCGCTGCATCCATGCCGAAGGTGCGGGCTGCTACGGCCACAATGCGGCGGACGATGCGGCGCTCGACGCCGCGCTGTTGGCGCGGGCCGCGGCCGGCCGGCCCGTGCGGGTGCAGTGGATGCGGGCCGACGAGTTCTTGTGGGAGCCGTTCGGGCCCGCCATGGTGATGAAGGTGCGGGCGGCGCTGTCGCCGGCCGGCCGCATTGCCGACTGGAATTACGAGCTGTGGAGCAACACCCACTCGACGCGGCCGAGCGAGCCGGGCGGCGACAATCTCCTCGCGAGCGGGTATCTCGCCGAGCCGCAGCGTCCCGCCCCGCCCCGCATGTTGCCGCTGCCCGCCGGCGGCGGCGATCGCAATGCGGTGCCGCTCTATGCCTTCCCGCGCCAGCGCATCGTCAATCACTTCATCAGGGATATGCCGCTGCGGGTATCGGCGCTGCGCACGCTCGGCGCCTATGCCAACGTGTTCGCGATGGAATCCTTCATGGACGAGCTGGCGCTGCTCGCCAATGCGGATCCGGTCGCATTCCGCCTGGCGCATCTCGAGGACGCCCGCGCGCGCTCCGTGATCGAGGCGGTGGCCAAGAAGGCGGGTTGGAAACCGGGCGAGCGCGGCGACGGCAGCAAGGGGCGCGGCATCGGCTTTGCCAAGTACAAGAACCTCGCCACCTATGTGGCGGCGATTGCCGATGTTGAAATCGACCGCGTGAGCGGACGTCTCGCTGTGCGGCGGGTCTACGCGGCCGTCGATGCGGGGCAGATCATCAATCCGGACGGTCTCGCGAACCAGATCGAAGGCGGCATCGTTCAGTCCACGAGCTGGACGCTGAATGAGGAGGTCAAATTCCACCAGGCCGAGATAAGGTCACGTGACTGGGACACCTATCCGATACTCACCATGCCGGAGGTCCCTTTAGTCGAGATCGAGCTGATCGATCGGCCCGAGGAAAGATCGCTCGGCGCCGGCGAGGCCGCGCAGGGTCCGGCCGCCGCGGCGATCGCCAATGCCTTCGCTGCCGCGACCGGCAAACGCCTGCGCGACCTGCCGCTGACGCCGGCGCGAGTAAAGGCGGTGCTGGAGGGATAGCCCGATCGTTACGGATGGCCGGCGCCTGTTTGCGCCGGCTGGCCGCCGTTGGATTTCTTCGTACACGGCCGGTGGGGGCGACCCTGGCAGGTGTTCGGCGATGCCGCCCCACCCTGGGGTATTTTGCCCAGCGGGGGACTGGACTAAACTAAAGCCCGAGCACCACTTCAACCCTTTCCAGCACCAAATCGCCGTTGAGGAATTCGAGCACGGCCTGTTCCTGCGCGACCGGATCACCGCCGGCGACCACCGTCGCGACGACCACATCGCAACGGCTGTTGAAGGCGAGCGATAGCACCGATTTCGCCGATGGGGCGCCAACCGTATAGCCGCGGCTGCGGCCTTTCATCGCGTGCACCGCAATGGGCCGGCCGGGGCCGCGTGCCGACCTTTCGCCGTCGAAGAGGTCGACATCGCCGACGCGATCGAGTTCCTCGTCGTCGGCCACTCCGGTTTGACAATTGCAGAAGCCGATTTTCGGCCGCAGATAGAGATTGACGTCAACCCCGCAATCGGCCGCCTTGCATTGAAAAGCCCACCCGCCTCCCCACTGGTCGACGGGGAACGGCCACGAGATTTCGGTCCAGACCGATTGGTCGGGCGAAGACACGTGACGCGCATCCGCCGGCGGCTTTGCGGCGAGGAAGGCCGTAAAGCCGCCAATCCCGGCGGCGAGCACGACGGCGGCAACGGTTAAGATCCGCTTGCTCATGATCGCTCTCCCGGCTGCTGTTGGCCGCGCCGAACGCGCCTAGCCGGCAATCCGCGCGCCGCCACGAGGTCAGCCGCGCGGTGTCGCCAACGCTTGCGAGCGCCGTGAGCTTCCGGAAATAGTTCTTGGCGACGCATGTTCAATTCAACTTCGCCGGCCGATGATCCGACTGCGCCACGATGGCGCACTTCAACGGCCCCGAAAGCGATTTCGTGGCCGCTGAAAACTCTGTCATCTCGCGAACTCGCGCTCAGAACCAATTGGGTTTCGTCGGGTCCGGGGGATACACCGGCACCGCCGGAACGAAGCCGTTCCGGTTCGGCATTTCGACCTTCGGCAGGCTGTTGGCGTCCATGACATCGGTCTCCTGGATGATCCCGTTCCGATAGAGCAGGAATGCCACCAGCGCGTAGACTTCGTCATGGGTGAGCGACCCCGGCTTGGGCACCGGCATCGCCCGGTTGATATAGTCCCACGCGATCGTCGCATAGGGGTAGTAGGCTACACTGTCCTTTTCCTCGGCTTTGAAGGGGCCGCGATAGGGCTTGCCGGGACTGCCCATCACCAGACGCCGGAGCACCCCTCGTTCCCCGTTCTTCCCGTGGCATACTTCGCACCGCTTGGCGAAGATCGCCTCGCCTTCCTTGGCGGTCCCGCGCCCCGCAGGAAGCTGCTGTCCCTGCGGGCCGATCATGAAGTCGAAGCTCCGGATTTCCTCCTGGCTC
>DASYNT010000190.1:0-3636 GCA_036008405.1 Xanthobacteraceae bacterium
AACCGGCCGTGTCAAAACATCTCGGCGTTCTCAGGCAGGCCGGGCCGGACCGCCATGAAGGTCGCCAGACCCGTTATAGCGCACAGCTCGGCGCCTTGGCCCCGCTGATCGACTGGACAAGCCAAATGGCCGGCGTGTGGCAGAGCCGGTTCGACCACCTCGAAGATCTGCTCAAAAGGATGGACCAATGACCGATACAGCGACCGAAACGCTCTCCGTCGTTGTCGAACGCGAGATACCGCATCCTCCGGAAAAGATCTGGCGCGCGCTCACGCAACCACACCTGATCGAGGAGTGGCTCATGCAGAACGATTTCGAGCCTGTCGTGGGCCACCGCTTCAATCTTCAAGCAGACTGGGGCGCTGTCGACTGTCAGGTCCTGGCAGTCGAGTCGAACAAAACGCTGTCTTACACGTGGGCGGCCTATGGTCTCGAGAGTGTCGTCACATGGACGCTCACCCCTACGAGCACGGGGACCCACCTGCGCATGGAGCAGTCGGGCTTCCGGCCGGATCAGCAGCAGGCCTACCAGGGCGCCAAGGGCGGGTGGCCGCGGTTCATCGCTGCGCTCGAGCAGGTCGTGGCGCGGATTGATTGATGCCGGCACAATTCAAAGCCAGGCCCTGTCGAAACGGTGGCTGCCCGCACCACATTGCCGCGCTGACCACGAATAGCGATACTCACGACTGCAACGGCGTCTTCATTTCGGGGAGGCCGCATGAAACGGGACCGGAATTCGAGGCATAAAGATCCAATGAATCCATCGGAACGCATCGACCGGCTGATCGCAGAACTCACCGACTGGCGCGGCAAAACGTTCGCCAGCATCCGCAAGAGCATCCTTGAGGCCGACCGGGAGATAATCGAGGAATGGAAGTGGATGGGAAGCCCGGTGTGGTCGCACGACGGAATAATCGCGGTCGCCAACGCCCACAAAGAGAAGGTGAAGCTTACCTTTGCCCACGGGGCGAGGCTCCCAGATCCTGACAAGCTCTTCAACGCGGGCCTCGAGGGCAACGCGAGACGAGCGATCGATTTTTTCGAGGGTGACAAGATTAATGAGCGTGCTTTAAAAAATCTCGTCCGTGCCGCTGTTGATTACAATCAGATCAAATTGAAGAAGAAAGCGCCTGCGGGTACTCGAGCTAAAGTACACAAAAGTAAAAAGCTATAGCTTTTTCTCGCTAATTGTCTCGCTGACAGCGCCTAGCGCGAATTGCCCCAGCGGCTTTCGAAGCTGCCGACGGGCGCGGTCGGCTGGTTCGACAGCAGGCCCCCGTCGCCGCCCGCCGGTGCGCTGGGCGCGGGGTCGGCGGGAGCCGGCAGCGGCTTAGCGGCGGCGTACTGCGGCTGCGGGGCGGGTTTGGGTTCAGCCTGAGCTGCAGGGACACGCGCAGCAGGCGCGGCCGGCGCAGGCTTCGCGGTCGCCACTTGAGCCGGCTTCGGCGCCGGACGCGCCGCCTCTTTCAGCGCCGGAGGTTTCTTGTCGCGCTGCGCGAGCGAGCCGGTCGGCGCCTGGGCGCTGTTCGCCTTCTCGGCGTCCGAGGAGAACAGGCGCGTGAAGAAGTTGCCCGACTCGGCGGGCCGCGTGGTGGCCTGCTGCTGCGCGGGGGCAGGCTTTGTCTCGGCCGATGCAAGCCCGTAGCCGCCGTGGGCCGGAGCCGGAGTCCCAACCGCCACTCCGGTCGCCGGATCCACCGGCCGCGGCGGATTGACGGTCGCCGGAATCGTTCCCGGCGTCTTGGTGTCGAACAGATTGCGCAGGTCGCCGTCGCTCGCGAAAATCGCGTGGGGATGCAGCGCGGCCTGGAACACCGGATGCATCCCGCCGTCGGTTCCGGTGCGGATCGGGGCGACCGGGGTTCCCCTGCGGACGAGTTCGGCGATCTCGATTTCGTCGCGCTTGTCCTTTTCCGCGACCGCGGCGGCGATTTCCGGGTTCACCTGATAGGCCGGGCAGCGCGCGGAGGCATTGAACTTGAGCGGCACCGGCGTTGCGTTGGGCCGCGTGGGGGTCAGCGGTTCCGCGTCGAAGACGTAGCGCCTATCGCACACGTCGACCTTCGGCTCGAGCCGCGTCACCTCGAAATGGTCGTAGCCTTGCTTGAGCATCTTCCAGAAGGCCATGCTCGGATTGGTGCGGTGACGCGCCATGTTGAGCGGCGTCATGCGGAACGGATAGGCCTGGACCTGGAACGTGTGCTGGCCGCCGAAGAAGGCTTCCCGCGCCAGCGCGTAAATCTCGCCGATCTGCTCGTCGGTCATGGCGTAGCAGCCGCGCGAGGAGCAATCGCCGTGGATCATCACAAAGTCGCCGGTGCGGCCCCACGCGCGGTCGAACGAGTTGGGGAAGCCGATATTGACCGAGAGATAATAGTTCGAGTTCGGATTCATCTGCCCGGGCGTGATGGTATAGAATCCCTCCGGCGCCTGGCGATCGCCCTCTTTGATCTTCGGGCCCAGTTCGCCCGACCAGCGGCAGATCGGATAGGTCTTGAGCAGGGCGAACCGGCCGGTGGTGTCCTGCTTCCAGACTTCGAGTTCCGATTCCTCCTTGAACAGCCGCACCAGGATGGGCGACTCCTTCGGCATGTCCTTCTTTTCGAGCTCGCTTATCATTCGGGGCGACAGCGGCGTGAGCGCACGGTCGGAGATGACCGACACGCTGTCGGTATTGCAGCCGGCAAGCGCAATCGCGCCGGCAATGGCCGCCGACGCCAGCAGCGCCCGGACGACGGAGCTAGGGAATTTCAAACGCAAGGCTCCCCGACCCGATCGACGGCCCCCATGCCGTCTCCCACCGGATGGTATGACTACGACTGCGGCCTTCGCAAGGCAAGCGGCCTCGGCCCAGTCTTCCACCACGCGGATAGTGAACGAAAGGTAAACGCCGGTCACAGGGCGCGCCCGATCGCCAGGAATTTGTCCCGGCGCCGGCGGCGGACCTCCGCCCGGTCGAGGCCGGCGAGGTCGGCGAACGCCGCCGCGATCGCCGCGCCGGCGGCCGCGATGGCCGCCGCCGGGGCGCGATGGGCGCCGCCGGTCGGTTCCGGGACGATGGCGTCGATGACGCCGAAGCGCACCAGGTCCTGAGCGGTGATCTTCATGCTGGTGGCGGCGTCCTGCGCCTTCGCGGTGTCGCGCCACAGGATCGAGGCGGCCCCTTCCGGCGAGATGACGCTGTAGATCGCGTGCTCCAGCATCAGCACCCGGTTCGCGGTGGCGATGGCGACGGCGCCGCCGGAGCCGCCCTCGCCGAGAATCAGCGCGATGTTGGCGACGCCGAGTTCCAGGCACGCCTGGGTCGAGCGCGCAATCGCCTCGGCCTGGCCGCGCTCCTCCGCGCCGATGCCCGGGTAGGCGCCGGCGGTGTCGACCAGCGAGAGCACCGGGATGTTGAAGCGGTCGGCCATCTCCATCAGCCGCACCGCCTTGCGGTAGCCCTCCGGCCGCGCCATGCCGAAATTGTGGCGCAGCCTGCTCTCGGTGGTGGCGCCTTTTTCCTGGCCGATGACGCAAATGCTTTCGCCGCGAAAGCGCCCGAACCCGCCGATGATCGCCTCGTCCTCGCCGAACTGGCGGTCGCCCGCGAGCGGCGTGAAATCGGTCACCAGGGCGCCGACGTAGTCGAGGCAG
>DASYNT010000191.1:0-43758 GCA_036008405.1 Xanthobacteraceae bacterium
AGGTTGCCGGGCGCTTATCGCGAGCAAGCCATTTCGTCATTACGCCAGTCTCGCGCCAGTGTTTGCGCGAGTCCTCCGTAACGTTAAAGATGGGTCCGGACGAGCGCGGCTCGCCGAGCGCAGCGATCGCGGCGTCGCTCAGATGGAAGACGAAGGCGCGCTGACCTTTTTTCGTCTTCTCACGCGGCAGGGTCCAGGTCCTGGCTTTGAGGTCGATCTCCTCCCAGCGGGCTTGGCGCGCTTCCTCCGGCCGTGCCGTGGTGAGGATTTGCCAGCGGAGGACACGAGCATGCTGGTCATCGCCGAGGGCGACAAGTTCGCGCATGAAGGCCGGCAAGTCGTCAGGATGGAGCCAAGCATAACCCTCGCTGCCGTGGCCGCCGGTGTTCTTGGGCAGCAGTTGGCGCAGTTTGGCCTTGAGTGCAGCGGAGTTCGGTTCGACCCCGGCGAGATCAAGTGCCGACTCGACGAAGACGCGGAGCTTATGGCCATCGCTGTCGCTGCCCCGCCAAAGCGGGGTGCCGCGGCTCGTATTGCTATTGAGCACGGCCGCGACGTCATCAACTGTGATTTCGGTGACGGGCATATCGAGGATCGAGCGGCAATAGCGCGCAACGAGGCCACGGTAGCGCTTCTCGGTACGACCATTGCGCTTCGCGTTATCCCAGCCGCCGCGCTGCGCCCGCGCGTAGCGCTCCCACGCCTGCCGGAACGTCATGATGGCGCCTGGAGCCGGCGCGGTCGGTGCCCGAATGTCGGCCGGGAGGACGTCTACCGGCTTGGCGGAGATGGCAGGGAGGCCAAGGCGGGTCCGTCGGCGCGCCTCACGGCGGGCCTCCAGGGCCTGCTGGCGTTCCGCGTAATTGGCGAGCCAAAGCTTGCTGCGCTCGGCCCTGGCCTCTTTCTCGCCCAGGGCCGCCGCGCCGATGGCCGGCCAGAACGCGGACGTCAATACGCCACGGTGCCGATAGTCGTAGCGCCAGCGGCAAGAGCGCGGTCCGGTGATGAAGAGATAGAGACCGTCGCCATAAGAAATGCGACGGCGTGCGCCGCTCTCCACCTTGCGGGCGGCGACGTCGGCAAGGTAGCTTTCCAAGTGCTCAGCGGCTGTCAGTTTCCGGGGCATGAAACGCAACTCCGAACCTACTTATGGCCTCACTTCTGACCATACCGGGTTGCGATATATGGTGCGCAGATGCGATCGGCAACGGCAGGTGCGGCGGTTGTCTGCGAACCCACAAGCACCTGGAAAGGTGTAGATTTTCGCCGACTGCGGACGACTATGGGCAGATACGGCAATTAGGGTACGGAGATGGATTACGGGTTCGCGCGGAGCCGCGCGCTCGGGAATGACTCGGACCGGAATGTCGGGCAAGCCGCACGTGGTCAGCCGCCGATCGCGCCCTGGGTGTTCACGTAGAGCGAATAGAGCGAGTGGCTCGACGCCATGAACAGGCGATTGCGCTTGACGCCGCCGAAGCAGAGATTGGCGCTGCGCTCGGGTAGCGCGATCTTGCCGATCCGCTTGCCTTGCGGATTGAACACGACGACGCCGTCGAGCGCCGGCGCCGTGCCCCAGCCGCACCACAAATTGCCGTCGACGTCGCAGCGGAAGCCGTCCGGGGTCTCGCCGGCCTCGCAGGTCACGAAGGCGCGGCCGTTGGCGAGCCGGGTGCCGTCGTCGACCACGTCATAGGCGCGGATCACGCTCGGCGGCGCGCTGAAGTCGACGATGTACATCTGACGCTCGTCGGGCGAGAAGCACAGCCCGTTGGGCCTGATGTTGCCGACCGCCACGGCGGCGCGCCCAGTGCGGGGATCGAGTCGGTACACGTTGGTCGGCAGCTCCTGGGCGGCGAGGTGGCCCTCGTAATTGCCGGCGATGCCCGGGGTCGGATCGGAAAACCAGATCGAGTCGTCGGACTTGACGACGACATCGTTGGGCGAGTTGAGCGGCTTGCCGTCGAACTTGTCGATCAGCACGGTGATGGTGCCGTCGTATTCGGTGCGGGTGACGCGCCGGGCGTCGTGCTCGCAGGTGACGAGGCGGCCCTGGCGGTCGCGGGTATTGCCGTTGGAATAGTTGGAGGGGCTGCGGAATACGCTGGCGCGGCGGGTCGTCTCGTCCCAACGCATCATGCGATTGTTGGGGATGTCGCTCCACAGCACGCAGCGGGCGTCGCCGAACCATACCGGCCCCTCGCTCCAGCGCATGCCGGTGGCGAGCCGCTCGATGCTCGCGTTGAACACGCGATATTTGAGGAAGCTCGGGTCGAGCGCGGTGATGGCGGGGTCGGGATAGCGCTCGCTCGGCTCCCAGCCGCCGAAGGCCCGGCTGTGGGCGAGCGTGGCCGCGACGGCGGCGCCGCTGGCAAGCAGTTGGCGTCTGGTCGTCTCCATGGCATTTCCCCTGGCGTCGCGGCCTCGAGCGGGCGCGGTTGGGACGCTTATAGCAGGGGGTGCCGGCCGCGATCCATCGGGTTCGGCGCCGTCGGCCCGATGCCCAGCCGAACTGGCGGGAGCAGCCGACGCGAGAGACGCCGGCACACTATGCGGCACAACGACCGACAATGCGGCCCAAAATCGGATCAGGGAACGGGGATGCCACCGGCTCGCAGTAGGGGAGCAGCGCAGGTTCCGGAGGAGCGGACTTGAAGTTCGGCAAGCAATCACTCTTGGCTGCCCGGTTGACGTACCCACCGGCGAGGGATTTGGAAGCGCGTTCTGTTGTCGACATAATGAAATTCCAGCCGGCGCGGGCAAGCCCGTCGTGAATTGATGGGTTGAACTCGCCCTGCCGTGTCGCATTGGCAAAGACCTGATCAAAATCGATCTTGGTCTCGGATGCCGGCGCGGACGCAAAAGTCTCGAGGTCCGACCAGGCCAAGCCGGAAACGATTCAGATGCCGATGGCGATTGCGATTGAAAGCCGCTTCGGGATCATGACCAACCCCCCAATGGTTCACAGGCCCAAAAATAGGCCTCACTGGCTGGTTGGGAAATTCAGGTGTTGTGCCTACGCATCTGCCCATAAGCAAAAATACGTAGCGGCCGCGTGCCGCGGACGCATCGCCACGACGGTCGCCTCGAACATCGCGTCATCCATTCCGGCCCAGGTGCCCCGTCCGTCCCACGGGGCCGCCCGGCATTCGCTTTGCGAGGCGGGCTACGAGTCGGGCCTCGGGCCACGGTCAGTACCGCGTCGGCCGGCGCACCTCAGCAGCGAAGATCACGGTCAACTTCGGCGTCCCAGCGCGCTCTGCGGCTAATCGTAGGGAAGAGCACGCCCCGGCTTTCGGCCTCGAGGATTGCTCGAATTCCGCCGTCAGGGGCCCTTGCTGTTCCCGGCCCTGATTTTTGGTAGGATGCAACAAACTGCATCAGGTGCGCTGCGCTGTCGGCTGGCGTCGACAACATCGGGAGCACAGGCGTGATATGGATCTTTAGATGCGTGCTGCCACTGGTCGCGCTGGTCGCGACCCAAATTACGTTTGCTCGCGCCGCCGAGCAGGTCGACCTGCTTTTGGCGTTGGCGATGGACGTGTCGCGCAGCATGGATCAGCCGAAGTTCATGTTGCAGCGCGAAGGTTATGCAGCGGCGATATCCGATCCGCAGGTGCTCAGCGCGATTAGATCCGGGGCCCATCAGAAGATCGCGATCTGCTTCATCGATTGGTCGGGTCCGTTCGAGCAGAAGCTCGTGGTCGATTGGAGCGTCGTCGACGGGATCGATGCCGCGCTCCGCCTCGGCAATCTGATCTTGAGGGCCCCGCGTACGTTCTACAATAGCACCTCGATCGGTTCCGCCATCGACTTCGCTGCCGCTCAGATCGCCCGAGCACCGTTCGAGGCCGAACGCCATGCCATCGACGTATCGGGAGACGGCACCAATAATTCCGGCCGCGATGTGCGGCTTTTCCGCGATCGGGCGGTCGCCCAGGGCATCGTCGTCAGCGGCCTTGTCATTCTCACCGACATTCAATTCGCCCAAAATCCCGCGCACACCAATCCACCCGGGGGCATCGAGAAATACTACCATGACAACGTGATCGGGGGGCCAGGCTCGTTCGTGATGGTGGCGGAGGACTACGATTCGTTCGGCCGCGCCATGGTGAAGAAGCTTATCGCAGAGATCGCAACCGGGCCCGCGCTGCTACGTTCAGCATCGACCGAGGGATCGGCCAAAGGATCGCCATCGCCGCGACCCTAGCGTTGTTTTCAAGGCTTGTTTTTTGCGTGTGCGCGCGGGGTAGTGCGTTGCGCGGCGCCAGCGAGGATACCGCGATGCTGAGGGACGACAGAAGCGGCGGCGAGGAACGGCGGAGTCTATCCCGCAACGTGTTCGGCGAGCCCCTTGCAGCCTGCTCGATGAGCCCGATGACGGGCTTTTATCGGGACGGCTGCTGCAACACGGGGCCGGAAGACGTTGGCAGCCACACCGTCTGTGTCGTCACCACTGCCGAGTTTCTCGAATTTTCCAAGTCGCGTGGCAACGATCTCTCGACGCCATTGCCGAGCCACGGCTTTGCCGGCCTCAAACCCGGCGATCGCTGGTGCTTATGTGCGCCCCGTTGGCAGGAAGCACTCGAGGCCGGCCAAGCGCCCCGCGTGGTGTTGCGCGCCACTCACGAGGGGGCTTTGACCTGCTGCTCTCTTGCCGATCTCAAGCGCCATGCGGTCGACTTGGCCTGACGGCCGGCAATAACGGGCCTTCTCCGCCGTTCGGCACGCAGGTGGAATCGCGCGCAGCCAAGACCCCTCGCATGCGCATCATTGGGAGGTTCAAGCGCGGCGAGACCTCCCAGCCTCGTCCCCCGCGGGTTTCTTCCCGGAGGCTCTCGGATGCCGGGCGCCGGAGTTCACGACACCGCCGGGCGCGGCCGGCATCCGAAACCCGTCACGAATTCGGGCGTTCCGGCTCAGTACAGACCATTCCTATGCGCTCCGGACTGCAGTAGGCTCGCCACGACTGAAAGCGGTGACCGGAGATCACCTTGCGATGATGCGATTTCATGGCTGGACCGGGCAGGTGCTATCGCAAGTTCAAATAGCTTGGGGCAGGAAAATGAAAACATTAGCCACCGGGTTGCTCGCGATGTTGAGCGTGCTCGTTGCGGAGAGTTCGATCGCGCAGCAGGGCATCAACGCTCCGCCCGACGCGATCTTCTACAACGGCAAGATCATTACGGTCGATTCGGACTTTACGATTCAGCAAGCGTTTGCCGTCAGCGGCGACCTATATGTCGCCGTGGGGACCAATGCTGCAATCCGAGCGCTCGCAGGAGCGAATACTCGTTTGGTCGATCTTCGGGGCTCCGCGGTCATCCCCGGCCTGTCGGACAACCACGATCATCTCTACAACAGCGAAAAGGTGATGCGCGGGATCGACCTGGTCGGGGCCACTTCGACCGCGGAGGTGCTCAGGCGACTTCGGGACGGCCTTGCCAAAGCCAAGGCGGGTGAAACCGTCTTCGGAAGCGTCGGGTGGAGGGCACCCCTGACCAGGAAAGATCTCGACCAAATCTCGGCCGATGTCCCAATCGTCGCGCTGCGCGCCCGCCGCGGCGCCGCCGTAATGAACAGTGCCGCCCTGAAGAAGGCGGGGATTTCCAAAGACATGCAATCCTACATGGGCAAGGAGATCCCGAAGGACAGCGGCGGCGAATTGACCGGAGAAACCCCTGATTATCCCGCCGGACTTTTCGTCGTCGACAAGGTGGTGCCGCTCCCGACGCCGCGCGAAGAAGAACAGTGGATCGAGGCGGGGCAGAAGCAGCGAAACGCGCTGGGCATCACCAGCATCCGCGACCTGTCGAATTGGCCTCACGCTATGCGCGCTTTTGAGCGGATGTGGCGGCAGGGACGACTGACGGTGCGCGTCAGCTTAGGCCTGGAGCTTGCGGTCAGCAATCCGGCGGAATTCGCGCGCCAGCAGATGGTGACACCTGGGTTCGGCGATCACTGGCTGCGCATCGATTCGGCCGGCGAGCGGCCACATCCCCCCGAAGGGGACGCCACACTGGAGGAATACAAGGCGCTGATGCTGGAACTCAACCGCTTGGGTTGGCGGCATTCGCCGCATGTGGGGACCAACGAAGCGCTCGAAGAGGTTCTGCAGGCCTACGAAGCCGCCGACCGCGAAAGCCCGATCCGCGACCGGCGCTGGGTGGTCGAGCACATTCCCAATGTCACGCCCGCTCTGATGGAGCGGCTCGCTAAGCTCAACATTATCGTGTCCACCAACATGGCGGGATATGCCGGGAATTACGATGCCGCGGTACGGGCGCTGGGCCAGGAACAGGCTGAACGTCAAACGCCGGTGAGGGAAATGCTCGATCACCATCTGGTGGTCGTTAACGGCAGCGATTATGGAGGACCGTCTCCAGAGACGACGACATCCAACAACCCGTTCGTCCCGCTGTATTACTACGTGTCGCGCAAGACCCGCGACGGACGCGTGCTTGGGCCGCAGGAGAAAATCAGCCGCGAGGAAGCGCTGCGCATCGCCACCAACAACAATGCCTTCGCGACTTGGGAAGAGAAGATGAAGGGCTCCATCGAACCCGGAAAGCTGGCAGATTTCCTGGTCCTTTCAGGTGATTTCATGACCATCCCCGAGGACGAGATCCTCAAGCTCCGTCCGATGGCCACCTATGTGGGAGGGCGTAAGGTGTACGTGGCGCCGGAGGCAAATGGCGCCTTTTAGACAAGCGACGCCGGCCCCCTTCCTTCGGCAGCGCCAGCGCCGTCCTGCGTTTTTTCGGGCGCGATCAGATTGAGCGTTCCGGGCGCGGCCTCCACACCGATGTTCCGGGTTCGCGAAGGAGGGTTGGCGGCAGGAATGGCCCATCTCCGGAATCCACGGCCGCCGGCCGTGGCTGCGCTTTCTGGGGTAGTGCCGTCGCTGACGGGCCTCGTCCTGTGGGCCGGGCGGTGGTGGCGGGACCGCCCAAATTCGGGAGGGGCTTTCTTTCTTCCCGAATATGTGTCGCATTAGATTAAAGCAATTCGTGCCGCCATTGCTTTCAGCCAGAGCTGTCGACCTCAATCGGTTTCCGGGCGGGCGGTCCCGGCGCCGATGTCTGGGCCCCACAGCTCGATCGTGTTGTCTCAACCGACACTCTTGGTCGATCGGCCTGCGGCGAGACCCAGCCTCCCACGCAGCCGCCGGAACACATTTTCGTCCGTTTGCAGATCGGGGCTGCGGCCGTCCCGTTCTGCCTGAATGACGATGGACTCGACGATCTCGCGTCCGTCCGGGTCCTTGACGGCATCCATCGGGGTGCGGTTTCCCAAAATGGGGAGCGGCTGGCTCACCCAGTGCTCCCAGTGCGCCGCCATCATTTCGGAAATCTTTTCGCGCACCTCTGGAAGTCGGGCGAGCCGATCGCTCTCCTCGGAGGCAGCACCACCGCGTGCGCCGCCGGCCGCCTGCCGATCAGCAAACATCTTCTCCAGCGATTGAATTTCGCTCGCACGATAACGAACGCCCGCACCGAGTGCTTTTTCTATCTTCTTGCGTATAGCGTTGGCGCGCGCCTTCGAGTTGACCTCGGCGATGAGGCGCGCAGGGTAGATCTCGATCCACCCGAGCACCGTGTTGTCCCATCCGGCATGCTTCTTGTTGCCGCGCTTCTTCCAGCTGAAACGCACGCCCGTCAGCTTGCCCTCGGAATCGCGTGTTGCATCAGCCAGGAGGTCTTCGTCCGATTCGCCCAGCGCGAGGTGCTTCAACGCATCGAACGCGGCCTGTGGCGGAGCCTCGAGGTCGAACACCAGTTTGTGCGGCGACAGCGGATCGCCGTCGGTGTTCTGCAGTATGGGCAGACGCGGATTGAACAGGCGGTCCGAAATTTCATGAACGAGATCGAGCAGCTCGAACTCTCGCTCACGCAGGACTCGATGGGTGATCCTCGGGTGCGCAGAAGCGATGCGAGTTCGTAATTCGATGATCGACGCTTTCTGCATCGGGGGAATAACAAACCCAGTGAACGCTTCAAGCATCGTCAACCCGTCTACCGAGGCGAGCTGTCCGAACAATAAATCGCCAGCCTGCATCCCCTGCGACGCGGCTCGCTCGGTGACCGAGTGCTCCTCCCTCGTCATGACGTCGCGCAAGGTCATTCCGGTTCCGGGATTGCAGGCCAACACTTCGAAGAACGTAAACGAGGCGGTCAAAACCGATTCGAGATAACGCCGAAGAAGCGGGTCGAGCTGCGGCCCTTTGGTTGCCAGATATGCCTTGATGGGGATAACGCCGTGCAGAGATTTATTCACAACCTCGGTGGCGACGGGATCGGGCGCCCAGCAATTGAAGAACCAAGGCATGAAGAGCTGCATGAGCGGCGCATCGGGATCGAATTCGAGATCCTCGACGCCCGTGAATTCGTCCCAGGCCTCATACATCGCCGTCGGCCCGTAAGCTCGAGCAGTGAAGCGCAACATTTCGTTCGGAAAGCCGTCGAGCAGTCCACGCATCCTGCGCCAAGTAAGGTCGGTGGGCGCGGCAGCCTGGGCGGTCGCGGCGGTGAGACAGCAGTGCTTGTATTTCTTGCCGCTGCCGCAAGGGCAGGGGTCGTTGCGACCAAGTTTCATTTGCCGGCCTCGCGAACAGCGTTCACGGATCCGAGATACGCCTTTTGTAGCCAACTGTAAAAGACGGGTGTGGACAGCCCGCCCCGGGCACCCAGGAACAATTCGACCCGATCGTTCAGGCCTGGATCGATACCGGATGCCGCGAGCGACCATCCTGGACGCATGTGCGGAACCCGAGCGGGCGGGTCGCGTTAGTCCGGAAAAGCCGGACGATCTCATGACAGCTGCAGCCCAGGCGAACACGACGCGCCAACCGTCGAGGGACGAACGCGCCTTCCGCGTTGCCGTCAGGACCGACATTCCGGCGCGCCTCGATCGCCTTCCCTGGTGTCGCGTTCACGTCTTGATCGTCGTCGCCCTGGGCGTGACATGGATCCTCGATGGCCTCGAGGTCACGATCGTCGGGGCGATCGGGCCCGTGCTGCAGGATCCGAAGACCTTGGCTCTGTCCGCGCAGCAGATCGGAGCGGCCGCCACCTCCTATGTGGTTGGAGCCGTGTGCGGCGCGCTCATCTTCGGCTGGCTCACCGACCGGTCCGGCCGGCGGTTCGTGTTCTATGTCACGCTGATCGTCTATCTGACCGGCGTGCTGCTCTCCGCCACATCTTGGAGTTTCTGGAGCTTTGCGGCATTCCGGGCGATCACGGGTCTCGGGATCGGCGGCGAGTATGCCGCCATCAATTCGGCGATCGACGAATTGATACCGGCAAACTATCGCGGCCGGGTCGATCTCATGGTCAATGGCAGCTTTTGGCTCGGTGCGGTCGCAGGCTCCGGCGCCTCGCTGGTGTTTCTCGATCCGGCCGTCATGCCGGTCGACTTGGGCTGGCGCTTCGGGTTCGCCATCGGCGGCGTATTGGGCCTGGGCATTCTCCTGCTGCGCGGCTTCGTGCCGGAAAGCCCCCGCTGGCTGGTGACGCATGGCTGGAAGGGACAAGCCGACGCGGCCATGGACGATATCGAGCAACGCGTTCGGGCCGACACCGGCGTCGATCTTTCGTCGACCCGAGACTACCTGGAGGTGTATGCGCGCAAGAGCTTCGGGCTGGGGCTGATCCTGTCGGCCATGCTGCGGAAATACCGCGAACGGAGCCTGCTCGCGCTGGCTTTGTTGACCGCGCAGGCGTTTCTCTTCAATGCCGTCTTTTTCTCGTACGGGCTGGTGCTCACCACATTCCACGGCGTTTCGGAGCACTCCACGGGCCTCTATCTGCTGCCGCTCGCCGCAAGCAATTTTTTCGGCCCCGTCCTGCTGGCGCCGCTGTTCGACACGGTCGGGCGCCGCAAGATGATCGTTTTTACCTATACGACAGCCGGACTGCTGCTGCTCGCGACTGCAATCCTGCTCGGCTTCGACGTATTTTCGGCATGGACGCAGACAATGGCCTGGATGGTGATATTCTTCTTCGCCTCCGCAGCGGCGAGCTCGGCTTACCTGACGGTGAGCGAGATCTTTCCGTTGGAAGCGCGCGCCCTCGCGATCGCAGTCTTCTATGCGCTCGGGACGGCCATCGGGGGAGCGACCGGGCCTCTGTTGTTTGGATATCTGATCGTGTCCGGCGCTCTCGCTGCGGTCGCCGGCGGCTACGCCGTGGCGGCCGTGTTGATGCTGGTGGCGGCCGGGGCCGAGCTCAGATTCGGGATCGATGCGGAACGGCGGCCGCTTGAAAGCATCGCGGAGCCGCTTTCGACGGCGTGATCGTGCTGCTCCAGACGACATGTCGGGAGCGCACACCCCGCAAGCGTCAGCCGGTCCAGAATCTTTCCAGTCGCGAGAATCTTTCCAATCGAAGGAACGAACTGCCTCCGCGCGGTTTGGTTCTCCGGAGCGCCCCGCTCGCGAACATGGCACGGGCTCTGGCGCGCGGATCCCACGGCTTGGCACGAGGCAGCACCGCTTCGAGCCGGCGTCACGCCCTCAACCGGGGCCAAAACAGGAGTATCCCAGCATGTGCGACTACAGCCTGCAACACGTAGCGAACCGCCCGGCCAAAGTCGGCGACAAGCTCGTCTCGAGCCAATTCGTGAACTCGATCACCCGCGGCTTCACGGCGGTGGGAGAGCCCGGAGTGGCGGTCTGCCTGCTTCCCGGGACCGAGCTCGTGTTCGATCACAATGTCGAATGCGACCATGCGCTCGGATTCTTTCCGAACAAGAAACTACGCGAGAACGTGGCGCGGTTCAGGCAGATCAACTTGGAGAATCCCTATGAGCATCACGACGCGCTCGAATTTCCGAGCGGCCAGGTGATCCTGCTGACCCGGCTGTGCGCCGGCCAGCATGCCACGGTGCTTCAGCTGCCGGCCGCCGTGCACTCGGCTGAAGGGACGCATCATGGTGAGGTCGCACCCGAGGTTCGGCGCGCTACCTTCGTCGAGTAGCCCGAACCGGCAACGAGCCCCGCGTGGTCCGATGCGGGGCCAGGATGCCGACGTGCAACAATCTCATGAACAGCCCTTCGGGACCGTTCCCGGAAAATTGAATGACGGCGTCCGGCTGTTTGGCTGCAACCCTATAGCGTACGCGGAATGTCACGCTTCTGGGAGTTGCCCTTCGGCTTGTCGGCACCGCGCATCGCGCCGTGGAGGGGCGACCGCCCCCTGAACGGGCCGGGGGACGAGGGGGGGATTCAGTTTTTTGAAAAACAACCCCATGCAAAGTAGAATTCTTTCGCCGACGCTCGCCTCATAAGTATGAAAATACCTCTCGCAAGCAAGCGTATATCTTCGGACACTGGCGGACGGCCTGGATTTCGGATTCACGCGCGAAGACACGCACGCCGGAATGACGGACTTTACGCCGCGGTGGCAGTGGGCGGGGTCGCACTCGTAGCACAGGCACAGCGGCCGGCCGGATTTCGCCAGCGCGGTCAGTTCGTCGAGTTCGTGCTGCGCCTCGGGCGTCGCCAAATGGAGTTCATAGATGCGCAGCATTTCCTCGGCCTTGCCACTGCGGGCGGCGAGCCGGCCCTCCTTCGGCGTGCCGAGCTTCTGCAGATGCAGATAGGACATGCCGTGGGAGTCGAGCCCGGCGGCGAGCTGGCGTTCGGAGAAGCCCGGTCGGCGCGAGCCGGCGACGGCGCGGACGTCGTCCCGGGTGGCGACCTTGGCGTCCGGCAGTGCGGCGAAGAAGTCCTTCTGGGTCGCGTGCTCGTAGCCGATGGTGAATAGCCTTTTCATCGCTTGAGCCGCTCGATCAGCGCCATGGCGGCGGCAGGCGCGCGGACCTTGCCTTCATAGTCGCCTGTCGTTGGCGTCTGCCTCAATCACCCCGATCACCACTGAAGTCGAAGGTCACGAGCGTTTCGTACCGGCTGCTTGACCGCTCGAAAATTTCGGGATGGCGGAGCGCGTGCACAGCGTCGGAGTAGCCGGCCCCCCAGTGCTCCTCCATCGAGCGGCGCGAGAACTCATAGTCCTTGGAATCGCCTTCGTAACCCTTTGGCCGATAGATCAGCTGAACGATGTTGGCGGCGTGCCGGTCTGCGGCCGAGCTCAGGTATTTCACTTCTTCGCGCTGCTTCATTTCCTCTGGCAGTTCGTCAAGGAGCACCGCGAGCATGTGTCGCAGCTTTGCAATTTGCTTGAAGTAATCGGTGAAGGCGCGGGTTCGGCTAGAGTACTGGATTTCCTTTTGGCGGGTCGCCACTTCGGCAAGGTTGCGCGGGAACTCACCTCGCGCGCTCCAGAGATCGACCTGGAAAACGAGCGAGTCCGGTGGTCGCTGCTGCGTCATCGCGATCCACTGAAGCGGCGTATTCGAGACAAGCCCGCCATCCCAGTAGTGCTCGCCTTCGATCTCGATCGCCGGAAAACCGGGCGGCAACGCGCCACTCGCCATCACATGCTCCGGCTTGATGACCTGGTTCGGCGAGTCGAAATAGACCAAGTTTCCGCTCCGCACGTTGACGGCACCGAGACTTAGGCGGGTTTTGGTGTGCGCAGCGTTCACCCGGTCGAAATCGATAAGCGACTCGAGCGTCGCCTTGAGGTGTGCCGTATCGTAGTAACTCGTCGCCTCGACTGTGCCAGAGGGATGAAACCATGGGTTCAGAATTCGCGGTCGGAAGAACCCGGGCGCACCACTCATGAGAGCCATGACGGCGCTCATCTGATTAATAGAACCGCGCGGCGAATCTCCGCCTACCAGCAGTGAGACCAGTTCGCCGGCACCAACATCGAACCATGAGTTGGTGATGCGCTCCCAGAACTCTCTTAGTTTTTGGACGCGCAGATTCGGTGGGTTGCCGGCGACGATCGTGGCGTTGACGGCCCCAATAGAGATGCCAGCGACCCAATCGGGATGGAGGTTTGCCTCCGCCAGCGCCTCATAGACGCCAGCCTGATAAGCTCCAAGCGCCCCGCCACCTTGGAGCAGTAGAACAACGCGATCAAATCGTGCGGAAAGCCTCTCGCTCAATGTGAACCTCGAAACTTCAGGGCGGTCACTGGAAGCCCACACACCGAACGATCGAACGTCTCTGTTGGCCTGAAGTAATCGACCGCGAGCCAACGTGCCGGCTGCTCGCCGAGAACGCATTTATCTCTATCAACTCCTCACCAATGCGAGCAGCTCGCCGCAGCTGGCACCTTACGAGTTTGCAAACGATTGGCGTGGACCTGACCGGTCAGATACGGCGAGCCTATTTTTTGAGCAACACCACTCCTTCAATGAAAGCAACACCACTCCATCAAGGAGATCGTGCGCACCAACGCCGCGCTGCTACACGATATGGAACTCTCTCAACCTCGTCGAGGTTCCCTACAGTGACCAGATGTTACCGGCCCGCGGGCGGACATCGTGGACAACAACTGTCTAGTATGCCATTATCCGTATCAACGCATTGGACCGGCTACACTATCGGCTGAGGTTCAAGTTAGCGCAATCAAAGAGAAATTGAGGGTAGCTGAAGTGGCTTGTGCCACACGACCGGTGTTCAAATATTTGCTTTTAGGAGCAGATGATGTCCGGAAGAGAGCCGCTTCCCTCTCTAAGCGCTACGGAACTTCGGTCCAGTATGCCCGGGCCAGTTCCGGCAGATGATGGAGGCGTTGCGGTCAGCGACGGCGCCAAATCCGTGCAAGTCGAAGCCGCAAAGGCATCCTCGCCAGGAGGCCATGACTTTTTACGGCGACGAAGGTTGGTGGTCGGGACACTCGGCGTTTTGGCCCTGGCAGTCGCGCTTTGGTTCGGCATTCCCTGGATCCAGCTAACTCTCAGCACGGTTTCGACGGACGATGCATACGTCAACGGCCACGTGACATTCGTTGCCCCTCGCGTAAGTGGGCAAATAGCCCGGGTGTTGGTCGATGATAACTACCGTGTTCGTAAGGGAGATATTCTCGCTCAGTTGGACAAGGAGCCCTATCAGGACGCAGTCGCCACGCAAAAAGCTGCTGTCGATGTCGCGGTGGCGGATTTGAGCGCGGCCACGGCCACAGTGCGCGGTATCGAAGCACAAGCGAGGAGCCTGCGCTTTAAATTGCAATACGCCATGGAGGACGTCGACAACCGCGTAGCCCTGCTGCGTGACCGCGTTGCCGCCCTCGACAAAAGCAAGGCCACGCTTAAGTTGGCACAAACTGACTTCGCCCGGGCTGAGCAATTGCTGCCGTCGTCAGCCATAAGTCGGCAGAACTACGATCAACGACAAACCGCCACATCGGTTGCTCAAGCCGAAGTTGCCCAAGCACTGGCTGATGTCAATCAAATCCGTGTCTCTCTGGGATTGCCAGCGCGGCCCGAAAGCGAAGATTTGGCTGAGGTGCCACCCGATCTCGATCAAACCTTCTCTTCCGTCCGAGAGGCGCAGGCAGCCCTGATTCAGACGGCGGCACAGCTGGGCGTTGCCCATTCGTTTGAACAGCTACCGAAGCAGATGGTCGAGCAGTTCGAGAAGCTGGATCAAGGCGATGTCGACCGCACGCTTGCTGGACTGACGGCGGATGCACCGGCCGTCAGGCAGGCGCAAGCGAAACTCGAATCCGCCAACCGCGATCTCATTCAGGCCGAACTCAACCTTCGTTACTGCGACACGTCGCTGAGATTGACGGGGTTGTGACGCGTCGGAATGTCAATCCGGGCAATAATGTGCAGGTTGGGCAGAACCTGATGGCGATCCGATCGCTCAGGGAGATCTGGGTCGATGCCAATTTCAAAGAGACGCAGCTGCGTGATTTGCGCATCGGCCAGCCTGTCGATCTGTATGTCGACATGTACGGAGGCCAACAGGTATTCAAGGGGCGGGTCTCCGGTTTTACGATGGGGACCGGATCGACTCTGGCGTTGCTACCCGCTGAGAACGCCACGGGCAACTTCGTCAAGGTGGTGCAACGGCTGCCGGTTCGGATTGAACTTGAAGGATACGATCCAAATAAGTATCCTCTGTTTATCGGCACTTCGGTTGTTCCGTACGTCTACCTTAAAAAGGCGCCGACCGGACCCGATGCTGGGAAGTTTCTACAAAGCCTGACGCCACAGTCGCAAACCGTTCCGCCCCAGAACCCGCTTGGTTTGGACAAATGAGCGTCGCGACACTTTCACCCGCAAGATCCTCCGGGGTAAGGAACCCGTGGCTAGTGGCCGCCGTGGTGGTGGTGCCGACTTTCATGGAGGTGCTCGACACGACTATCGCGGTGGTAGCGCTGCGCTATATCGCTGGTGGCCTGCCGGCGACGGTCGATGACGGTGAATGGGTTCTCACCAGCTACCTCGCTGCCAACGCCATTATCCTGCCGATCACCGGTTGGTTGAGCGCGCATCTGGGTCGTCGCAACTACTTCCTGGCGTCGATAGCGATATTTACCCTTAGTTCCGGACTGTGTGCAATGGCGGGTAGCCTCGGTCAGCTAATCCTGTTCCGCGTCATCCAGGGGTTGGCGGGCGGCGGGCTGCAGCCCAGCAGCCAAGCTGTACTGCTGGACGCTTTCCCGCCGGAAAAGCAGGGCGTGGCTATGACGCTGTTCGGCTTGGCGGCTCTCCTCGCGCCGGTCGTCGGTCCGACTCTCGGTGGTTGGCTAACGGACGAGTATCAGTGGCGGTGGGTATTTTTGATCAATGTGCCCGTCGGTCTCCTGGCATTTGCTGGGTGTTACGCCCTTCTTCGCGACCCGGATTACCTTACTGAAGAGCGTGTGGAGCTGAGGAGGCGGCCGTTCCATTTTGACTCGATCGGTCTGTCGCTGCTGGTTATCGTCATGGTCTGCTGGGAAGTTTTGCTCAGTAAAGGTCAGCAGTGGGACTGGCTGGGCGACCCATTCTGGCGTGTGCAGACGTTGGCTACTCTGTTTACGGCCGGTCTCGTCGGGTTGATCTTTTGGGAGCTGCGCAGCCCCAACCCAGTGATCAATTTCCGACCGTTGGCCGAGCGCAATTTCAGCGCATGCTCTATCATTATCTTTTGCGCCTATGCTGTACTCTACGGCGCCAGCACTTCTTTGCCCGGGTTACTTCAATCGTTATTTGGATACAATGCCTTAAACGCGGGACTTGTCATGTCGCCGGCCGGTTTCTTCGCGGTCCTTGCGATGCCGGTCGTTGGCCTTATGCTCGGCCGAAAGACAGATGCCCGATGGTTGATCGTCGCGGGATTGGTACTGATGGCCATCAGCAGCTATTGGATGTCGCAGATGAACCTCTTTATCAGTCCGGGCCAGGTAGTCTGGCCTCGGGTCGTCATGGTCTTAGGATTGGCGATCTGTTTTGCGCCTGCAAACGTGGCCGCCTATCTCTATACGCCGATCGCATTGCGTGGCGCGGCTGTGGGCTTATTGAGCCTTCTGCGCAACGAGGGAGGCAGCGTTGGAACGTCGTTGGCCCAGACCATGCAGGAAAGGCGCGATCAATTCCATGCACTGCGGCTGGGCGAGTACCTCGATCCCTTTAACCCGGCAGTCCAATCCTTCCTTGAGCAGGCGCAAGCGCGTTTCCTGCAGCAGACCGGCGATCCGGCTGCTGCGCAACAGTTGGCGTGGCAGGCACTCGAGAATCTGCGCCAGCAGCAAGCATCCGCGCTGGCCTATTTCGATGTCTTCTGGCTGTCGGCCGTGGTGATGCTCGCGCTCGTGCCCCTGGTGCTACTGATGAAACGGTCGGTGGCCGAGAAAGGCGCGCGCGTCGGCGTCGAGTAAAACATTTCAACGAGGGTTTGACAGAAATCGGAGACGATATTCGGAGACCATATATCGGGCGAACGGACGCGATTTTGAGCGCGCGGCGCGCCAAAGCACAAACACAAGGCGGAAGTGTAATGCCGCCGCCGATCGAAGACTGCACGATGCTTGGGGGGCTGCTACAGCGCAGCCTCGATCGAAGCGCAAATTTGCGGCGCAAAGGACCGCTACGTTTCGATGCGCTCAGCGATGAGCGCCCCCTCGCGTTCCAAGACCCTCCACTCGCCCTCCGCGCGCATCCGGTACTCTTCCGCGAGGCGCCGATAGTGGGTTCGAAGGAAGGCGGAAGAGGCATTGTTGGCCAGTTCGGAATATTGGGCGGCCACCTTCCGGTATCGCTTGGCTCTGCTTGCCGGGTCCTGCATCCTGCTGAACGGTTCATTCATGACGACCTCCTTCGAATGCTCCTGGAGGGAAGGCCCCCGGCCAAGGCTTTGGCTGGGCCTTCGCCAACACGCCACTACCAAACATGGGGACCGGCTCGTCGTTCCGGGGCTCGGCAAAAGGCCGCAGGGGGTATGGGCGTTGTGGTACTCGGACGCACCGCCACCTCAGTTTCAACCTACCGCCCTCGACGAGCGTTTTCATGTTCTGCAGCGCCTGCATGAACCTGGCGCGCCGCCTTTCCTTATCCGCCGCCCGCGCCGCATCGTCCGGCAGCATCGAGTTGTCGAAAAACAGCGTGTAGACGATCTTGGACGTGGTCGGCGTCACGGGTCGCGCTTCGAGCGTGCCGTGATAAAGGTTGTACGGCGTGCCTTCCTTCGGAGTTTGCGCGTAGGTGTAAGAGAGCTCGGTCCGGCCCACGAGCACCTCGGCGCCCACGGTGCGAACCGCGCCAAACTCGCCGTCCGTGCCCGATGTAATCTTGCACCCCGCCGGAATCTGCAGCCATTCGCTGACGTCGCAGTACTTACCGATGCGCTTCCACACCTCCGCCGCCGAACGGTTGACCGTGATTTCCATCGGAATGGACGTGTAGGTGGGCGACGCGACCACGACCGAGCCATGTGGCGCGGCCGGAGCCGGCGCCTGCGGGTAGGCGGCCGAGGCCATTCCGGCGACCGCAAGCACGCAGCCTATGGCGATCTTCCCAAACTGATTACGCATGTGATTCCTCCCAGTAATTCAGCTTCAACAAGTTGCAACAACACCTACACTACCACGGTATAGTGGCGGCTGCCCGGCAGGTATGGCGGCGCTTCCGCGACTGAAATAATGGCTGATCGCCGGCGCGATCCCGCCGCGCCACCGTCGCGAAGCTTTGTTGTGGATATCGGCAATCGCCGAGAGGTTGCAAGAGGCCGATTGAGAAGTGGAATGAGCTCAAATGAGGAGCATGTAGCGGACACGCTGCCCCGCATCAAATCCGTCAGCGCCACGCGTGCGCCATGGACACTCCACGTCATCTGGGCCGATCGGACCAAGGACCGGATCGATCTGACCGGACTCGTCCATCGGTCCCGACATTTCCGGATCTTCCTCGACCAGCCGTCCGCTTTCCGCAAGATGCACGTTGCAGACTTTGGAGGCGGCATCGAATGGGAGAACGGTCTCGACTACGCTGCCGATACGCTCAAGGTGATGGCCGACGAGCAGCGACCGGTGAGCGGAGCCGATTTGGCGATGTTCGAATCGCAGCTCGATCTCAGCACCGCGGAAACCGCCGCATTGCTCGGCTTGGCCGAGCGCACCGTGCGTGCCTATCGCGGGGCGAAGCGGTTGCCTCAGGCAGTCGCGATCGCCATCCGCGCCATCGGTGCCAGCAACACGGTGCTCGCTGCGCATTATCGTCCGGTCGGCCACCGCGGTCGCGGCCGTCCGAAGAAAACGGCCACACCCGATGCCGCCTGACGGCTGCCTGCCTGAGACCGGCGGCTCCGGCAGCGGTGCTGCCGCGATGCCCGCGGTGTCGCACATTGCGCGCGAACCTACCGGACGCGGCCGCCGCGCATTGTCGAAGACAGCACTTTGGGTTTTCTAATCTGCCTCTCCCCATGTTGACCCCAACACCCGCAGCCAGTTTCTGAAGCATATCTTCTCGATCAGCGGCTCGTCGAAGCCGCGTGCACGCATGGCCTCGACCAAATTTTGCAGCCCAGCAGCATCTCCTATACCGGCCGGGATCCTGGCGCCGTCGAAGTCGGAGCCGAGGCCGACGCCGTCCTCGCCGAGGTGGTCGAGCATGTGCGCGATGTGCTCGACCACGAGGTCGGTCGGCGTCTCGGCGTCGCGGCTGCCGTCCGGCCGCAGGAAGCTGGTTGCGAGGTTGACGCCGACGAGGCCGCCGGTCGCGCGGATTGCAGCCAACTGCCTGTCGGTGAGATTTCTCGAATGAGGGCTCAGGGCGTGCGCGTTCGAATGGGTGGCGACGAGCGGCGCGTCGCTGAGGGCCGCAACGTCCCAGAACCCGCGTTCATTGAGGTGCGACAGGTCGATCAATATCCTCAGCCGGTTGCAGGCGGCGATCAGCCGTTTGCCGAGGTCGGTCAGGCCCGGCCCGGTGTCGGGCGACGACGGGCAAAGAAACGGCACGCCATGGCCGAACGCATTCGGCCGGCTCCAGACCGGACCCAGCGAGCGCAATCCGGCCGCATGCAACACGTCCAGCAGCTCGAAATTCGGGTCGATCGCTTCGGCGCCTTCGATGTGAAGAACGGATGCCAGAGCCCCGTCCTCCAGGCTTTGCCGGATGTCCGCGACGGTGCGGCACAGCCGGACGGTCCCCTGCGATGCCCGTTCGATCCGCAGCAGCAGAGAGACCATGGCAAAGACGGTGCTTTGCGCCGCGATCAGCTCGACGCCAGGCAGCGATGAGGCACTGCCGCTGTCCTGTTGGGCAGGCGTGTCGCCGCTCGGGCCCGTCGGCCCGTCGGTCGACGGGACGAAGATTGCGAACAACCCGCCGGCAAATCCTCCCTGATGCGCCTTGGGAAGATCGAGATGGCCCTTCGCTTCGCCGTGCAGGAAGGCCTCCGCCGCGTCGGCGCCGCCGCGCCGGTAAAGCCGCAGCAGGACGTCATTGTGGCCGTCGAAGAACGGCACGGGCCCGGGCGACTTCATCGGTGATTCTTCGTTGCCGAAAGCTCATTCAGGGCAAGCTTACGCATTCGCGATCGCCAACCTTGCCCGAGCCGGACGATGGTATCAACAATCGCCGCAGGATTGTCGAAGCTTGCGTTGCAAGTCGACCGCCGGTCCGCGCCCGGGCTCGGCCGCCGTCGATAGCTGTCGGTCCCGGCGAAACCCATCCATCGCGATCCACGCCGTTGAGCCGGCATCCCACCCTGACCGCCGTTCTCGCCATCACGGGGCGATTCGATCGACCACCGCGCTGCGCGCACCGCGCGCCAACCGGTCGCTCAATGCAGCCAGCATGATTTCGGCTTCCGATTGCAGCCGCCACGGCGGATTGACCACGATCACGCCGCAGCCGCCGAGCCGCCCGTCGGCAGTGGGCGCGGCCACCGTCATTTCGAGGCGCAGCGCCTTTTCGATGCCGTTGCGCCGCAACGCCCCGGCGAGAGCGTCCGGTCCCTCGCGGCCCTTGATCGGATACCATGCGACGTAGATACCGGTCGGCCATTTGCGCAACGCCGCGGCGAGGCCGGCGGACAGGCGGGCAAACTCGTCGGGCTGTTCGTAGGGCGGGTCGAGAATGACGAGGCCGCGGCGCTCGTTCGGCGGGACATAGGCGCCGAGCGCCACCCAGCCGTCGATGGCGATCGCCTTGGCCTGCCGGATCGCGCGCAGGCGATCGGCCAGCGCCGCCGCGGCCACCGGCTCGAGCTCGCAGGCGATGAGGCGATCCTGGGGCCGCAGCAGGGCGCACGCGATGAGCGGCGAGCCGGGATAATGGCGCAGCGCGCCGTCGAGGTTGCAGGACCGCACGGCGGCGAGATAAGGCGCCAGCAGCGCGCCGGCCTCGGCCGGCAGCGCGGCATCGAACAGGCGGCCGATGCCGTCGCGCCATTCACCGGTGCGGCCGGCTTCCTGCGAGGCGAGATCGTAGAGGCCGGCGCCGGCATGGATGTCGATCACCCGGAACGGCGTCGTCTTGCCGCGCAAATGCACCAGCACGCGGGCGAGGATCGCGTGCTTGAGCACGTCGGCGAAGCTGCCGGCATGAAAGGCGTGGCGGTAGTTCATGGCGCGCCCCGCGATCCCGAAACGTCGAAGGCCCTTCGGACGAGGCCATGGGCGAGGGCCGGCGGATCAGAGCCAGGGGATCAAAGAGTTGTCCAGGCGATCGGCCGCCGGGCCCCCGCCGCGGTCAGCCACCGCGCACCGGCGGCATCACCAGCCGGTCGCGCCGGCAGGAGCGACGGTCGGTCTCGGCGCAGTCGCGGAACTGGAGGTCCCGCGACAGGCAGATCCGGACCTCGTCGAGCCGCCGGCCGCCGCAGCTGACGGCGATGCCCGCTCGCGTCAGCCCCGGATTGGCCTTCACGAAGGCATCCTCGACCTCGTCGGGGGTGACCGTCAGCGGCGACCGCAGGTCCATGTATTGTGGCGGGATTTTCACCACCGCGCGCGCCTTGCGCACGGTTTCGAAGAATGCGCCGGGCGAGAGGCCCGAGCAGGTGCCGTGGCGGTCCCATTCATGGAACACCAGGCGCGGGCTCGGCATCAGGTCGAGCATGGACGAGACGATGGTGCGGCTGAGTCGCGGCGACGGCACCTGGCAGAATTCCGGGAACCCGCGCTCATATTGCGGCCACATGCCGTGGACGACGAAGGAAAACGGCCGCGGTCCGCATTGCGGATCCGAGCGCTGGAACGGCCGCTCCGCATTGGCGGCGCAGTAGGACGGCGACCACGACAGCGACAGCACGTAGAAATCGAACTTTCCCGGCTGATTCTGTCGGCCGTCCTGGGCATGGACGCCGGATGTGCCCCCGAGGAGGCCGAACACTGCGAGGCAGGCGATCAGGCGGGCGACGATGAACATGACTGCCCCAAAAATACGGACCGAGGGTGACGCTTCCGAGTACCCGGGCAAAATAGCCGATGGGCGGATCGAATCCAGACATGGCGCGCAATTATTCGACGCCGGCATCCGGCCGGATGATTCGCGGCGCGGATCGCGGACAGGTGCTCGGAATCGGATGGGACCTGCTACGGCTTCGCGAGACGGCAGGCCGGCTGGTAGGACCATTCGCGGTCGAGCCCGACCACGCAGAACTCGACGCCATAGCTGACGCCGAGCATCCCGGCGTCCTCGGTGATCGAGTAATACATCGAGCGCCGCACGCCGTCGGAGATGAGCACCGAGGCGCTGCAGAACCGCCGCGGAATGGTGCCGGGGGCCCACGGCTGCCACGCCACCTCTTGGATCCTTTCGATTCCGACGATCTTGAGGTCGGAGTTCCAGAACTTTCCCTCCTTGGTGCTGAAGCGGCGCTCGATCATCTTGAGCGGATCGCGCTCCTCGCATAGCGGCACCTTGGCCGAATAGCGCGGCCCCGACATCCAGAATTCTTTTTCGAAAATGGTGGCCGACCGGGCCGTCGGCGCCCATGCCAGGGACATCGTCGCCGTCAGCAGCACCGCTGCCGTCAGCCGAGCCAGAGTCGACGGAAAAGCCCCCGCATGCATCGACAAATCCCCCTGCCGTCAACAGCGGACGGTGCCGCGCAAGACCGCTGCGGTCAAGCGGAGAAACTCCGCGCTGGGTGGATTGTGGCGAGCTGTTGCGATCGCGACGCACGAACCCGATCCCTTTGAAGGAACAACGCTATTCCTGCGTTTTGCACGGCTCGGCCGGGGCGCGCCAATCGCCTGCCGCCGCCTGCACGATGGCGAGCGCCGCCACCGCCGCCGTATCGGCGCGCAGGATGCGCGGCCCGAGCGAGATTCGCGAGGTGTGCGGCCGTTGTCGCAACAAGGCGCGCTCCGCCTCGTCGAATCCGCCTTCCGGACCGATCAGCACCGCCAGCGGTATGCCTGTGTGGCCGCTTGCCTCCATGCCGGCGCGCCCGGTGCCCCCCGCGTGGCCGCCCCCTTGGCCGACCCAGTGGTCGCGCCCGGCGAGGTCCTGCTCGAGGGCGGCCACAGGGTTGGCCGCAGGCGCATCCTCGTCGCAAAAAACCAGATGCCGTCCCGACTCGAGCGCCGCGACCGCGCGATCCAGCGTGACCGACGGCATGATTTCCGGAATGCCGAGGATGCCGCATTGCTCGGCCGCCTCGATGGCATTGGCATGCATGCGCTCGAGATTGACCCGCTCGGCCTGGGTGTGCCGGGTCATCACCGGTTGCAGCCGGGACACCCCCATTTCGACCGCTTTTTGTACCATGTAGTCGAGCCTCGCCCGCTTGAGGGGGGCGAACAGGTAGTGCAGGTCGCTGGCCGGGCCCTGCGGCCGCATTTGGTTCCCGATGCCGAGTTCGGTGCGCTTGCCGGTACCGGCGAGCCTGCCCTGCCATTCGCCGTCCTTGCCGTTGAAGACCAGCACGGGGTCGCCGGCCTGCAGGCGCAGGACGCCGGTGAGATAATGACCCTGGGCGGCATCGAGGGCCACCGTCGCGCCCGACCGCAACGGCGCTGCGACAAAAAGGCGGGGGCTGCGAAAATCATGAAGGGGCATGCCGATTCGTCCGCAAACTGGTTTCGGCGGCTCGGGAATTGGTGTATCGTTACCGTATGGAGCGGGGTCGGGAGGGTTCCGTTTGCCGCCTTATCGCCCAAATCCAAGCGCTGTTAACCGCTTCTATACCGAATCGTCGGCATTTTTGTCGGCGCATCGTTGGAGGATGGAGAGTCCCGCATCATGAGGGCAGGCTGTCTTCCCCTCGTCCTGGCATTCGTGGTTGCGCCGGCGCTCCAGGCCGCCGCGCAGGATTTGCCGTGGCCCAGCAATCCGCCGCCCGCCGGCGCGATGGGATCGCCGGCTGGAATGACGCCGGCGCCGATGGGCGCACCCATGGGCGCGCCCGCTCCGATGGGTGCCGCGCCGCCCATGGGCTCGCCGTTCGGTGGGGGCGGCCAGCCGCCTCCCTGCGCAGTGGAATTCGGCAAGCTGCGCGACGAGGTTCAGAAAAAGGGGTTGGCGGCCAAGGCCGCGCAGGAGCACAAGGTCGCCCGCGAGGAAATGTGCAAGGTCATCCAGGCCTATGCCGCGGCCGAAGGCAAATGGGTGAAATTCGCTGAAACGGGCGCTGCGACCTGCGGCATCCCCGGGCAGATCATCGCCCAGTTGAAGCAGGTGCATGCGCGGACCGAGCAGGCGCGCACGAACATCTGTTCCGGCGGGCCGGTCGGCGGCGTGGCGGCGGCTCCGAGCCTGAGCGATGCGCTGGGCACGACCCGGTTGCAGCTCGACACCAAGAAGACCGGCACCAACTACCTCGACACGCTGACCGGAAACGCCATCCAGAGATGAGCGCAGGCGTCGGTCGCGTCGCGGACTCGACCGGCAACTGGGTCGACCGTGCTGCTCCGCCGTGGTCGCGTCCCTATCTGCGGCTGGCCCGCCTCGATCGCCCGATCGGCTCATGGCTGCTGCTCATCCCGTGCTGGTGGTCTGCCGGTCTCGCCGCGATCGCGGCGCGCGACTTGCTGCCCAGCCCATGGCATCTCCTGCTGTTCTTCATCGGCGCCTTCGCCATGCGGGGCGCCGGCTGCACCTGGAACGACATCGTCGACCGCGACCTCGATGGCCGCGTCGAGCGGACCCGCTCGCGGCCGATCCCGTCGGGGCAGGTCACCGCCGCGCAGGCGATGGCATTCCTGGTGGCCCAGGCCCTGGTCGGCCTCGCCGTCCTGCTGCAGTTCAACCGCTTCGCGATCGCGGCCGGGATCGCCTCGCTGGGCATCGTCGCCGTCTATCCCTTCATGAAGCGAATCACCTACTGGCCGCAGATCGTGCTCGGCCTCGCTTTCTCCTGGGGCGCTCTGATGGGCTGGGCAGCCGCGTTCGGCCGGCTCGATGCGCCCGCGCTGGTGCTCTATGCCGGTTCCATTTCCTGGGTGATCGGCTACGACACCATCTATGCCCACCAGGACCGCGAGGACGATGCCCTGATCGGCATCAAGTCGACGGCGCTGCTGTTCGGCCCCCGCACCAGGCCGATGCTCGCGGTCTTCTACGGGCTTGCCGTCGTCCTGGTCGGCATGTCGGGCGTTCTCGCCGGCGCCCGGGCGGCCTTCGCAGTGGGCCTGCTGGGCTTTGCCGGCCACCTCGCCTGGCAGATCGTCCGCCTCGACATCACCGATCCCGACCGGTGCCTGCGGTTGTTCAAGGCCAACCGCGACGCCGGGCTGGTCTTGTTCGCGGCGATGTTGGCGGATGCTTATCTGCAGGCGGTGGGGGTAGGTTGACCGACCGAGGGCTGCCGTTGCGGCGTCAGCTTTCGGCAGCTGCCGACATGTCATCGCACGGGCCCTTGGGCAGCGGTGGGCCATGGCACGGACTCATGCGCCGCAGCAAACGGCCCCTCGGTTCGATCCGGTTCGATCGCCACAACCGGCGGCGACCGAAGGAGCCCGTTCCCATGCATCCGCGGCCGGGATACGCTCCCCTGATCCAACGCAGGAGATCAAAGATGCGGCGACGAGAGTTCATCGCGGGGCTGGGAGCCGCGATCACCGGCTCGATCCGGGCCAATGCGCAGCAGCTGCCGCCCGTATCGTTGGTGGGCTATCTTTATGCCGGCCCAACCGAAGGCGCCATGCTCCGGCAAGTGGCATTTCGCGAGGGGCTCGCCGAGGCCGGCTACTTCGAAGGCTGCAATCTGGCAATCGAATCCCGCTGGGCGCGCAACGCTCCCTTTCGGCTTCCGGACCTGGCCAGCGACCTGGTGGACAGCGGCGTCGCGGTCCTGGTTGCGTCACACAACACACAGGCGGCCCTCGCAGCGCAGGCGGCGACCAAGACGATTCCGATCGTCTTCGGTTTCGGCGCGGACCCCGTCGAGACCGGCCTCGTCTCCAGCCTCGACCATCCGGGCGGCAATATCACCGGCGTCACCTCGATGGTAGCGGATATCGGGTCGAAGCGGTTCGGGCTGCTGCGAGAACTTGTCCCGGGGGCCTCCCGTGCTGCGCTGCTCGTCGACCCGAATGACGACGCCATCGTCGTCAAATCGACGATCGCGGATGTGCGAGGGGCCGCCCTAGCAATCGGGTGGGAAATCGAGGTCTTCAATGCCGGCGGCGCAGGCGGCATCGACGCGGCTTTTGCGAGCCTCGTGGAAAAGCGGTCCGAGGTCCTGCTCGTCAGTCCGAGCAACGTCTTTTCCGGCAATCGGATGCAGATTATAGCGCTGGCGGCGCAGCATCGGGTGCCGGCGCTCTATTTCGAGCGCGACTATGCCGAAGTCGGTGGACTCATGAGTTATGGTGCGAATGGCCCGGAGCAGTATCGCCAACTCGGCGTCTATGCGGGCCGCATTCTCAACGGCAAAAAGCCGGGCGATCTGCCGGTGCTGAGGGCACCGAGGCTCGAGCTCGTCATCAATCTCGAGACCGCCAAGGCGCTCGGCCTTACCATCCCGTCAAGGCTGTTGGGGACCGCCGACGAGCTGATCAAATAGCGGGCGGCCTTCGCAGTGGGGCTTTGCCGGCGACCTCGCCTGGCGCGCGGCCGAGTAGCGCTTCTGCTTTTCTCCGCGGTCTTCCGGGCGGTTGCGCGAGCGGTGGATTGCATACCGTCCTGTTGCGGCCTGTTCCGGCCAAAGGAAAATTTTCGTCGTCGCGGGGGCTGAGCTATAGTTCCGCCGAACCTCGAGGCGCATCAGTCGTCGCGCCGACAATTCCACGACGACAGGGAAGGGAGGTGACCCATGTCACGGTCATTGAGGGCGTGGCCGTTGCCCTGATGGCGTCTTCGGGCGCGCTGGCGCAAAGCTGCACGGGCAATCCCGTTGCGGTCCAGGTGCTGGGATCGGGCGCGCCGGGCTTCGTCAGGGACCGCGCGAACACGAGCTATCTGCTCTGGGTCGGCAATCAGGCGAAGATTCTCGTCGATGCAGGCGGCGGCGCCTATGTCCGCTTCGGCCAGGCACAGGCGAAGTTTTCCGATCTCTCCGTGATACTGGTGAGCCACTTGCACCCCGACCATTCCTCCGACCTGCCCGGCGTGCTGTGGTCGGGCCGCAATACGCGCAATGACATGCTCCCGATCGTAGGACCGTCGGGGAATGAAGCGGCGCCCGCCTTCGACGAATTTCTGACGCGCCTGTTCGATCCAAAGAACGGCTCCTGGGAGGTTCTGAGTTCGGTGGTGGCGCCGGGACCGGGCGTGAAGCTCGACCCGCGTGTGGTGGACGTGGCGAAGCAGGAGCCAACCACCGTCTATGATCGCGATGGTGTCAAGGTGACGGCGATGGGTATCCCGCACGGCAACCTGCCCACGCTCGCCTACCGCGTGGAGACGCAAGGGGTCAGCGTCGTCTACAGCTCGGACCAGAGCGGCACCAATCCGCGCTTCCCGGACTTTGCGAATGGCGCGGACATTCTCGTCACGCATCTGGCCATCGGGGTAGGCGCCAACAATCCCAACCAGGCGCTTCCCGCGGTCGTGGGACAAGTGGCCCAGAGCGCGAATCCGAAGCGCCTCATATTGAGCCACATCGCGAATTTCGATCTCGACGCGGCGGTGGCGGACGTGAAGAGGAATTACTCGGGCTCATTGACCATCGGCGCCGATCTTCAGTGCACGCAGGCGAAATAGACGACGCATGTCTGCTGATGCGAACTGCGCGAGTGCAGATGCCCGTTGTCCGCTCGGCTCAGCTTCGCGCGATGATCTCGTGCTCGCGGTGCACGGCCGCTTCGGCCCGGCGGCGCCCCGGCTTGCGGCGCAACAGGATGCGCGGACGCCGCTTTGCAATCGAACCGCGGCGGCGCTTGCGTTCGCAGGGCTTCTCGACCCGCACCCCGCCGAGGCGGGCGAACGGCTCGCGCAGCGTGCCCTCTGCGTCGGCGGCGAGCATCGGCAGGGCGAATATGCGAGCCCACATCTGCCATTCCGCCAGCACATCCAGGCTGTCGGTCGCGGTGAACAGGGGAACCGACAAGGCGGGATCGCGATGTTCCAGGATGACCGCGACCCTGGCACCGCCGGTCTGGTCCGGCGGGAACAGCCGGATCGCGACACCGAGGAACGCCGAGACCGGCAACGCCACCGCGATCGGAACGCCGCGAACCGAGCGGCGCACCACCACGCCCTCGTGATGGACCTCGACGAGCCGGACCTGCTCGTCGGCACCTGCATCGGCGGCGTGGAAGCGCACCGGCAATGCTAGAGGGTCGAGCCGCAACGTGCGACTCGACCCGGCAGGCGTAGCCCCGCCGGCACTCATTCAACGCCTCGCTCAAACCCTGTCGCCGGGGACTCTGATGGCCCCTCGTTGCCATCGACATTAGCGCGGGCGTGTCCCGATCCCCTTAAAAAGCCTGGTTAATCCGCCGTTGCCTCGGCCGTTCGCGAATGATGCTTGATAAGGTGTTGCCGAACTTGCTCGATTCCGCTTGTTTGGGCCGACGCCATGCCCATCTCAGGCGCGGACCACCCCGCGTCGTCGTCTCTTGAATGAACCGCGAGCCCCCTTGCCATGCCGAGCCCGTTCGACCAATCGAGCCTGACCGAAATCGCCGAGCGTCTCGTTGCGGCGGCGCTGCGCCACGGCGCCGACGCGGCGGACGCGGCCGCCGTGCGCGGCATTTCGCAGTCGATCGACGTGCGCGACGGCAGCGTGGAGGAATCCCAGCGCTCCGAGGGCGACAATGTCGGCTTGCGGGCCTTCGTCGGCCGCCGTCAGGCGGTGGTCTCGACCAACGATCTGTCGGGCCAAGGCGGCGGCGTCGATGCCATCGCCGAGCGCGTGGTGGCGATGGCGCGGGCAGCGCCCGAGGATCGCTTCGCCGGACTTGCCGATCCGGCATTCCTCGCGCGCGACTTGCCCGATCTCGACCTGCTCGATGAAGCGCTGCCGACGGTGCGCGATCTCGAGGAACTCGCCCGCACCGCCGAGCGCGCCGCGACGGCCATCAAGGGCGTGACCAAGTCCGGCGGCGCCTCCGCCTCCGCCGGCATCGGCGGCATGGTGCTGGTGACCAGCGGCGGCTTTCGCGGCGCCTATCTCGGCTCCCGGCACGGCGTATCGATCGAGGCGATCGCCGGCGAAGGCACCGGGATGGAGCGCGACTACGATTTCTCCTCGGCGCGCCACGGCGCCGATCTCGAAGCGGCCGAAAAGATCGGGCGCTCGGCCGGGGAACGCGCCGTCAAGCGCCTCAATCCGCGCAAGGTATCGACGCGGCGCGTTCCGGTCGTCTACGACCAGCGGGTCGCGTCCTCGCTGGTCGGGCACCTGTCGTCGGCGATCAACGGCAGCGCGCTGGCGCGCAAGACGAGCTTTCTGCAGAACGCCCTCGGTGAGCGGATTTTCGCCGACGGGATCACTATCATCGATGATCCGCTGCGGCCGCGCGGCCTGCGCTCGCAACCGTTCGACGCCGAGGGCGTGGCGGCGTCGCGGCGGGCGCTGGTCGAGAACGGCGTGCTGAAATCCTGGATCCTCGACTGCGCCAGCGCGCGCGAGCTCGGTCTCACCACCACCGGCCATGCCCAGCGCAGCGTGTCGGGGGTGCCCTCGCCGGGCGCCACCAACCTTCATCTGGAGCGCGGCCGCGCCTCTCCGCAGGAGCTGATCGCCGGCATCGAGGACGGGCTCTACGTGACCGACCTCATCGGCATGGGCGCCAACATCGTCACCGGCGACTACAGCCGTGGTGCGGCGGGCTTCTGGATCGAACACGGCGAACTCACCTTTGCCGTCAGCGAGGTGACGATCGCCGGCCACCTCCGCGACATCTTCCGCACCTTGACGCCGGCCAACGACCTGGTGTTCCGCCAGGGCACCAATGCGCCGACGGTGCGGGTGGAGGATCTGACCGTTGCCGGGGTCTGAATCCACCACGACCCTGGCGGCGGTGGCGCAGCATCTGGCCGCCGCGGTGCGCAGCGCCGGGGAACTGGCGCTGGAAGCCTCCAAGAAGCCGGTGAAGAGCTGGGTCAAGGCGCAGAATTCGCCGGTGTCCGAGGTCGACCTCGCGGTCGACGCGCTCCTGAAGACGCGGCTGGCGGCGATCATGCCCGAGGCCGCCTGGCTGTCGGAAGAAACCGAGGACGATCCGGCGCGGCTTGCGGCGCGCCGGGTATGGGTCGTCGATCCCATCGACGGCACCCGTGCCTTCCTCGCCGGGCGTCCGGACTGGACGGTGTCGGTCGCCCTGGTGGAGGAGGGCCGGCCGATCGTAGCGGCGCTTTATGCGCCCGCGACCGAGGAGCTGTTTCTCGCCGTCGCCGGCGGAGGCGTCACCCGCAACGGGTTGGCGATTCGCGCCAGCGCGGGGGAAGGCCTCGCAGGCGCCAGGATTTCCGGTCCGAAGCGCCTCCTCGACCAGGTCGCCGCGGCGGTCCCCGAGGTCGTGATCGGAACCAGGGTGCATTCGCTGGCGCTGCGCCTTGCGCGGGTGGCCGACAGCACGCTCGACGTGGCCTTCGCCGGCGGCGACAGCCATGATTGGGACCTTGCCGCCGCCGATCTCCTGGTGCACGAGGCCGGCGGCGCCGTGACGACGATCGCGGGAGCGACGCTCTGCTACAACGGTGCCATCCCGACACATGGCATGCTCGTTGCAGCAGGGCGCCGGCGTCATCGGGCCCTGAGCACCCTGCTGTGCTCCTCGGATGCTCCATTGCGCTGAAGACCGGCGACCGTCCGGCACAGGGGACCATCAATGACCGGCGACTCCAAGCCCAAGCAATTGCTCCATCTGGTGTTCGGCGGCGAGTTGGACCGTCTCGACGCCACCGAATTCAAGGATCTCGACAAGCTCGATATCGTCGGCGTCTATCCGAACTACGCCACCGCCTATGCGGCTTGGCGGAGCAAGGCGCAACAGACCGTCGACAATGCGCAGATGCGGTATTTCATCGTCCATTTGCACCGGCTGCTCGATCCCGGCGCGACGACCGAGGGGCGGGCATAGAGCAGCCCGAGAAGCGACAGACTCTTCCGATAGGATCGTGCTTCAAGCCGCAGAACGCCAGGGCGCGAAACGGTGCCGCCGCCGCGCCGAATCCGGAAGCAAGAACGGCATGATTCCAATGAGTTACGGGCTTTTCGGGGATAACGGCTCGCGCCAGGGAAGCCCATGACCCCGAAAAGTTGCAGACTTTTCGGGCGGGATCGTGCTCAAAAGAAACAGGGACGATAGCGATCTACAGGGGAGCGGACCGCTTCGCATGTTTTCCTCCAGGCGCCTCGCGCAGACGCCGGCTGTTCAGAAGGCGTTGGGCATCCTCGCGGCCGAATTCCTGCGGCTGGTGTGGCGGACCAACCGCCTCGTCCTCGAGCCGACGGATTTCTATGAAAAGATCGGGCCCGACCTGCCGATCATCGTCGGCCTGTGGCACGGCCAGCATTTCATGACGCCATTCTTCAGCCGCGGGCATCGCGTCAAGGTCCTGATCTCCCGCCACCGGGACGGCGAGATCAATGCCGCGGCCGCAAGGCGTCTCGGCATCGTGCCGATCCGCGGATCGGGCGATCATGGCCGCCGCTTCGACCTCAAAGGTGGGGTTGCGGCGTTCAAGACCATGCTGACCGCCCTGCAGGAGGGCTACAATGTCGCGCTCACCGCCGATGTCCCCAAGGTCTCGCGGGTCGCCGGCCCGGGCATCGTCATGCTTGCGAGGTTGTCGGGGCGGCCGATCTACCCGGTGGCCGTCGCCACCAGCCGCCGCATCACCCTGAAGAACTGGGACCGCTCCGCGGTCAACCTGCCGTTCGGAACGGTGGCGATCGTCGTTGGGGACCCCATGACGGTACCGGGCGATGCCGATGAGGCACTGTTGGAGCAGTGCCGCCGTGCCGTCGAGCAGCGGCTCAAGCAAGTCACCGCCCGCGCCTACGCGATCGTCGACCGCAAGGACCGTCATGCCGATCAGGGCTGAGCGCATGCCGCTGACCCTTTCCGCCTACCGTAAGGCGTCGGCGGCGATGACTTCGCTGGCGCCGCACCTGCTCGATTATCGGCTCCGCCACGGCAAGGAGCACGAAGCCCGCATCGGCGAACGGCGCGGTGAACCGAGCGCGCCCCGGCTGCCGGGACCGCTGATCTGGATCCATGGCGCAAGCGTCGGAGAGTTTGTCGCCGTGATGCCGCTGATCGAGCGCATCCGCGCCCGCGGCTTCAACGTGCTCGCCACCACCGGCACGGTAACCTCGGCGGCGCTGGCGGAAAAGCGCCTGCCGCCGGGTGCCGTCCACCAGTTCATTCCGATCGATCTCCCGGCCTTCGTCACCCGTTTTCTCGACTATTGGCGGCCCGACCTCGCACTGTTCGTCGAATCCGATCTGTGGCCGAACCTCATCGTATCGGCCGCCGAGCGCGAAGTCCCGATCATCCTCGTCAATGGGCGGATGTCGGAGCGTTCGTTCCGCCGCTGGCGCCATTTTCCCAGGACCATCGAGGCCCTGCTCACCCGCTTCGACCTCTGCCTCGTGCGCACCACCGACGACGCCGAGCGGTTCGGTGTGCTCGGAGCGCCCCGCATCACCACCACCGGCAACCTGAAGCTCGACGCTCCGGCCTTGCCGTTCGATCCCGCCAAGTTGACGATACTCGCGAGCGCGACGCAGGGCCGCGCGATCGTCGCCGCCGCGTCCACCCATCCTGGCGAGGAGAGCGAGATCATCGATGCTCACCGCCGCCTCAGGATCAACTTCCCAGACCTCCTGACCATTATCGCGCCGCGCCACCCCCAACGCGGGCCCGCCATCGCCGAGCTGGCGGTCGCGGCACGGCTGCGCTGCACGCTGCGCTCGCGCGGCGAATTGCCGGGCAGGGACGACGACATCTACCTCTTCGACACCCTCGGCGAACTCGGCCTCGCCTATCAACTGGCGCCGATCGTATTCATGGGCGGCTCGCTGGTCCGGCACGGCGGCCAGAATCCGATCGAGGCGGTCAAGTTCGGGGCCGCCATCCTGCACGGACCGCATGTCACCAATTTCACCGAGATCTACGACGAACTCGACGGCTGCGGCGGAGCCACCTTCGTCACCGACGTCGGAACGCTGACCGTCCGCATCGCCGCCTGGATCAAGGACGCCCCGGCGCGCGACCGCGCCGCCGCCGCGGCGAGGCTGTGCGTCGACCGGCTCGGCGGCGCGCTCGAACGCACCGTCGGCGCGCTCGAGCCTTATTTCATGCAGTTGCGGATCCAGGACCGCTCCGGCGATGCGTGAACCCGCCTTCTGGTGGCGTGGCGACGGCGCCGCGGCCCGGCTGCTCGCGCCGGCCGGCGCCGCCTATGGCTTCGTCGCGGCGCGGCGGATGGCGCAGCCGGGCCGGCCGGCGGCCGTGCCGGTCCTGTGCGTCGGCAACTTCACCGTCGGCGGCAGCGGCAAGACCCCGACCGCCATCGCGGTTGCCCGGCTTCTGTCGAGGTGCGGTCGCCGGCCCTTCTTTCTCTCGCGCGGCTATGGCGGACGGCTCGCCGGTCCGGTCCGCGTCGACGCGCAGCCGGCAGATATGGTCGGCGACGAGCCGCTGCTGCTGGCTCGCATCGCTCCCACCATCGTCGCCCGCGACCGCCCGGCGGGCGCGGCGGCCGCGGCGCAGGCTGGAGCCGACGCCATCGTCATGGACGACGGCTGGCAAAATCCCTCGCTGTGCAAGGACCTCGCCATCGCGGTGCTCGACGGCCGCCGCGGCATCGGCAATGGCCGGGTGTTCCCGGCCGGACCGCTGCGGGCCCCGCTCGAATCCCAGCTTGATCGCGCCGACGCTCTCATGCTCATCGGCCCTCCGGCCGCTGGCGCCGAGCCGGCGATCGCGGCGGCGCAACGGCGCGGCCTGCCGAGGTTTGAGGGCGAACTCGCCCCCGACCCCACCGTCATCGCCACGCTTGCCGGCGCCCGGGTGCTGGCGTTCGCCGGCATTGCCGATCCCGACAAGTTCTTCGCCACCCTCGAAGCAGGCGGCGTCGCGGTAGTGGCCCGCCGCGGCTTTGCCGATCATCATCGCTTTACGGAACGCGAAGTCGCCGCACTGCTCGCCCTGGCCGACCGCGAGCGTCTGATGCCGGTCACGACCGAAAAGGACCTGGCGCGGCTTGCCGGCGATCCGCGGGCCCGCGAGTTGGTGGCACGCACCACCACGCTGCCGGTGACGCTGACGCTCGGCGACCCCGCCGGGTTCGAACGGATGGTGCTCGGGGCGCTCGGCGCGCGGCAGGCCGCGGACTCGCTGCCGATGGTCACGGCAAATCAGGCTTTAACCTCGCGCCCGGAATCATTATCTTGAGAACGCTTCGCCATGCGGAGCGCAGCGCAATGGTGCCGGGAGGTCTTCGTGCTCAATCGCTTCGACCCACATTCGCCGTCGGCGGGCGAAGCGGAGGTGAAGTACCTCGACGGCGACTTCCGGGTGATACGGCCGGGCGCGTTCGTGCGCTGCGCCGTCACCGGCACTCCGATTCCGCTCGAAGAGCTCAAATATTGGAGCGTGGAGCGCCAGGAGCCCTATGCCGGTCCCGAAGCCGTTTTCAGGCGGCTGAATAGGACGTCGGCGGATTGACCGGATTGGAGTCGCTCCCTCCGGGGGCCCGTGCACGCCCCGTGCGCCCTGTCATTTCAGGCCGGCCGCCATGATCGCGCCGGTGTCGGTGAGCCAGACCGCGTCATCGGTCTTGAGGCGCAGGAGCACGCGCCGCAGGGCCGCCGCGCCGTCCGGGGTGCCGACCACGAAGGGGTGGATTCCGATCACCACCGTGGTGGCCTCTCGCGCGGGGTCGGCGCGGGCCTCGTCGGCAAGCTCCAGCACGTAGTCGAGCCAGAGCATCTCGATCTCTCTCGGCGTCTTCGCCCGCGCCAGAAGCTGGCCCATGTCGACCGTGCCGACCGGATAGGGCAGCAGCGCCACTGCGCCATCCGGCGTCTTCAGGCGTGAAATGATGTCGGAATCCATCTGGTCGAGGGTGTAGGCGATGCCCTCGGCCGCCACCGCCTGCATGGTGTCGCCGTTGGAGTAAACGCTCGGGCTCGACCAGCCAGCGGGCTTGACCCCGGTCGTGGCGGCGATCAGGTCGAGCGTGCGGCGTACATAGGCTTTCTGCTCGGCGAGGCCGCGCCCCAGCGGCAGCATGTGGCTGGTGTTGTTCATGCCATGGGCGACGATCGGCGCATCCGGCTGTGCCGTTCGGAACTCCTGCCATACCGCCATGTGGTTGCCGGGAAATTCCGCGTTCAGCACGACCGTGAGCGGAACCTTCAACTCCTTGAAGAGCCGCCCGACGCGCGCGATGCCCCAGTCGATCCCATATTGACGGAACGCCTCGTTCACGAGGTCCGGATTGCGGGTCGCGAGGTCCGGGCGGAACACCGGGCCCTGGCCGAAGCCGAACTCCTCGACGAACAAAGCGAAGCTGACCGCGACCTTTCTGCCCGCCGGCCAGGCGGCCACATGGACGGGGTCGCGGGGAAATCCCGTGACCGCATCGAGTCCGGCATTTGCCCCGGCGGCACCGGTTCCGGCATTGATCCCGCCTTGGGCCCAGCTCGCGGCCGGAAGCTGACCGGCGAGGCAAAGCGCTGTTGCCGCGACGAGGCCGGCGCGGCGGGCCGGCCGCTTCGCGATCTCGATCGCGGCACTGAGATTCACGGCAGGTCCGCCAGGCTCTTGGCGCCGGGCCCGGGCGTGATCAAGGTCGGCCACTGGTGCGAGCCGAACGGCACCTGGGGCGGCAGCGTCACGGCGATGTTGCGCTTGCCGTCTTCATCGATGATCGCCTGGCGTGCGTCGCCGCCCATCAGTTCGTAGTCCATGAGGTGGTAGTTGCCGAAGAACGCAGCGCCGACGGACCGGTCGGAGATGATCCGGGTCAGCGCGTCCAGCATGTCGTCAGGGGTCGTGGTGAACGAGACCGTCTCGATCAGCATCAGCCGGTCGTTGATGGCCTCCGGCCCGAAGAACTGCGCCAGCACGCTGAACAGGATGTTGTTCTGGCGGGCAACGTAGATGGTGTTGCTCGCCGCGTAGGTCTTGTCCCAGTCTGCGCCAAGCATCTGTTTCCAGCCGCCGATCACGTCCATCCAGTGGGCGACCTGGGTCTGCGCCGCCCAGGCGATGTTCTTCTTCAGCAGCGGCGACTGCCGCTTGGCGAAGTCCGCTAGCGCGTCGGCCGAGATCACGTTGTTCCTCAGGCATTCGTCCATGAACGCGATGTTGTTCTGCAGAATGCTGCGGTTGTTCGGCCGCCAGTCGTCCCGCATCGGGCTCGCATCGAGGCCGTCGAGCGCGGACTGCATGCGGTTCCGGTACGCCGCCAGCGAGCCGCGCCAGCTCAGGTCGCCGGGGCTGTCGAGATAGGGAACGACCACTTCGGCCAGCGCCATGGTGCTGTGGCCGACGGATTTGAGCAATTGATAGACGATCGGCACCGGCGGCGCATCGAGCGGCGCCAGCCCGGGGCGGTAGAGGATGAACCGTCCCCCGGCCCCCGAGAACAGGCCGAGGATCAGCGGGTGCTGTGCCAGGATGTTTTTCCTGAACACCTGACCGGCATCGCCGTAAAGCTCGAACATGGTCGTGTTGAGCTGGAGGATGTTCTTCGTCCCGATCTCGGCAGGCCCCGCCGTTTGGCTGCCGACGATCTCTTTGAAGTAGGACGGCACATCCGCGGCGCGCGCCGGCGAACATGATCCGCCGACGATGAGCGCGGTCAGCAGCGCGCCGGCGCCGGCTGCCATGATCGCAATGGTTCTCATGATATCTCCTGCATTCCAGGCTGAGGAATCGGTGAACGTACCGTCGCCCGCCGTCGCGCTAAGCGCAAGCACCGGGCGCGCCGGCCGATCTCGCCGACCGTCCTCGCAGCGCGACCTGCCGAACGGGCGCTCGATGCGAGTTATGGACGCAACTGGTAAGCAGAATTGTAACGCGACGACGCGCGCCCAGCTCTCCTTTTGCGCCTGGTAAGTTCGACGTTAACGGCATTCGGCCGCCTCGAACATGGCCCACGCGATCAAAACAGCAGTCTTCGCGCCGAACTCCAGCGACAGGAACGGCGCGAGGTCCGAGACCGCGGCCGGAGCGCTGTCCTTTGCGTTGGACGGCGCTCCGAGGCCATTTACTTCGAGCAGCATTGTCCGAAAAGTCTGCGACCTTTCGGGAATCATGCTCACCGGCGGCTTAATTCTGCAGGTCCAGGCGCCGGAACCGCTGGATGCGCTCTCCGGTCGCCACCTCGGCGGTGTAGATGTTGCCCTGATGGTCGACCGCGATGTTGTGTGCCGCGGTGAACTCGCCGGCCTGGCGGCCAACCCGGCCGAACCGTCCGAGCACTTCCTTGCTGGCATGGTCGATGATCCGCACTTCGCCGTTCGCGCCGTCGACCATGTAGATGTATTTCTGTGCTTGGTCCGGCGAGAACACGAGTTCGTAGACCGAGCCGGTGGCACGGGTGTTCTTCTCGTAGAAATGCTCGGAGACGAACGTGCCGTCCTTGCGGAAGATCTGCACGCGGTCGTTGGTGCGGTCGCAGGTGTAAACGAGGCCGTCCTTGTCGATGCGAACACAGTGCACCGGGTTGCCGAACTGGGCGGAGGCCGGCTTCGCCGGGTCGTAGGGCGGCGTCTTCTCGTCGCTCGGCTTCTTGCCGTAGGCGCCCCAGTGCCGCTTGTAGGCGCCGGTCTCGGAATCGAACACCACGATCCGGCGATTGGCATAGCCGTCGGCGGCAAAGACCTCCTTGGCGGCGACATCGACCGCGACATCCGCCGGCGAGCCGAGCCGCTCGGTGGAATTGCTGTCATGGCCCTCGCCGGCTTTGCCGATCTGCATCACGAACTTGCCGTCCATGGTGAATTTGAGGAGCTGGCCATCCTTGTCGCCGCTGCCGGCGAGCCAGACGAAGTCGTTGCCGTCGATATAGATGCCGTGCTCGACTTTCGGCCACTGGTAGCCCTGGCCGGGGCCGCCCCAGCTCTTCACCAGGTTGCCGGACTGGTCGAACACCAGGACCGGCGGAGCGGCGGCACAGCACTTGGACACGGGAGGGTTCTGCTCGGCGGCGCGCTCCCGCGGACTGAGCGAGCCCGGCCGCTGGACCACCCAGATGCGATCGAACCGGTCGACCGTGATGCCCGAGACCTGCCCGAGGATCCAGTTATTCGGAAGCGGCTTCGGCCACAACGCGTCGACCTGGAACCGGGGCAGGCCGCTTTCCCCGGACGTCTGTGCAAGGGTCAATACCGGGGCGACGATACACATGGCCGCCGCCACCAGCAGTTTCGCAGCACGTTTCATCGATTCCTCCCATTTCGTGACATGCGGGGCAATCCGCCGCAGCCCGCGAACACCATTTACCCCGGAGCGAAAGTTACTATGCCGGGCATCATTCTGCCTCCGGGCATTCGTGTTATACAATCTTACCGACACTCTGGGTATGTCCCGATGCGTGGCCTCGCTTTGCTTGCCTCGGCCGGCCTGCTGGCGCTCCTGCTGGCGGGACGCGTCGCCATGGCCGCCGGCCCGGAGCCGGTCGAATTCCGTGACGGCGACCTGGCCATCAAAGGCTTCCTGTACCGCCCCGACGGGCCGGGGCCGTTTCCCGCGGTCGTCGCCATGCATAATTGCGGCGGCCTCGTCAACGCATCGGGAACCATCGCCACGCGCTACCGCGACTGGGCGTTGCAGCTCGTCAAGGCCGGATTCGTGGTGCTTTTTCCCGACAGCTACGGCTCCCGCGGCCTCGGCAATCAATGCGCCGTCCGCAATCAGCCGGTGCGGACCGATCGCGAGCGCGTCGCCGATGCGACGGCGGCGCGGCGCTGGCTGCAGACGCAGCCCGAGGTGAAGGCCGATCGGATTTCGTTGCTGGGCTGGTCCAATGGCGCCACCGGCGTCTTGTGGGCCGTGCGACCCCGTCCCGGGCACGAGGAACGGTCGGATTTTCGCTCCGCCGTGGTGTTCTATCCCGGCTGCCGCCGCCTGGAGAACACCGCCTGGAGCGCCCGCGTTCCGACGCTGATCCTGGTCGGCGCACTGGACGACTGGACCTCGGTGCAGGAATGCGAGCGCATGGTGGCCGGCGCCAGGGGGCGCAGTGCACGGGCTTCCATCATCGTCTATCCCGGTGCCTTCCACGATTTCGACCACCCGTCCCGCCCCCCGCAGATCCGCGCCGGCTCGGCCTTCTCGGCCGACGGCTCCGGGCGCTTCCATTCCGGCACCAACGCCACCGCGCGGGCCGATGCCCTGAAGCGGGTGCCGCAATGGCTGGCGCGATGAAGCGGTTCTCGTAAAAGGCAGGTGAGGTGCACACCGAAAGGCGTACACCTCCCCTGAAAAAGGGCGTTGAAAGCAAGAGGGACCGGCACCATCGCAAAGGCGGTGCGTGCATGCCGATCCCGTCCGCGTCACCGCGATCGGTCAGAACAACGAGCCTTGCCCGGGGTTGACGGCGCGCCGGGGTTTCGGCCTGCCCGGATCGGCCACGGCCCCGCGCGCAACCGGCGCCCGGGTGCCCCCGGCGGAGCTGCCTGCGACGGTGGCGCCGTCGGCAGTCGCGCCGACGCGTCCGTCGGCGAATTCGATGTCGAGCCGCAGTCCCGGGCTCACTGCCGCCGCGGCGCGCAGGGGCCGGCCATCCTCGGCGCGCACCAGCGCAAATCCCCGCGCCAGCACGCCGTGATAGGACAATGCGTCGAGCAGCTGGCCGGCGCGATCGAGCCGCGCCCGGCGGCGGTCGATCAAGGTCGCCGCGGCACGCGCGGCACGGGCGCTCAGCGCATCGATCCGCTCGCGGCTGCGTGCGATGCGCACGCGCTGGGCCTCCGCATTGGCGCGCAGGCCGGCGGAGAGCCGGGCCGCCACCGCGGCGAAACGGTCGCGGCGGCGTTCGCCATGCACCCGCATGCATTGGCCGGCGCGGCCGGCGAGGCCGAGCACCCGCTCGCGGTTGCGCAGGATCGGAATCCGCAGGGTGTGCGGGGTCAACCGCGCCGCCACTCGGGTAAAGCCCGCATGGTGGGCCTGGGCATTGGCGATGAGCGCGCGCGGCAGGCGGTCGGCGCTCGCATCGAGGCGCTGTCGCGGCAGCGCCAGCAGCATGTCGGCGGAGGGCAATGCGCGGGCCGCGGCGCGCAGCTCGGTGCGGCGATGGTCCTGGGCGCGCGTCCAACACGACAGCGACCGGCGCGCCAGGCTGTCGATGCGGTCGATGAGCTCGCTGCGCACCGGCACCGCCATCTCCGCCGCGGCGGTCGGGGTGGGCGCGCGGCGGTCGGCGACGAAATCGATCAGCGTCACGTCGGTCTCGTGACCGACCGCGGAGATCAGCGGGATCAAGCTGTCGGCGGCGGCGCGGACCACGATCTCCTCGTTGAAGGCCCAGAGATCCTCGATCGAGCCGCCGCCGCGGGCGACGATGAGAAGGTCGGGCCGCGGCATGACGCCGCCCGGCAGCTCGTTGAAGCCGCGGATCGCCGCAGCGATTTCCTCTGCGGCGCCGTCGCCTTGCACCCGCACCGGCCACACCAGGACGCGGCGCGGAAAGCGGTCGGACAGGCGATGCAGGATGTCGCGGATGACGGCGCCGGTCGGCGAGGTGACGACCCCGATGACGGCGGGCAGGAACGGCAGAAGCTGCTTGCGCGCCTCGTCGAACAGGCCCTCCGCGGCGAACTTCTGCTTGCGCTGCTCCAGCAGCGCCATCAGCGCGCCGAGGCCCGCCGGCTCCAGCGTCTCGATCACGATCTGGTAGGTGGAGCGTCCGGGGAAGGTGGTGAGCCGGCCGGTGGCGACGACTTCGAGGCCCTCCTCCGGCTTGATTCGCATGCGTCCGAACACGCGGCTCCACACCACCGCATCGATGCGGGCGGTCTCGTCCTTCAGGGCGAAATAGGCGTGTCCCGACGAATGCGGGCCGCGATAGCCGGAGATTTCGCCGCGCACCCGCACATGGCCATAGGCGTCCTCGACGGTGCGCTTGAGCGCCGCCGAAAGCTCGGACACCGTCCATTCGGGAATGTTGATGCGCGGTTCGTTCATTGGTGCTCGTGGTGCCTGTGGCGCCTGACTAAGATGGTCCGACCTGACGGGCAGTTCCCATCTGCTAGCGGCCGCGGCGCGCCCGGTCCAGTCGCATGGCTGGCGGGCGGCCGGCTGTCCACACGGCGGGCCGTGCGCGGCGGTGCGCCGTATTGCGACAAAACGGTAACATGCTACACCACCTGCCGCTCAACTCTTCCCGCGGCGGGGCGATTAATGAATATTCTTCTCATCGGCGGCGGCGGACGCGAGCATGCGCTCGCCTGGAAGATCGCAGCAAGCCCGCTGGTGGACCGTTTGTATTGCGCCCCGGGCAATGCGGGCATCGCCCGGGAAGCCGAATGCATCGCGCTCGACTGCGCAGATCACGGCGCGGTCATCGCCTGCTGCCGGGCCAAGGCCGTCGACTTCGTGGTGGTGGGCCCGGAAGCGCCGCTGGTGGCTGGCCTCGTCGACGACCTCGAAGCCGCCGGCGTCAGGACGTTCGGCCCCACCCGGGCGGCGGCGCGGCTCGAAGGCTCCAAGGGCTTCACCAAGGATCTGTGCCGGGCAAACCACATCCCGACTGCCGCCTATGAGCGCTTCGATGCCGCGGCGCCAGCCAAGCAACACCTGCGACGGATGACGGCGCCGATCGTCATCAAGGCCGACGGGCTCGCCGCCGGAAAGGGCGTCGTGGTGGCGGCGACCGCGGCCGAGGCCGAGGCGGCGGTCGACAGGATGTTCGGGGGCGCGCTCGGGGAAGCTGGCGGCGCCGTCGTCATCGAGGAGTTCCTCGCCGGCGAGGAGGCCTCGCTCTTCGTGCTCAGCGACGGCGAGAACGCGGTGCCGCTCGCCACCGCCCAGGACTACAAGCGCGCCTTCGACGGCGACATCGGTCCCAACACCGGCGGCATGGGCGCGGTCTCGCCGGCGCCGGTGATGACGCCGGCGCTGGAGCGGCGCGCGCTCGAAGAGATCGTGCTGCCGACGCTCGCCGCCATGAAGGCGATGGGCGCGCCCTACAAGGGCGTGCTCTATGCGGGATTGATGATCACCGCGCAGGGGCCAAAGCTGATCGAATACAATGTGCGGTTCGGCGATCCCGAATGCCAGGTGCTGATGCCCCGCCTGATGTCGGACGTGGTTCCGGCGCTGATTGCGGCGCGCGACGGCATGCTCAAGAACTTCGCATTGCGCTGGTACCCCGAGGTCGCGCTCACCGTGGTGATGGCGGCCGACGGCTATCCCGGCGACTATGCGAGAGGCTCGGTCATCGGCGGCCTCGGCGAGGCCGAGACGATCGAAGGCGTCGAGATTTTCCACGCCGGCACACGCAGGGAAGACGGCCGCATCCTCGCCAATGGCGGCCGCGTCCTCGACATCACCGCCTCGGGAAAGACCGTGGCCGAGGCCCGCGCCCGCGCCTATGCGGCAGTGGAACGGATCGTGTGGCCGGAAGGCTTCTGCCGCCGCGACATCGGCGCCCGTGCGGTGGAACGGGAACAGGCGTGAGGCTACACGCGCAACTGCGTCGGCAGGCACGTCGCAAGAACACGTCTCGCCCCAGACTTCCGGTCCCATTGAAGGGGCGGAGGCGGGTGGACTTACTTTTTTGAAAAACAACCCCATGCAAAGTAGCCTGACGGGAACAGCCGAGGTGAACAGCAGCGATTGGCGGTGCAATCATACCAGCACGGTTGTGCCGTCAGCAGGCGAGTTCCGCTGGGCGGACGATCTGGGGCGGAGCGCAAGATGCGAGATGCCATTTGAGATGGGATTGAGCGCAACGAAATGTGAGAACATCCGCCGAGTAGGAAGCCGATCGTTGAATCCTACGGGTAACCCGTATATATGAAAAGCGATGATTTCGAATGGGATGACGCCAAGGCGGCAAGCAATCGTCGGCACCACAAGATTACGTTCGAACAGGCGCGCGACGTGTTCGCCGATCCCTTCATCATCGAGTGGATCGACGAAGGACAAGACGAACGCGAGCAGCGTTTCAGCGCGCTTGGCATGGTCGAAAATCGCCTCTTGTTCGTCGCCTACACGATGAGCGGGAACGCGATCAGGATCATTTCAGCCCGGCGGGCGGAACCCTTTGAGCGACGGAGGTATCATGAAGAGGATGAGACATGACTGGACCGAAGCCGACGCGCTGACCGACGCGGAAATTCACGCCGCTGCCTTAGCCGACCCTAATGCGCAACCATTGACGCCGGAACGGCTGGCCAAGATGCGCCGGGTTCCGCGCACCAAATCACTACGGCGCGCGCTCGGTCTTTCGCAGGAGGAATTCGCCACCCGCTATCATATTCCGGTGAGTACGCTGCGCGATTGGGAACAAGGACGCTTCGAGCCGGACGCTGCGGCGCGCGCCTACCTCACCGTCATCGCGCGTGAGCCGGAGATTGTGCGTCGCGCCCTCGAACGCATGCAGACGATTTAGCGCAACCAATTCGCACGCTTATGGTCAGCTCCCCTGATTGGCTTAAAATGCCGTGGTTAAACGGCACTGTATCTGGGCTGGGCATTGCCGATCACTCGGCGGGCTGCTGGCCTTCGGGTCTCCCGCGCATCCGCACAACCTGCCCGAGCCGGGCCAGCGGCTTGTACAGCCCCAACGGAACCAGCAACAGCCTGAGGTAGTTGCTCTCGTCGGGCAGTCCACCACCGGGGTAGCCGATGCGCTCCGGTTGCTCCGCGACACCGTCCTTCACGGGCAAATAAAACGTTCCGAATATGATATCCCAGAACGAAAACTCGACACCGTAATTGCAGGAGTATCCGTATCCGTCGGGGACCTGCGCGGAATGATGCCAGCGGTGCACCTCGGGGGTCACGAACAGATAGTTCAGCAGCCCGCCTTTTACGTCGCCGCCGCAATGAGAAAAGGTTCCGCTTATATTCGTTGCCGGAACCGCGATGAGAAGCGCGA